>JAHFQI010000096.1 GCA_023259355.1 Comamonadaceae bacterium
GAAGGAAAACAGCTTTTGCCCGCCGTGGGACTTGAGCATCCACACGATGAACAGCGCCGCGCCCACGCCCAGGGCGGTGAAGAACCAGCGCTGCCAGCCTCCGGCCGAAGCCAGGAACGAGAACGCGGCGCCCAGGTTGTGCACGCGCACGATATTGAAAAAGCTGGTCACGTGGGTGCTGTCGCCGAGCTGGTAGTAGCCCAGGATCAGCACCTTGGTGAACTGGTCGGCGATCAGCAGGATGAGCGCCAGGCCCAGCCAGGGCAGCATGCTGCCGTTGCCGGACGAGCGCACCAGGGAAGACTTGCCGCGGGCCATTTAGGCGTGCTTCCGGTCTTCGCCGGCACCAAACAGGTTGCTGGTGCAACGGCCGCAGACCGTCGGGTGGGCTGGGTCGTGGCCCACGTCGTCGCGGTAGTGCCAGCAGCGCTCGCATTTGGGCGAAGCGCTGGGTGTGACCGTGACCTGGAGCGTGTCGCCGTCGAGCACCGTGGCGGTCGAGGTGATGGTGACGAACTTCAGGTCATCCCCGAGCGAGCGCAGCAGCGCGGCGTCGTCGGCGCCGGCGGTGATGGCCAGCGTGGCTTGCAGCGAGGCGCCGACCTGGCCGGCCGTGCGCAGGTCCTCGATCTCCTTGTTCGCCACGTCGCGGATCTCGCGCAGCCGCGACCATTTGGCGATCAGGCCTTCCTGAGGGGTCGGGAAAGGCCAGAAGTTTTCGAAGAAGATCGAGCCTTGGGTCTTGTCCGCGGCGAACACGGCCCAGGCCTCCTCGGCGGTGAAGCTCAGGAAGGGCGCCATCCAGCGCAGCATGGCCTGGGTGATCTGCCACAGCGCGGTCTGCGCCGAGCGCCGAGACAGGCTCCCGGGTGCCGTCGTGTAGAGGCGGTCCTTGAGGATGTCGAGATAGAAGGCGCCGAGGTCTTCCGAGCAGTACACCTGCAGCTTGCTCACCACCGGGTGGAACTCGTAGACGTCGAAGTGGCGCAGGATCTCGGCCTGCAGTTCGGCGGCGCGCGCCAGCGCGTAGCGGTCGATCTCGAGCATCTGGTCCAGCGGCACGGCGTCGGTGGCGGGATTGAAGTCCGACACGTTGGCCATGAGGAAACGCAGCGTGTTGCGGATGCGGCGGTAGGCATCGACCACGCGGGCCAGGATCTTGTCGTCGATATTCAGGTCGCCCGAGTAGTCGGTGCTGGCCACCCACAGGCGCACGATCTCGGCGCCGAGCTTGCTGGTCACGCTCTGGGGTTCGACCGTGTTGCCCAGCGATTTGCTCATCTTGCGGCCCTGGCCGTCGGTGGCGAAGCCGTGGGTCAGCAGGCCCTTGTAGGGCGCACGGTCATAGAGCGCGCAGCCCAGCAGCAGCGAGCTGTGGAACCAGCCACGGTGCTGGTCGTGGCCTTCGAGGTACAGGTCGGCCTCGGGGCCGCTGGCGTGGAAGGCGCCGTTGGGGTAGGCGTGGGCGTGGCTGCCGCGCAGCACGTGCCAGAAGGTCGAACCGGAGTCAAACCAGACTTCGAGGATGTCGGTGCTCTTGCTGTAGTGCGCGGCATCTTCGGCGCCCAGGATGTCGTCGGCGCTCACGCGGCTCCAGGCCTCGATGCCGCCTTTTTCCACGATGTCGGCGGCCCGGTCCAGGATGGCCATGGTGTCGGGATGCAGCTCGCCCGAATCCTTGTGCAGGAAAAACGGCACCGGCACGCCCCAGCTGCGCTGGCGCGAGATGCACCAGTCGGGCCGGTTGGCGATCATGTCGCGCAGGCGGGCTTGTCCGTTTTCCGGGTAGAAGTGGGTGTGGGCGATGGCGTCGAGCGCGAGCTGGCGCAGGGTCTTGGGCGCCTTGTCCTTGGTGAACACGCCCTCGCCCTCGTCCATGCGCACGAACCACTGCGCGGCCGCGCGGTAGATCACGGGCGTCTTGTGGCGCCAGCAGTGCGGGTAGCTGTGCGTGATGGCCTGCGTGGCCAGCAGGCGGCCGGCGTTCTTCAGCGCTTCGAGGATGACCGGCACGGCCTTCCAGATGTGCAGGCCGCCGAACAGCGGGAAGTCGGCCGCGTAGGCGCCGTTGCCCTGCACCGGGTTGAGGATGTCGTCGTACTTCAGGCCGTGCGCGACGCAGGAGTTGAAGTCATCCACGCCGTAGGCCGGCGCCGAGTGCACGATGCCGGTACCGTCCGCGTCGCTGACGTAGTCGGCCAGGTAGACCGGCGAGAGGCGGCGGTAACCGGGGTCCACGTCGTACAGCGGATGGCGGAACGCCAGGCCGCTGAGCCTGTCGCCGCTGGCCGTGGCCAGCACCGTGCCTTGCAGGCCGAAGCGTTCCAGGCATTTCTCCACCAGCGTCTCGGCCAGAACCAGGCAGCCCATGGGCGTGTCGACCAGGGCGTAGGTGAGTTCCGGGTGGGCGTTGAGCGCCTGGTTGGCGGGAATCGTCCAGGCGGTGGTGGTCCAGATGACGGCGAAGGCGCTCTTGCCGGTGGGCAGGCTGGACAAACCGAAGGCCGCGGCGAGCCGGGCGGCATCGTCGGTCTCGAACGCCACGTCCAGCGTGTCGCTCTTCTTGTCGGCGTACTCGATCTCGAACTCGGCCAGCGAGGAGCCGCAATCGAAGCACCAGTACACGGGCTTGAGGCCGCGGTAGACGAAGCCGCGTTCGATCACGCGCTTGAAGGCGCGGATCTGGCCGGCCTCGTTGGCCGGGTCCATGGTGCGGTAGGGACGTTCCCAGTCGCCGAGCACGCCCAGGCGCTTGAAGTCCGTGCGTTGCTGCTCGATCTGCTCGGTGGCGTAGGCGCGGCTCTTGGCCTGCATGTCGTCGCGGCTGAGATTGCGCCCGTGCAGCTTCTCGATGGCGTTCTCGATCGGCAGGCCGTGGCAGTCCCAGCCAGGGATGTACTGTGCGTCGAAGCCGGCCAGCTGGCGACTCTTGACGATCATGTCCTTGAGCACCTTGTTCAGCGCGTGGCCGATGTGCAGCTTGCCGTTGGCATAGGGCGGGCCGTCGTGCAGCACGAACAGGGGCGCGCCGTGGCGCGCGTCGCGCAGGCGCTTGTACAGGCCGCCCTCGTTCCAGTCCTCGACCCAGCCCGGCTCGCGCTTGGGCAGGTCGCCGCGCATGGGGAAGGGGGTGTCGGGCAGGTTCAGGGTGGCGCGGTAGTCGGTTTTGGCGTCGGTCATGACAGGAACTTCGTGAAGGCTTCGACAAGCTCGGCCCGGACGGGATGTCGGGGTGCGTAAGACGGGGGAAGCCGTTCGCCCTGAGCTTGGATGGGGGCGGCGACCGGGCAGACAGATCGTCTAAATTCGGTCGCGCGTGGTCTGGCGGTGGGTTTCCGCGTGCATCGACGCGAAATGGGCGCGTGCGTCGTCGCAGTCCTTCGCGATGCCCGTGGTCAGGGCGTCGAGACTGGCGTACTTCAATTCATCGTGCAGTTTGTGCAGCAGGTCCACGCGGATGATTTTACCGTACGCTCCCTCGGGTCCGAGGTGGGCGGGCCAGTCCAGGCAGTGGGTTTCCAGCAGCACGCGGCCGCCGTTGACGTCGTTCGGGTCGAGCGAGGGGCGGATGCCCAGGTTCGCCACACCGGGCACCGGCTGGCCGTCAAGGCCATGCACCAGCACCGCAAAGATCCCGCTGGCGGCGGGTTTCCAGTGCGAAAACCGCAGGTTCAGGGTGCGGAAACCATCGCCGCTGCCGTCGCCGGTGGCGCCGAGTTCCCGCCCGAGCTTGCGGCCATGCACCACATGGCCGCTGATGCTGTAGGGGCGGCTCAGCAGGCGCGCCACGTCGTCCATGCGGCCCTGGCCCAGTGCCTCGCGGACGGCCGAGCTGGACACCCGCAGGCCATGCACCTCGTAGCTGTTCATGCGCGCCACGTCGAAGCCCTGCGCCTGGCCGGCTGCGTCGAGCATGGCGTAGTCGCCCGCGCGTTTCGAACCAAAACGGAAGTCGTCACCCACCAGCACGTAGCGCACGCCCAGGCCCCGCACCAGCACGTCGTTGATGAAGGCCTCGGGCGACTGCGAGGCGAGTCGGGCGTCAAACGGCAGCACCACGGTCTGCTGGACGCCGCTGCGCTCCAGCTCGGTGAGCTTGTCGCGCAGGGAGGCAATGCGCGCCGGCGCCAGTTCGGGCTTTGTCAGGGCGCCGGCGAAATAGTCACGCGGGTGCGGCTCGAAAGTCAGCACGCAACTGGGCACGCCGCGGTGCGTGGCCTCGTTGTTCAGCAGCGCCAGCATGGCCTGGTGGCCACGGTGCACGCCATCGAAATTGCCGATGGTCAAGGCACAGGCCGGCGCGATGCCAGGATGGTGGAAGCCGCGAAAAACCTTCATCGGTCGGTACTTTTTTGATAGCGAAAGGCGCCCGGCTGGCAAAGGCACTGACGCAGGAATGTCATGAAAAGAAGGTATATTGTCACTCACTGGACTTTCCGTGGGTGATTCACCGACAGTCCGGCGCATCAGCGTTCCGTGTCAGTGGTTTTTGACTGTTGGAAGGAGGCGTGTTGTGAAGGTCTTGAAGCTGTCGGCCCAGGGGCTGCCGCAGTCGTGGATCACGCTGGAACAGGCGGTGATCCACTATGCGGCCGAAGAGGTGCGCTGGGAAATGGGGCGGGAGATCGCCGTGTTCCATGGCGGCCACAACGCCGTCACGGGGCTGCAGTCCATGATCACGGTCAACAGCATCATCGGCACCAAGGGCGTGCCCAACATCAACCCCTTCGATTTGCGCCCGGGCCTTACCAACGGCAAGCTGTTCGCCCGCGACCGCAACGTCTGCGCCTACTGCGGCGACCATTTCCACGAGGAGCTGCTCACGCGCGAGCACATCATTCCGTTCGCGCAGAACGGCATCGACACCTGGATGAACGTGGTCACCGCCTGCCGCGCCTGCAACCACCGCAAGAGCCACCGCACGCCCGAGCAGGCCTGCATGCCGCTGCTCTACGCACCGTATGTGCCGAGCCTCTGGGAAGACTTCATCCTGCGCAACCGCCGGATTCTGGCGGACCAGATGGAATTCCTGATGGCGCACCTGCCGAAGTCATCACGCCTGTACGCGTGACGCTGCGTGGGCGTTTCCGCCCTTGGCCGCGCCCATCGATCTTCTGAAAAAAAGCCCGCCGTCAATGCGACGGCGGGCTTTTTATCTGATCATCCCGGGTCGGGATTCAGGCAAACACGCCTGCGGTGTCCTGCATGCGTGCGGACACCTCGCCCAGATGGTGCAAGGTGTCGCCAAACGTCATTTCGAGCTGGGTCAGCTTCCTGAAGTAGTGGCTGACGATGTACTCGTCGGTCACGCCAATGCCGCCGTGCAGCTGCACCGCCTGCTGGCCGACGAAACGCATGGCCGTGCCAAGCTGGTATTTCGCGCGGGCCAGCGCCCGTCGGCGCTCGTCGGTCGGGGCGTTGAGCTTGAGGCTGGCGTAGTAGCTCATGGAGCGCGCCAGTTCCAGCTGCATCTTCATGTCGGCGGCGCGGTGGCGCAGCGCCTGGAAGCTGCCGATGGCGACGCCGAACTGCTTGCGTGTGTTCAGGTACTCGGCGGTGATGGCCAGGGTCTTGTCCATCACGCCAACGGCTTCGGCGCAGCTGGCGGCGATGCCGATGTCCACCGCGTGTTCCAGCGCCGCGAGGCCGTCCGGCGTGATCAGGCTGGCCGGTGTATCCTGGAGCATGACTTCGGCCGCGCGGGCGCCGTCCTGGGTGCCGTAACCGCGCGTGGCCACGCCGGCAGCGCCGCGTTCCACCAGGAACAGCGCGATCTTGCCGTCCGCCGTGGCGGGCACTAGGAAGGCGTCGGCCTGGTCGCCGGCGGGCACCAGGCTTTTGGTCGCGGTCAACGACCAGCCGGCGCCGGACCGGGTCGCCCTGGCCTCGCAGACATCGAGCCGGTAGCGCGCCTTGCGCTCCTGGTAGGCCAGCACCACCAGCGCTTCGCCCGAGGCGATGCGGGGCAGCCAGGCCGCCTTGAGATCAGCCGGTGCGTAGGCGCCGATCACGCCGCCGGCGATCAGCGTCTGCGCCAGGGGTTCCAGCACCATGCCGCGGCCGAGTTCCTCCATCACCACCATGCCTTCGATCGGACCCATGCCCATGCCGCCGTCGGCCTCGGCAATGTAGAGCCCCGCCAGGCCCAGCTCGGCCAGTTCGTTGTAGGCCGCGCGGTCAAAGCCGCCGGCCGCGACGGCCTTGCTGCGGCGTTCGAAGTCGTAGCCCTTGTCCACCCACTTGCGCACGGCGTCGCGCAGTTGTTCCTGGTCGTCGGAAAAATCAAAGTCCATGTTCTGTCTCCTTATCCCAGAACGGTCTGGGCGACGATGTTTCTTTGAACTTCGTTGCTGCCGCCGTAAATGGTGGTCTTGCGCATGTTGAAGTAGGTCGATGCGAGCGGCGCATCGGCCAGCACGCCCCCGGGGAAATCGCCCTGCCAGCCGGCTTCCATGGCCTCGTGGATCAGCGGCAGGCTGTAGGGGCCGGCGGCCAGCATCATGAGTTCGCTGTAGCGCTGCTGGATCTCGCTGCCCTTGATCTTGAGCAGGCCGGCGATGTCCAGCGAGTTCTTGCCGGATTTCTCGGCCGACAACACGCGCAGCACCAGCATTTCCAGCGCCACGATGTCCACTTCGAGCTTGGCGATTTCGTCGCGGAAGCGGGTGTCGTCCCAGACGCCCTCGGTCTTGGCGATGCGCTTGAGGCGCTCCAGTTCACGCTTGGCGCGGTTCACGTCGGCGATGTTGGTGCGCTCGTGGCTCAGCAGGTGCTTGGCGTAGGTCCAACCCTTGTTTTCCTCGCCGATCAGGTTCTCGGCGGGCACCTCGACGTTGTCGAAGAACACCTCGTTGACCTCGCACTCGCCATCGAGCAGTTTGATGGGGCGCACGGTGACGCCGGGTGACTTCATGTCGATCAGCAGGAAGCTGATGCCGGTCTGCGGCTTGCCGGAGGTGTCGGTGCGCACCAGGCAGAAAATCCATTCGCCGTACTGGCCCAGCGTGGTCCAGGTCTTCTGGCCGTTGACGATGTATTTGTCGCCCTGGCGTTCGGCGCGGGTCTTGACCGAAGCGAGGTCCGATCCGGAACCGGGCTCGCTGTAGCCCTGACTCCACCAGACGTCGCCGCTGGCGATGCCGGGCAGGAAACGCTGCTGCTGCTCGGCATTGCCGAAGGCCATGATCACCGGCGCAACCATCACGGGGCCGAAGGGCACGACGCGCGGCGCGCCGGCCAGGGCGCATTCTTCCTCGAAGAGGTGCTTCTGCACGGCGGTCCAGCCCGGGCCGCCGAACTGCTTGGGCCACCCATGGCCCAGCCAGCCTTTCTTGCCGAGGATCCTGGCCCAGCGCTGCATGTCGTCGCGGGAGAGGCGCAGGGCGTTGTGGACCTTGTGCGAAATGTCACCGGGCAGGTTGTCCTTGACCCAGGCGCGGATGTCTTCGCGGAATTTCTGTTCTTCAGGGGTAAATGCCAAATCCATGGGAATGTCTCCAGAGAAGCCCGGTTTTTAGCACGGTCGTTCGATCACATCTGTCCGCCCTGCGACAAGCCGAGCTCGGAACAGAGCTTTTGCACGGTTTCGCGCAACTGCGAGACTTCCTGCTCCAGCGCGTCGATGCGCGCCTGCAGGTGGGAGAGTTCGCCGGCGCCAGGCATTCGCGCTTCCGATTCACTGGCGGCCTGCGCCATGTCCACGGGGCCGCACAATAAGTGCGCCCAGCGCTGCTCGCGCGTGCCCGGTGCGCGGGGCAGTTTGACCACCAGCGGCCCGCCTTTTTCCTCGGCGCGGTCCTGCAGTTCCTCCAGGAAACCTTCCACCGAGGAAATGTCGGCGAACTTGTACCAGCGTTCGGTGTTGATGCGCAGTTCACCCGCGGTCTGCGGCCCGCGCAGCATCAGCAGGCCCAGCACCACGGCCGATTGCTCTGGCACCCCGTAGATGCGCTGGAAGTTGTGCTCGTAGCGCGTGACGCGGCCGCCGCTGGTCTCGAACACCAGCGCCAGCACCTTGAGCGCGTCCAGCGCGAGCTGGGCCTGGGCATCGTCGAGCTGCATGATCGGGTCGCGCGTGGTTTTCTGGTTGCATCCGGTGACGACCATGTTGAGCGTGAGCGGGTAGCTGTCCGGCACGGTGCGGGCTTTTTCCATCAGCGTGCCCAGCACGCGGGCTTCGACGGGGGAGAGGGGGCGTACAGCAGACATGGGCTGGGATAATTCCGTTCAAATGAAAAACATCGTGATTTTGATCTCTGGCACGGGCTCGAACATGGCGGCTGTCGTCAAGTCGGCCCGCCGCGAAGGCTGGCTGGAAAAGTTTGACGCTCGCGTGGCCGCGGTGATCAGCAACAAGGCCGACGCGGCCGGCCTGCGATTTGCGCAGGAGCAGGGCATCGACACGGCCGTGGTCGATCACAAGGCGTACGGCGCGCGCGACGAATTCGATGCGGCGATGGCCGCCGCGATCGACCGGTACGAACCCGCATTGGTGGTGCTGGCGGGCTTCATGCGCATCCTCACGCCGGGATTCGTGCGGCACTACGAGGGGCGGCTGGTGAATATCCACCCCTCGCTGCTGCCCGCGTTCGCCGGGCTGCACACGCACCAAAGGGCGCTGGATGCCGGCTGCCGGTTCGCTGGCGCCACGGTGCACCGCGTGACCGCTGATCTCGACCATGGCCCGATCCTGGCGCAGGCCGTGGTGCCGGTACTTCCTGGCGACAGCGCCGACACGTTGGCCGCACGCGTGCTGACGCAGGAACACCGGATCTATCCCGAAACCATTGCGAGACTGCTGGCGAATCGGGCCTGAAAGCGGGCAGGCGTGAACCCGCCAGCGGTGGGTTGCCCGCTCCTCAAGGCTGGGCAACCCGTGTGAATCGGGGCTGCCGGAGGTTGTCGATCACGACATCTTCGTTGAACATCGTGGCGGGGCGCACCCACAGGCCGCCGTCGCTATACAGGGCGCGGTACAGCGTCATGGGTTCCAGCGTTTCGCTGTGGCGCGCCGTGCCGATCACTTCGTAGAGCCCACCTTTGTAGTGGCGGTAGCGCCCGGGCGGGGTTTCGATCAGGGGTGGCAGGGTTTCGGACATGGCGGTGGGCGAGGGTGTGGGGACGAGGGTGGGACAATACAGCCCATGCATCCTAAAGCCCTGCTGGAAGCCTGCGCCGAAATCGTCAGGCTCTCACTTCAACTCGACCATCCCGCGGACGCCGCTGTCTCGCGCTATTTCCGCGAGCACCGCTCGCTGGGCCCGCGTGAGCGCGCCACGCTGGCTGAAACCGTCTACACCGTGCTGCGCAAGAAGCTGCTGTTCGAGCACATGGCCCGCTCGGGCAGCGGCGCCAAGGAGCGCCGGCTGGCGATTCTGGGCTTTCACGGCCCCCGCGACTTCCTGAAAAGCGCCCTGACCGACCAGGAGAAGACCTGGCTCGACCAGTGTGACGCAGTCCAGCCCGGCGATCTCATGGAGCGGCACCGCCACAACCTGCCTGAGTGGCTGGTGCAGCCGCTGAAAGACCAGCTGGGCGACCAGTTCTGGCCGCTGGTGGACAGCCTGAACCAGGGGGCGCCGCTGGACCTGCGCGTCAACACCTTCACCGACAAGCGGGCCGATGTTCAAAAAGAACTGGCGCTTGCCGGAATCAAGTCCACGCCCACGCCGTTTTCGCCCTGGGGTCTGCGCATCGATGGCAAGCCGGCGCTCACGAAGCTCGATGCCTTTGCGCGTGGAGCGATCGAGGTGCAGGATGAAGGCTCGCAACTGCTGGCGATGCTGCTGGATGCGCGGCGCGGCGAGATGGTGGTGGATTTCTGCGCGGGCGCGGGCGGCAAGACGCTGGCCATCGGCGCGGCCATGCGCAGCACCGGGCGGCTGTACGCGTTTGACACCTCGGCGCACCGGCTCGACGCGCTCAAGCCACGCCTGGCGCGCAGCAAGCTTTCCAATGTGCACCCGGCGGCCATTGCCCACGAGCGGGATGACCGCGTCAAGCGCCTGGCGGGCAAGATCGACCGCGTGCTGGTGGATGCGCCGTGCTCGGGCCTGGGCACGCTGCGCCGCAACCCGGACCTGAAATGGCGGCAGTCGGCGCAGTCCGTCGAGGAGTTGACGGCGAAGCAGACGGCCATCCTGCAGAGCGCGGCCCGTCTGCTCAAGCCCGGCGGCCGGCTGGTCTATGCCACCTGCAGCGTGCTGCCCCAGGAAAACGAGGCCATTGCCCAGGCCTTCACCGAAGCCAACCGGGACTTCACCCCAACGAATGTGGGCGACATCCTGACCCATCTGAAAGTGGCGGGGGCAGCGAGCCTGTGCCACGGCCCTGTGACGGGCGGGGAGTTTCTCCGCCTGTGGCCCCATCGGCATGGCACGGACGGCTTCTTTGCCGCAGTGTGGGAAAAAAATAATTCTTAAGTTTTACTTAAGTAGGGGTAAGATCTTTAAATACCCCTTTTTTCCTCATCGAACTTAAAATATCAGGTTGCCTTTAAGGCGCCACTATTATTATCGAGAGACGATTTGAATATGTTTTTACCCGATTGGGCCGTGCTGAATGCGGCGATGGACTGGCTGGCCCATGGAATGTGGAATCTTGCCTGGTGGCAGATTGTGCTGGTGACCCTGGCATTGACCCATGTCACGATCGTCAGCGTCACCGTGTACCTGCACCGTCATCAGGCGCACCGCGCCCTGGACCTGCATCCCATCGCCTCGCACTTCTTCCGCTTCTGGCTCTGGATGACCACCGGGCAGGTCACGAAGGAGTGGGCCGCCATTCACCGCAAGCACCACGCCAAGTGCGAGCAGGCCGAAGACCCGCACAGCCCTCATGTTTACGGCATCAGGAAGGTGCTCTTCGAAGGTGCCGAGTTGTACCGTGCCGAGTCGAAAAACAAGGAAACCATGGCCCGCTTCGGCCACGGTACGCCGGACGACTGGATGGAGCGCAACGTTTACACCCGCTATTCATGGCAGGGCGTGGGCTTGATGATGATTGTCGATCTGGCCTTGTTCGGCGCGGCGGGACTGGCTGTCTGGGCGGTGCAGATGGCCTGGATTCCGGTGACCGCTGCCGGCATCATCAATGGGGCCGCGCACTATTGGGGCTACCGTAACTTCGAGGCGCCGGACGCCAGCACCAACATTTCGCCCTGGGGCATCATCATTGGCGGCGAGGAGTTGCACAACAACCACCACACCTACCCGACGTCGGCCAAGCTGTCGGTCAAGCCCTACGAGTTTGACATCGGATGGATGTACATCAGCCTGATGCAAATGGTCGGTCTGGCCTCGGTCAAGAAGACCCCGCCGAAGTTGGCCTTTGGCGATATCCGCCCGGTGGCTGACGAGAAGACGCTGGAGGCGGTGATTGCCAACCGCTACGAAGTCATGGCGGGTTACGCACGCCAGATGCGCGACGTTTTCAAGCAGGAAGCGGAAGCGCTCAAGGCCCGCAAGGTGGATGCCAACGTGGTCACCACCGCTGGACGCTGGCTGCACCGTGATACCGACAAGGTGCCGGCCGAAGTCATGCCCCAGCTCAAGCAGGCGCGTGCGGCCAATGCCGTGCTGGACCAAATGGTGGTCATGCGTGAGGAATTGCGTCAGCTCTGGCTCAACACCTCCCATTCCCGCGAGCAACTTGCGGCGGATCTGCAGGCCTGGTGCCGCCGTGCGGAAGACAGCGGCATTGCGGCGCTGCGGGAGTTCTCGATGAAGCTGCGTGCGGCGCGCATGCAGCCGAGCTGACGAACAGTTTCTGGGTCTGCCGGCGCTTTCGAGGTGCTGGCAGTTTCAGGCAACAAAAAAACCCGCTGGAATCCAGCGGGTTTTTTGTTGGGTGAATGAGGACTGAATTACTTCAGCTTCATTTCTTTGTATTCCACGTGCTTGCGAGCTTTCGGGTCGAACTTCATGATCGACATTTTCTCGGGCGTGGTTTTCTTGTTTTTGCTGGTCGTGTAGAAGTGACCGGTGCCAGCCGTGGATTGCAGCTTGATCTTTTCGCGTCCGCCTTTGGTTGCCATGGTTCAGCTCCTTATGCTTGGCCGCGTGCGCGCAGGTCTGCGAGCACGGCTTCAATGCCGTTCTTGTCGATCAGGCGCAAGGCGGCGCTGGAAACGCGCAGGCGAACCCAGCGGTTTTCGTTCTCGACCCAGAAACGGCGGTATTGCAGGTTCGGCAGGAACCGGCGCTTGGTTTTGTTGTTGGCGTGGGAAACATTGTTCCCGACCATCGGGCCTTTACCCGTTACTTCGCAGACGCGTGCCATGAGGACACTCCGATCAAACAGCTGGAGCCGTTGCACAAACCTGAGTGATTCAAGTTTGCCGACTTTCAGCCTCACCTCGCCAGAAATGGGTGGCGGTAACCCGGTTTGCCAGCTCGCTTGCCCGATAAAAAGGCCGGCAAGATTTGGCAAAGCCTTGAATTATAACGAATTTTGCAGGAAGCTCCCTCAGTGGGCGCCGCCCTGCTCCAGAAACCGCTGCGCATCCAGCGCCGCCATGCAACCCGTGCCCGCGCTGGTGATGGCCTGGCGGTACACATGGTCCTGCACATCGCCGGCGGCGAACACCCCCGGCACGCTGGTCATCGTGGCGAAACCCTTCAAGCCACCCTGGGTCACGATGTAACCGTTTTCCATGTTCAACTGCCCCTGGAAGATTTCGGTGTTGGGGGCATGGCCGATGGCGATGAAGCAGCCCTGGAGTTTGATGTCCTCGGTGCTGCCGTCGGCCACGCTCTTCAGGCGCACGCCGGTCACGCCGCTGGCGTCGCCCAGCACTTGGTCGAGCGTACGGAAGGTCTTGAGCACGATCTTGCCGGTGGCGACCTTCTCCATCATCTTGTCCACCAGAATCGGTTCGGCCTTGAACTTGTCGCGGCGGTGCACCAGCGTCACCTTGCTGGCGATGTTGGACAGGTACAGCGCTTCTTCCACCGCGGTATTGCCGCCACCAATCACGCAGACTTCCTGCTCACGGTAGAAGAAGCCGTCGCAGGTGGCGCAGCCGGACACGCCACGGCCCATGAAGGCCGACTCGGACGGCAGCCCCAGGTACTTGGCCGAGGCGCCGGTGGCGATGATCAGCGAGTCGCAGGTGTAGGTGCCGCTGTCGCCCTTGAGCGTGAACGGCCGCTGGCTGAAGTCCACGGCGTTGATGTGATCAAAAATGACCTGTGTCTTGAAGCGCTCCGCGTGCTCCAGAAAACGCTGCATGAGCTCCGGGCCCTGGACGCCCTGCACGTCGGCGGGCCAGTTGTCCACGTCCGTGGTGGTCATGAGCTGGCCGCCCTGGGCGATGCCGGTGATCAAGACCGGGTTGAGGTTGGCCCGCGCGGCATAGACCGCGGCGGTGTAGCCGGCGGGGCCGGAACCGAGAATCAGGACTTGAGCGTGTTGGTTGTTGGGCATGGTGTCGGATTCGGTAAGGGCGCTATATTCCAGAGGGTATGCCCCTTCCGCTGCAGGCTGGAAGCTTGCAGCCGGGGCAATGAAGCCGGGAATAATTGGCTAAAGATCGTTTTTTTGGTTGAAAAACCGCGAAAGTTGCACCCTGCATTGTATGAACACGGCATGTTGCATGAAGACTGGAGGTTTTTAGGATGGCCATGTTGTCCAATCTGGATTTGATCCGACGGGTGCCTCTGTTCTCGATGCTGTCCGATGCCCAGGCCAGCACCGTGGCCGATGCCGTCATCAAGCGCCGCTACAAGCGGGGCGACAAGATCGTGGAGCAAGGAAAGAAGAGCAACGCGCTGTTCATCATGCTGACCGGGCGCGCCCGCGTGATCAGCACCGACGTGCGCGGCCGGGAAGTCATTCTGGCGACCCTGCAGGCGGGCGACTACATCGGCGAAATGAGCCTGATCGACAATGAACCCCATTCGGCAACCGTCCAGGCCGAAATCCAGACGGATGTCCTGGAGCTTGCCCGGCTGGATTTCGCCCGCTGCCTGCCCGAAAACACCCCCATGGCGTACGCCGTGATGAAGGGGCTGGTGCAGCGCTTGCGCCAGGCCGACCGCAAGATCGAGTCGCTGGCGCTGATGGATGTGTATGGCCGGGTGGCCCGTTCGCTACTGGAGTTTGCAGTCCCGGAAGCCGATGGTCAGATGGTGATCCGTGACAGGATCTCGCGTTCGGACATTGCCAAAATGGTGGGCGCATCCCGCGAAATGGTCAGCCGCGTGATGAAAGACCTCGAAGAGCGGGGGTTTGTCGAGACGCAGGACAACGGCGCCATGCTGATCAAGGACCGTCTGGCCACCTTGGGCTGAAACGCGGCGCTCGGCTGAAGTAAGCTTGAGGCCTTGTCTTGCCTATGACTTACTCACTTCACACCCTGAATTCCACCCATTCGCGCAATGCCGCGCCGGAGCCTGCGGGTGCCGGCCGGTTTGCCCAGGAAGCCGGCCTGTTCCTGGGGCTGATTGCCCTGGTCTTTTGCCTGCTCGCGCTGCTGAGTCACTCGACGCAGGATCCCGCGTGGTCCACATCCGGGGTGAATGGAGCCGTTCGCAACTGGGGCGGCCGGTTCGGGGCCTGGCTGTCCGACATGGGCTTTTTCCTGCTGGGTTTTTCCGTCTGGTGGTGCCTGGCGGCCGGAATCCGTGCCTGGCTGGCCGCGTTGGCGAAGTGGATGCGGGCCGAGGCCGCTCCACCCGGGGCGCAGGGGGGGATGCTGGCCCGCTTTGCATCCGGGCGATCCGCCTTCTGGGTTGGCCTGGCGCTACTGCTGCTGTCCAGTGCCGCGCTGGAATGGTCGCGCCTTTACCGGTTGGAGCCGCACTTGCCCGGCCATGCGGGGGGCGTGCTGGGTTATCTGGCGGGGGCGGCCAGTGTGAAATGGCTGGGTTTCACGGGTTCGGGGCTGGTTGGCATCGCCGTGGGAATGATCGGCGCGTCGCTGGTATTCCGTTTTTCCTGGGGCCATCTGGCAGAGCGCATCGGCGCGCGGATTGACGCCCTCGTCGTTTCCCGGCGGGAAAAGCGGGAGATCGCGGAGGATCTGGAATTGGGCAAACAGGCCGCCCGTGAGCGAGAGGAAGTGGTGCACGTCGAGCGCATGGAGGGTGAAGTGCACCAGCCCGCGCCGACGCTGTTCATCGAACCGGTGTTGGCGGAGCTGCCCAAGAGCGAGCGCGTGGCCAAGGAGCGCCAGAAGCCGCTGTTCACCGAAATGCCGGACAGCAAGCTGCCGCAGGTGGACCTGCTCGATGGCGCGCTGCTCAAGCAGGAGACCGTGGCCACCGAGACGCTGGAGATGACCAGCCGCCTGATCGAGAAGAAGCTCAAGGATTTCGGCGTGGAGGTGCGCGTGGTGCTGGCCTCGCCCGGCCCGGTGATCACCCGCTACGAAATCGAACCCGCGACGGGCGTCAAGGGCTCGCAGATCGTGAACCTGGCCAAGGACTTGGCGCGCAGCCTGAGCCTGGTGTCGATCCGCGTGATCGAGACGATCCCGGGCAAGAACTACATGGCGCTGGAGCTGCCAAATGCCAAGCGGCAGTCGATCCGGCTCAGCGAAATTCTGGGCTCGCAGGTGTACAACGAGGGCAAGTCGCTGCTCACCATGGGGCTGGGCAAGGACATCATTGGCAACCCGGTCGTGGCTGATCTGGCCAAGATGCCCCACGTCCTGGTGGCCGGCACCACCGGCTCGGGCAAATCGGTAGGGATCAACGCGATGATCCTGAGCCTGCTCTACAAGGCCGAGGCGCGCGACGTGCGCCTGCTGATGATC
>JAHFQI010000230.1 GCA_023259355.1 Comamonadaceae bacterium
GCCAGCAGCACGAGCGCCAGCGCCAGCAACCCCGCCGCCAGCAGCGCGGCGCGGTGGTGGCGCGGGCCGTCGGGGTCATGGGTGGACATCCGTGCTGCGCACTGCGGTGCGAGCTGGCTTGGGGCGGCCCGGCGCTGCGCTCATGGCCGGCCTGTGGGTGCCACCGTCGGCAGCCTGGGGGCGGCGGTGGCGAGGCAGCCGGCCATCAGGCGCGCGGCCTCGACCAGGCGCGGCCCGGCGCGCACCAGAATGTCGGCCTGCGCGGGGGGGAAGACGCAGACGTGCTTTTCGCGCACGGCCCGCAACTGGGCCCAGCCGGGTCGCCCGCCGAGGCCGGCGAAGTTCTCGTCGCCGATCATGATCACATCGGGATCAGCCCGCACGACGAATTCGGGGTTGAGCTTGGGAAACGGCCCCATGGTCGCCGGCACGATGTTGCGCGAACCGAGCCGGGCCAACATTTCCCCGATGAACGAGGCCTCGCCGGCGGCATAGGGCCCGCTGCTGACCTCGAAATACACAGTGGCGCCGCGCGAGCGTGGCGGGATGGATTGCGCGATGGTGCCCATGGCGGTCTCGATGCGGAACCAGACGCGCTGGCCGTCCGCGGCCGGCAGCCCGAGCACCTGCGCCACCTGCCCCAGCACGCGGCGCACGTCGGCATGGTTCTTGGGTTCCAGCGCGACGACCTTGATGCCCAGCGCCTGCAGTTGCTGCGCGGCCCGGCTGGACGTGGCCAGCAGCACCAGATCAGGTTTGAGCGCAACCACGGCTTCGATGTTCGGGTCGAGCCCGCCGCCCAGGCGCGGCAGCGTGCCGATGCTGGCCGGCCAGTTGGAGTAACGGTCCACGCCGACGAGTCGCTGACACTGGCCGAGTTCGCAAACGGTCTCGGTCAACGAAGGCAGCAGCGTGACGATGCGCTGCGGCGGCGCCGCCAGCGTGACGGTGACGCCGCGGTCGTCGGTGATCTGCAGGGCCTGCGCCGGCAGGACCAGGCAGGCCGCGAGCCAGAACAGCCAGGCCCTGACGGAAGAAAACAGCCGTGCGATCTCAACCATGGCGCGCGCTCCAGTCCATGACGATGCGGTGCAGCTGCGCCACGCCATCGGTCAGCGCGGCCGGGCCGGGCTGCAGGATGTCGGCGGATTTGATCTCGAACAGCTGGCCGTGTTTCACCGCGTTCACGTCCTGCCAGCCCGCTCGCGCGGCGACTTTCTCGGGCCGGAATTTCTTGCCGCACCAGGAGCCGAAAATGATGTCGGGGTTGCGGCGCACGATCTCGGCGCCGTCGGCAATGATGCGGTTCTTGCCCAGTGACTCCCTGGCCAGTTCGGGAAAGCAGTCGTCGCCGCCCGCAATGCCGACCAGCTCGGACACCCAGCGGATGCCGCTGATGTGCGGCTCGTCCCATTCCTCGAAAAACACCCTCGGCCGGCGCGGCAGGCGCGCTGCCTCCGCCTCGATGGCCTGCAGGCCCGAACGCATCCCGCCCAGCAGCGCGATGCCCTTGTCGGCCTGCCCCACCATCGCCGCCACCTGGTACAGCATGGAAAAAATCTCGTCCACGCTGCGCTGGTTGAACACCGTGACCTGCACGCCGTGGCGGATCAACGCCGACGCGATGTCGGCCTGAAGGTCCGAAAAACCGAACACGCAGTCAGGCTCCAGCGCGAGGATCTTGTCGATCTTGGCACTCAGGAAGGCGCTGACCTTGGGCTTTTCCTCACGCGCGCGGCGCGGCCGCACGGTGTAGCCGGAAATGCCGACGATGCGCGCCTCTTCACCGAGCAGGTACAGCCACTCGGTGGTTTCCTCGGTCAGGCAGACGATGCGCTGCGGACCCCAGGCCGCCGGGGCCGGGGGAACGCGCGCGGGCTTGACGGAGGACGGAGACATCGCCGGCATGGGAGTGTGGTGCTTACTTCTGCGACCAGAGGATACCCACGTACGCGCCGCGGCGCGGCTGGTTGAAGCCGTAGGCCGTCTGGTAGTCGCGGTCAAACAGGTTGTCGATGCGGCCTGTCAACGCCAGCTCGGGCGTGAGCGCATAACGTGCCGTCAGGTTGGCGACGGCGTAGGCCGGCAGTGAGGGGTTGGACGCCGTGTCCGGCCGCGCGCCGGTCAGGCGCACATCGCCGCCGAATTGCCAGCGGCCGAGCGGCAGGCTCGCACCCAGCGAGGCCATGCTACGGGCGCGGCGCACCAGACGCCGGCCGGTGCTGTCGTCGGTCGGGTCCTGCAGCGTGAGGCTGGCGCGCAGGTCGGCACCCGCGGCCTTGCCGCTGTAGCTGACCTCCAGGCCCTGGTTGGACGCCCGGCTCACGTTGTTGAAGGCGAAGGTGTTGAAGTCATACAGCAACAGGTTGTCGATGTGTGTCTTGAACAGGGTCCCACGGACGACCTGGCCACCCGCGGCCCATTGCAGGCCAAGTTCCGCCGATCGCGCGGTTTCAGGCCGCAGCGCCGGATTCCCGGAGAAAAGGTCGTACAGGTAGCCCAGCGGCGGCAGATTGAAGGCCGTGGAGGCGCTGGCGATCAGCTTCCACGCCGGGGTCAGCTGGTAGCCGTAGCCGGCGTAGCCGGTGGTCTTGGCGCCAATGCCGTCGGCATCGTCCCTGCGCACATTGAACTGCAGCGAATGCGCGCCCACGGTACCGGACCAGCCGCCGAACAGCGAACGCACACCGCGAGTCCTGTTGAGCTGGGTCGCGTAGCTGTCGTTCGCATCGACCGCCTGACGCTGGTGCTCGGCGCCCAGCGTCAGCAACCAGGAACCGAAGGCCACCGAGTTCGTCCAGTTCAGCTTGCGGCTGCGCGTGAGCGCCACGCTGTCGTAAGGGAACGTGGTCAGTGTGGCGTCGTAGATCGAGCGCTCGCGACCGTGGCTGAAGGTCAGTTCACTGCGCCAGTCGGCGGTAATGCGGTTGCGGCTCTGAAGCGACCAGGTGTCGAACTTGTTGTGGCCCTTGAAGATGTCCGTCGGCGACCCAAAGCCTCCGCCGTCGAATTCGAACTTGCCATCGCTGCCCTGCGCGCGCAGGCCCAACGTATGGCCCGCCACCAGGTCATGCGAGATGCTGAGGTTGTAGTTGGTATTGCGGTAGCCGTCCGCGTCCGGGTTCTCGTTGGGAAATTGCGTGGCATTCATGGACGAAAAACCGCGCGTCGTGTGCCGGCCCACGCCCAAGGCCACCCGGGTGTCGCCGAACTGGCCGCTGAAACCCGCCGAGGCGCGGGCGCTGCCGTAGGAGCCGACCTCCAGCCGGGCCGTGCCCAGGGGCTTGCCCTGGCCGTTGCGCGTGAACACCTGGATGACGCCGCCGATCGCGCCGCTGCCATAGATGGCCGAGACGTTGCCGCGCACGATTTCGACACGCTCCACCTGGTCAAGCATGATGTGCTCCAGGCTGATGGCGCCGGTGGTGTCCTGGCGCGTCATCGGCACGCCGTCGATCAACAGCAGCACCTGCAGCGAAGCGCTGCCGCGCAGGAACAGGCTGGCCGCCGTGCCGCGGCCGCCGTTTTGCGTGTACTGGAAGCCGGCCTCGCTGGCGAGCAGCGAAGGCAGGTCCACCGCCTGGGAGCGCTCGATGACGTCACGGCCGATCACCGTGGTGTGGGGCAGCGCCTCGGTCAGCAACTGCTCCGAGCGGTTGGCGGTGACCACGGTTTCCTTGAGTTGGGAAGGCGACGAAGCGGTTTGCGCGATGACGGGAAAGGCCGCGGCCAGAGCCAGCGGAAGCACGGAAAGGCGTGCACGGGACGTAAAGATGTTCATGAAAGAGCAGGATCAACAAGTGTCCTCACCGGCTTCCCCGCCAGTGCATGGACGTTACGATCACGCCGGCTGCAAGCGCAGCGGCGCAACCACCGTGTCGGCCGGTATCCGGGCTGATGGAGCTACTTCCAACGCCTTCCCAGTCGCTTAGTCAAGGCGTCCAGTGGCGGTATGTTGAAAGCGGAATCAGGGCTGATTCGTCCACTTACCGTTGCGGGGGCAGCGCAGGTTAGGTCGGTTCATGTGAACTTTCCCTCCTGCTTCCCGTTGAA
>JAHFQI010000097.1 GCA_023259355.1 Comamonadaceae bacterium
CCCCGATGCTCGATGTAGGTGAAGATGTCCGCAAGGATCTGGCAGGGGTGGAATTCGTTGGTCAGGCCGTTGATGACGGGCACGCGCGAATGCTCGGCAAAAAGCTCGATCTTGTCCTGCCCAAAGGTGCGGATCATCACCAGATCCACCATGCGGCTGATGACCTTGGCGCTGTCGTCGATGGGCTCGGCGCGGCCAAGCTGGCTGTCGCCGGTGGTCAGATGCACCACCGAACCGCCCAACTGGTACATGCCGGCCTCGAAGCTGACGCGTGTGCGTGTCGATGCTTTCTCAAAAATCATCGCCAGCGTGCGGTCGGCCAGCGTGTGGTGCTTTTCGTACGCCTTGAACTTCTTCTTGATCAGCGCCGCACGCTCGAAAATATAGGCATATTCGTCGGTGCCGAGATCGGTGAACTGCAAATAGTGTTTCATGGCCATGTCCGTTTACTCCGCCAGGAACTGCTCGATCAGGGGGACCAGAATGGCCACCACCTCATCCGCCTCGGCCGTGGTCATGATCAGCGGCGGCACCATGCGGATCACCGTGTCCGCCGTCACGCTGATCAACAGGCCCTTGTCGGCCGCGCGCTGCGTGAGTGCGCCGCACGGTTTGGTGAGTTCCACGCCGATCATCAGGCCCTGGCCGCGAATTTCCTTGAGGCCCGGGTTGCCCGCCAGTGCCTTGGCCAGCGCGCCCGTGAGGTGCGCGCCCACCCGGGCTGCGTTTTCCAGCAGGCCGTCTTCCTCCATGATGCGGATGGTTTCCACCCCCGCCCGCATGGCCAGCGGGTTGCCGCCGAAGGTCGTGCCATGGTTGCCGGGCTGGAAGATGTTGGCGGCCTTGGGCCCCGCCACCACGGCACCCACCGGCACGCCCGAGCCCAGACCCTTGGCCAGCGGCATCACGTCCGGCAGGATGCCGGCCCACTGGTGGGCGAACCATTTGCCGGTGCGGCCCATGCCGCACTGCACTTCATCGATCATCAGCAGCCAGTCGTTTTCGTCGCACAGTTTGCGCACTTGCTGCAGGTACTCGATGCGCATCGGGTTCACGCCGCCTTCGCCCTGGATGGTCTCCAGGAAAACGGCGACCACGTTGGGATTGCCCTTGGTGGCCTGTTCAAGCGCCTCAACGTCGTTGAGCGGCACCCGGACGAAACCCTCGACCAACGGGCCAAAGCCCTTTTGCACCTTTTCATTGCCCGTGGCGCTGAGCGTGGCGATACTGCGGCCATGGAATGCTTTTTCGTAGACGACGATTTCAGGCTTTTCGATGCCCTTGTCGTGGCCGTACTTGCGCGCCAGCTTGATCGCGGCTTCATTCGCCTCAAGCCCGGTGCAGCAGAAAAAGACATTCGTGAGGCCCGACAACTCGACCAGCTTGGCCGCCAGCTTTTCCTGGTTGGGCACGTGATAGTAATTGCAGCTGTGGATGATCTTGCCAATCTGGTCCTGCAGCGCGGGCACCAGTTTGGGGTGGTTGTGGCCGAGGGTGTTGACCGCGATGCCACCCAGCGCGTCCAGGTAGGAGCGGCCATTGATGTCCCAGACGCGGCAACCCTGGCCGTGGCTCAGTGCAATGGGCAGGCGGCCATAGGTGTTCATGGTGTGGGGCGAGGCGGCTTCAATGAACGCGGTCATGCGGAGGACTCCTGAAAAACAAAGCGGCCCAATGAAAGCGGGGCCGTTGGAACGTAATTTTAGGCCCAGAGATTGCTTGCGTTCACTGACAATTCCGCATCACTGCAATGCGTTCACTGGGGCAGGCCAAGTCTTATATAAGATATACTACTTGTGCGCTGCAGCAAGGAGCGATCCTCCTGGTGACAAGCGTGCTTTAACCGCCACTACCCGATGGTCTCCAACACCGCCAAAGAAGTCTTTATCCAGGGCATCACCCGCGAGGGCAAGACCTTCCGCCCCAGCGACTGGGCCGAGCGTCTGGCCGGCGTGATGAGCCAGTTCCGGCCGGGCGGCGCGCATCCCGGCAGCCATCTCAGCTACTCCCCCTGGTGCATTCCGACCACGCTCGGTGGCGTCAAGTGCGTGGTGGTTCACCATGACTTGCGCGACGCCGAGCCCATGGCCTGGGACTTCTGCCTGAATTTCGCCAAGGACAACGACCTGCAGTTGGTCGAGGCCTGCCTTCTTCCCGACGCGCCCAAAGCCTGATTCGCCCGGCTTGATGCCGCCTTGGCATTGCGCGGATCAACGACTCGCGAACGCAAAAAAGCCGCCCGGAGGCGGCTTTTTGCTTGCTGACAGCGCACCCGTTTAGAACGGCAGACCGCTAGAGGCGGTCAGGGCTGTTTGCCTGAAGAATTCAGGCGATGCTGCTTCAGGCAGCGGTGGCCAGGGCTTTCACCTTGGACGACAGGCGGCTCTTGTCGCGAGCAGCCTTGTTCTTGTGGAAGATGCCCTTGTCGGCCACGGTGTCAACCACGGCCTGCATCTTGCCAAAAGCCTCAGCGGCCTTGGTCTTGTCGCCGGCCGCGACGGCCTTCTCGACGTTCTTCACCGCGGTGCGGTATTTGGAGCGCAGGGACGTGTTGGCTGCGTTGAGCTTGACGTCCTGACGTGCGCGTTTACGGCCCGACGCCAGGCGCGGGTTCTTTTTCTTGGGTTTTGCAGAGGCCATTTCGATATTTCCTTGTGTCTGAGGATGTTGTCAGCAAAGCTTTCGATTGTATCAGGCCGGGCATTTGCCAGTGCCGGCCGCCAGTTCGGCGGGAGCAGGGCACTACACTTGGCCGTGTGAGCTTATTCAAATCCGCCTCCACCGTTTCCCTGCTGACCCTGGCCTCGCGCATTACCGGACTGGTGCGCGAATTGCTCATGGCGTCGATGTTTGGCGCCAGTGCGCTGACTGACGCCTTCAACGTGGCCTGGCGCATTCCCAACCTGTTTCGCCGGCTGTTTGCCGAAGGCGCATTCAGCCAGGCTTTTGTGCCGGTCCTGGCCGCCAGCAAGGCCCGCGACGGAGACGAAGCCACCAGTGCGCTTGTGGGGCGGGTCGCCACGGTGCTGTTCTGGGTGCTGGCCCTGACCTGCCTGGTCGGCGTGGTCGGGGCACCCTGGCTGGTGTGGGCGATGGCCAGCGGCCTGCAGCAGGACGCGCACGGTTTTGACGCCGCCGTGATCATGTCCCGCTGGATGTTTCCGTACATCGCCTTCATGTCGCTGGTGGCGTTGGCGGCGGGCGTGCTGAACACCTGGCGGCGTTTTGCGGTGCCGGCCGCCACGCCGGTGTTGCTCAACCTGTGCTGGATTGGCGGTGCCTGGGTGGGGGCGCCCTGGTTCAAGGCGCACGGGATCGAGCCGATCTACGCCGTCTGCGTGGGGGTCATGCTGGGCGGGATGATGCAATTGGCGGTGCAGCTTCTGGCGTTGAAGAAACTGGGCGTGCTGCCAGCCATCGGCCTGGGCCTTGCGCACATCCGGGCGGCCTGGGTGGATCCCGGCACCCGCCGGGTGGCCTCGTTGATGCTGCCCGCGCTGCTGGGGGTGGGGGTGGCGCAGTTGTCGCTGATCATCAACACCCAGATTGCTTCGCACCTGGCTCCCGGCAGCGTGAGCTGGATCACTTACGCGGACCGGCTGATGGAGTTTCCGACCGCCATGCTGGGTGTGGCGCTGGGCGTGGTCCTGATGCCGCAGCTGGCTGCTGCCAATGCCGGCAACCATCCTGAGCAGTACTCGTCGCTCCTGGATTGGGGTTTGCGGCTGGTGGTGGTGATGTCCGTGCCGTGCGCGGCGGCCTTGCTGGTGTTTGCGCAGCCGCTGGTGGCGGTGCTTTACCACTATGGCGCCTTCACGGCCCGCGATGTGGCGCAGACGGTGGCGCCATTGATGGGCTGGGGCGTGGGGCTGCTGGGGGTGGTGGCCATCAAGGTGCTGGCGCCGGGTTACTTCGCCACGCAGGACATCCGCACGCCGGTGCGCATCGCGGTGGTGGTGTTGGTGCTCACGCAGATTTTCAATTACCTGCTGGTGCCCTATCTTCAGCACGCGGCGTTGACGTTGTCGATTGGCCTGGGGGCCTTGATCAATGCCTTGTGGCTCCTGTTCGGGTTGCTGCGGCGCGGGCGTTACAAGCCGACGGCAGGGTGGGGCGTGTTTGTCCTGCAGGTGGTGGCGGCCACGGCATTGCTCACGGTGTTCCTGATGTGGGCGGCCCACACAACCGACTGGCTGGCCCTGCAGTCCAGAAGCTTGCAGCGGATCGGACTTCTGGCCGCTGTCCTGTGCGCTTCGGCCGTCATCTATTTCGGCGCGCTCTGGGCTGCCGGCCTCAAGCTGCGCCATCTGGTGCGGCGCTGAGGTCTTCGGCACGCTGGCCGAAGGGGTGAATGGCGGGCAACTTGACGCCCGGGGTTCGCTCTCGTAAAAACCACCATGCCCTTGAACTTTCAGACGCCCACGCCCCTGGGCTACTTTGCGGCCCTGGTGGCGAGTGATGAACACTTCCCGCTGCTGGAGGCTGCCGTCAGCCTGGCGCAGGATGAATACCCCGAGCTCGATGTCCAGCAGGTGCTGGGCGACGTGGACCAGCTGCTGGCGCGCCTCAAGCGCCGCCTGCCGGCTGACGCCGAGCCGCTGCAGCGCCTGCGCTCGCTCAACCAATTTTTCTTTCGTGACCTCGGTTTTGGCGGCAACGTCAACAACTACCATGACCCGGACAACAGCTACATCAATGTCCTGCTTCGCACCCGGCGGGGGATTCCCATCTCGCTGGCCGTGCTGTGGATGGAGCTGGCGCACGGGCTGGAACTGACCGTGTATGGCATTGGGTTTCCCGGGCATTTCATGGTCAAGGTCCACCTTCCGCGTGGACTGGTGGTGATCGATCCGTTCACGGGCGTGTCGCTCAGCCGGGAGGAACTGGCCGAGCGGCTGGAGCCCTACCAGTTGCCCGCCGAGCTGAGTGACGAGTTCGAAGCGCCGCTGGGGCTGTACCTGCAAGCGTCTCCTTCGCGCGAGATCATTGCGCGCATGCTGCGCAACCTCAAGGAAATTCACCGGACGCAGGAGGACTGGCTCCGCCTGCTGGCCGTGCTGAACCGACTGATCGTGCTCTTGCCCGAGGCGTGGGGCGAATACCGCGACCGCGGCCTGGTCCATGCCGAACTGGGCGATGCCGAGCAGGCGGTGCGGGATCTGGAAATCTACCTTGCGCGCGCCACGGAAGATACTGAGCGCAGCGCGATCATGCACCGCCTGTCAGAGCTGCGGGGCACGCACCGCGGGTAACGGCCCCGGCGAAGGTGGCGGCTTTGCCTGCGGTCTATTTCACCGCAAACAGCCGCAAATTCCGGATTCAGGCCACGACAACCGGCGCACCTTCACCGCGCGGTGCAATCGCACCGATCTCGAACACCTGTTCGCCAGCCGCGCGCAGCGTGGCGGCGCAGGCCGCGGCGTTGGCGGCGTCAATGACCACCACCATGCCGATGCCGTTGTTGAAGGTGCGGTTCATCTCGAAGTCGTCGATGCCGGCGGTTTTTTGCAGCCAGGCAAAAAGGTCGGTCTGTGGCCAGCTGCCTTTTTTCAGCTGCGCGGCCATGCCGTCCGGCAGCACGCGGGGAATGTTTTCCAGCAGGCCGCCACCCGTGATGTGGGCCAGCGCCTTGATCGGGTGCTGGGCCAGCGCCGCCAGCACATTCTTCACGTACAGGCGCGTCGGTTCCATCAGGGCCTGCTTGAACGGCTTGCCGTCGAGCATGGCGGGTGCCGCAGCGCCGGCGCGGTCGATGCATTTGCGCACCAGGCTGAAACCGTTGGAGTGCACGCCGCTGGAGGCCAGCCCCAGCACCACATCGCCGGGCGCCACGCTGGCGCCAGTCAGGATTTTCGATTTTTCGACGGCGCCGACCGCAAACCCGGCCAGATCGTATTCGCCGGCGGGGTACATGCCGGGCATTTCAGCCGTTTCGCCGCCGATCAACGCGCAGCCGGAAAGCTCGCATCCCCTGGCGATGCCGCCCACGACGGCGGCGGCCGTGTCCACGTCGAGCTTGCCGCAGGCGAAGTAGTCCAGGAAAAACAGCGGCTCGGCGCCCTGCACCAGCACATCATTGACGCTCATCGCCACCAGGTCGATGCCCACCGTGTCGTGCATGTTCCATTCAAACGCCAGCTTGAGCTTGGTGCCCACGCCGTCAGTGCCGCTCACCAGCACCGGCTCCTTGTAGCGCTTGGGCACCTCGAACAGGGCACCGAAGCCGCCGATGCCGGCCAGAACGCCCTCGCGCAAGGTCTTTTTGGCCAGGGGCTTGATGCGCTCGACCAGTGCATCGCCGGCATCAATGTCCACGCCGGCGTCTTTGTAGCTGAGCGGAGAGGGGGAGGGAGTTTGCGTCATCGGGGAGACCAGTTGGGGCGGGTAAGGGAAGGATGAAGGCCTGCGCGAGCAAGCGGACTAGAATTTGCTCCTGATTTTAAGGGTTCGCCCTCTTTGCCCATTCCTCGCACCCTGCATGCAGTTCACTTCCACCCAAAAACGCGCCGCCACCTGGAGTGGCATCGCTGCGCTGGCCATGATGGTCCTGTGGCTGTTGGCGCCAGTGCTCACGCCGTTTGTGGTGGCAGCCGTGCTGGCGTATGCGCTCAACCCGCTGGTGAACCGCATTGACGGCTGGGCGCGCGGGCGCATGCCGCGCCTTGTCGGCGTGCTGCTGGTGGAGCTGGTCTTCATCGTCGCAGTGCTGGGGATGGTGCTGCTGATCGTGCCGATACTGACCAAGGAAATCCCGCTCATGCGTGAGCAGGTGCCGTTGCTGTTCGATCGGCTCAACGAAGGACTCAAGCCTCTCTTGGCGCAGTTTGGCGTGAAGCTGTCACTGGACACCGGCAGCCTCAAGGCGTTTGTGCTCAAGTACCTCAGCGCCAACGGCGAGGACGTTTTCGGTTCACTGATGTCGTCACTCAAGCTCGGTGGCAGCGTGGCGCTGGCGGTGGTGGGCAACGTTGTCCTGATTCCCGTGGCGCTTTTTTACCTGCTGCTGGACTGGGACCGGTTTGTCGGCAATGTGGTGGATCTCGTGCCCGTGCCGCTGCGCGAGGCCTACGACAGTTTCATGAACGAGGCGGATGGCGTTCTGGGCCAATACCTGCGTGGCCAGTTGCTGGTCATGCTGATCCTGGCGGTGTATTACAGCGTCGGGCTGACGCTGTTCGGCCTGGACCTGGCCCTGCCGATCGGCGTCTTTACCGGCTTGGCCATCTTTGTGCCCTACATGGGGTTCGGGCTGGGCTTGATTCTGGCCATTTTGTCGGGGCTGCTGCAGTTTGCATCGATCAAGGCATTGATCATGGCCGTGGTGGTTTACGGTATCGGGCAGATGGTCGAGAGTTTTTACCTTACGCCGCGCCTGGTGGGGGAGCGGATTGGTCTGCACCCCCTGGCCGTGATTTTTGCGCTGCTGGCCTTCGGGCAGCTGTTCGGTTTTGTCGGTGTGCTCGTCGCCTTGCCCGCCAGCGCGGTGCTGCTGGTGGGGATTCGCCGCCTGCGCGCCGGCTACATGGGCAGTCGGCTGTATCGGGGAAGCCCGTCGAAAGCGAGTGAGCTCGCATGAGCATGAAACAGATCGCCCTTGACATCGGGCTGGCCACCGGGCCCACGCTGGCGAGTTTTTTCGCGGGGCCGAACGAGGCTGCGTTGCGGCACCTGCAACTGTGGGCGGAAAGCCCGACGCGCTCGCCGGTGCCGACCTACCTGTGGGGCGCCAGCGGCAGTGGCAGAACGCATTTGCTGAAAAGTGTGCGCGAGGCCTTGCGTGAGCAGGGGGCCACCGCTGGCTGGCTCGACCCGTCCATGCACGAACCACCGGAATTCGACGATGCCTGGGCGGCCGTTCTGATGGACGACGTGCACCTGTTCACCGCTGTGCAGCAACACGCGGCGTTCAACTGGTTTGTCAACGCCATGACCCCGAAATCGGGCCAGCCGCGCTGGGTGCTGGCGACGGGCGAGTTGCCGCCGGCCGACCTGAAGCTGCGCGAGGACCTGCGCACCCGCCTGGGCTGGGGCCATGTATTCGCCCTGCAGGTTCTGAGCGAGACGGAGCGCCGGGCGGTGCTGCGCCAGCAGGCCGATGCACGGGGCGTTTTCCTGCGTGACGAAGTCATGGATTTCATGCTGACCCGCTTTTCGCGCGATCTGGGCAGTCTGGTCCAGCTGCTGGACCAGCTCGACAGCTACGCCCTCCAGACCCAGCGCGCCATCACCATCCCGCTCATCAAGTCCATGCTGGAGAACGAGTGATCTTTCCCAAAATGAAGCTGGCGCTGTTTGATCTCGATCACACGCTGCTGCCCCTGGATTCCGATTATTCGTGGGGTGTTTTCACCACCGACATTGGCTGGACCGACCCCCACGCCTTCCGTCAGAAGAACGATGACTTCTTCGCCCATTACCAGGCGGGAACGCTGGACATTCACGATTACGTGCGCTTTGCCACCGAGGCCGTCCGTCTGCAGGGGGCGGCCAGGGCGACTGAGGCGCATGCCAGGTTCATGCGGGAAGTGATCCAGCCCAGCCTCATGCCCGAGGCGCTGGCGCTGGTCCGGCAACACCAGGCGGCCGGGGACACCGTGGTCATCGTCACCGCGACCAACGAATTTGTCACGCGGCCGATCGCCGACGCCTTTGGCGTTCCGGAGTTGATCGCCGTGGAGCTGGAACGCGGCCCGGATGGCTGGATCACCGGGGAAATCCGTGGCACGCCCTCGTTCCGCGACGGCAAAGTCACGCGCGTGGCCGAGTGGCTGGCGGCGCGCGACCTGGACTGGCAGAGCGTGGACATGACGTTCTACTCCGACTCCACGAACGATCTGCCGCTGCTCGAAAGAGCCCATCACCCCGTTGCCACCAACCCCGATCCGCGCCTTCGCGCGCTGGCTGCCGGGCGCGGATGGCGCATACTGGACTTGTTTTCCACCATCGTCTGAGGACACTGGTCCCGTTGCCCGGCAACCGTGGTCCGTCCCGCTAGATCAAATCACGCATGATCAAAAAATTCATCGACAAGCTTCTTGGCAAATCACCGTCCCGCGCGGGCAAGCCCAAATTCGGCAAACGGGAGGAGGTGGGCGTCGAGGCCCATGGCATCGACCCCACGCTCGTTGACGAGCGCGCCCTCAATGTGGTGCGCACCCTCCAGCAGGCCGGCTTCGAGGCCTATATCGTGGGCGGCGCCGTTCGCGACCTGTTGCTGGGTCTGCGTCCCAAGGATTTCGACGTGGCCACCAACGCCACGCCAGAGCAGGTCAAGGGGCTGTTTCGCCGCGCCTTCATCATCGGGCGGCGTTTTCGCATCGTGCACGTGGTCTACGGGCGTGGGCGCGAGCATGAAGTGATCGAGGTGTCCACCTTCCGCGCCTACATGGACAACGCCGCCGCCGAACAGGTTGCGGGCAACGAAAAAACCAGCAGGAGCGAGCTTGCGGGCATGAAGCACGCCGTGGATTCCACGGGCCGGGTGCTGCGCGACAACGTCTGGGGTCCGCAGGAGGAGGACGCGGTGCGGCGTGACTTCACCATCAACGCCATGTACTACGACCCCGAAACGCAAATCGTGGTCGACTACCACAAGGGGCTGCAGGACGCTAAAAAGCGCACGCTGCGCATGATTGGCGACCCGGCCACGCGCTACCGCGAAGACCCGGTGCGCATCATCCGTGCCGTGCGTTTTGCCGCCAAACTCAGTCCCCTGGGCTTCACCATCGACCCCAAGACGGCCAAGCCGCTGGCCGAATCGCAGATCTTGCTGGCCGATGTGCCGCAGAGCCGCCTGTTCGACGAAATGCTCAAGCTGCTCCAGACCGGCCATGCGCTGGCCACCATCGAGCAACTCAAGAAGCTGGGCCTGGCGCGCGGCATCTACCCGCTGCTGGATGTGGTGGTGGAGCGGGCTGATACCCCGTTCGTGAACGCGGCCCTGCAGGACACGGACCGCCGGGTTGGCGAAGGCAAGCCAGTGGCGCCGAGTTTTCTGCTGGCCTGCGTCCTGTGGGCCGACGTGCGCGACGGCTGGGCCGGGCGGCTGGCGCGCCGCGAACATCCGTTTCCGGCGCTGCAGGATGCCATCGACGAAGTGTTCAACGCGCGTATCGGTGACGTGTCGGGCCGCGGCAAGCTGGCCGCCGACATGCGGGAAATCTGGATGATGCAGCCGCGCTTTGAAAAGCGGGTCGGCAGCACGCCGTTCGGGCTGGTCGAGCAGCCGCGATTTCGGGCCGGCTTCGACTTCATGCGTTTGCGCGCCGATATCGGCGAGATCGATGTGGTGCTTGCCGACTGGTGGCAGGAATTCAGCATGGCCGACGATGCGACGCGCGAGGATCTGGTGTACCAGGTCAAGGCCGAGCAGCAAAAGTCGGCGCGGGCGCCTCGCGTTCACCGTGCACCCGCGCAAGGCGGCGCCGTGCGGCATGAGCGCCAGGCAACGCCGGAGGCCGTGCCTGGCGCCGGGCAGGCGCCCGAACCGGGCACGTCTGATGACGAATTCAACGCCGCGGCTGGCGAGGCCGGGACCGACGCGCCGAAAAAACGCCGTCGCCGCCGTCGCAAGCCCTCGGCCGGCGGGGATGCGGGCGGTGGCCCGGCCCCGGCGGGGGAGTAAGCGCCCGTCGTGACGTCCGTGCCCGTGACCGCCTACGTGGGGCTTGGCGCCAACCTGGGTAATACGGTCCGGGCCGTGCGCGAGGCCGTCGCGGCCATCGAACGACTGCCCGCAACGCAGGTGGTTTGCCGCTCCAGCCTGTACCGAACGGCGCCGCAAGGGGCATCAGGGCCCGATTACATCAATGCGGTGGTGGGGATTTCAACGCGGCTTTGCGCGCCCGATCTCCTGGGGGCGCTGCAACAGATCGAACTGTCCGCAGGTCGGGAGCGGCCTTACCCCAACGCACCTCGCACGCTGGATCTTGACCTGCTGCTCTATGGCAGCGCCCGGATCAGCAGCCCGCACCTCACCGTGCCGCATCCGCGCATGGCCGAGCGCGCCTTCGTGCTGGTGCCGCTGGCCGAGATTGCGCCCGACCTTGTGAGTGAGGCGCAGTTGCGGGCCACCACCGGCCAAGGCATCTCGGTTTTGCAGGTGCTTTGAGCCCGGTTCCAGCCTGGAACGGGTCGGAGGTCTCGCCAATCGATAATGCGAGGATGCAGGCCCTTCAATCCCTTCCCATTTCGCTGCAGACGGTCGTGCTGCTGATTGCCAGCAACCTGTTCATGACCTTTGCCTGGTACGGCCACCTGAAAAACATGGCCGCTGCGCCCTGGTACCTTGCGGCTCTCGCCAGCTGGGGCATCGCTCTGTTTGAATACCTGTTGCAGGTGCCCGCCAACCGCATCGGTTTCACCCACTTCAACATCGGGCAACTCAAGATTTTGCAGGAAGTGATCACGCTCAGCGTGTTCGTGCCCTTTGTCACGCTCTACATTGGCGAGCCGCTGAAGCTGGATTACCTCTGGGCGGCGCTGTGCATGGTGGGGGCGGTGTATTTCATTTTTCGGGGCGGCTGAGCGCGCAACGGCTTCTGGAGGGGCGGTTAAACTCGCCGCAGTCACAAAAACGTCAAATCTCTGACGTTTGCATTCCCCCATTGAGGAGTCCTCCATGCTGTTTGGCAAGCTGTTGCCGCGCGAAGGCAATTTTTTCGAAATGTTCAACCAGCACGCGGACCGCATTGTCGAGGCCGCGCGCGCCTTCTCCCAGCTGGTGGCGAACTACAGTGATCCGCACCTGCGTGAGAAATACAACCAGGACGTGGACAACGCCGAGCGGGCCGCCGATCGCGTGACCCACGATGTCAACAAGGCGATCCACAAGACCTTCATCACGCCGATCGACCGCGAGCAGATCCACAGCCTCATCAACACCATGGACGACGTGGCGGACCTGATCCAGGATTCGGCCGAAACCATGGCCCTGTACGACGTCCGGCACATGACCGAGGAGATCACCCGCTTGACCGATCTCAGCGTCAAGTGCTGTGAGCGTGTGCGTGATGCCGTCAAGCTGCTCGACAAGATTGCCGACCACAGCACGGCCGAGGCGGCGCTCAAGACCTGCGAGGAGATTGACCGACTTGAAAGCGACGCGGACCGCGTGATGCGCAGTGCGATGAGCAAGCTGTTCCGTGAAGAGCCGGACGTGCGCGAGGTCATCAAGCTCAAGGCGATTTACGAGCTGCTCGAAACCATCACGGACAAGTGCGAGGATGTGGCCAATTTGATCGAGGGCATCATCCTCGAAAACTCCTGATCACCCCGGACGCAGGTTATGGAAACGGTACAAGCGGCCCTGTGGGTGGTGATTTTGCTGGTGGTGCTCGCCATCCTGTTCGACTTCATGAACGGGTTTCATGATGCGGCCAATTCGATTGCGACGGTGGTCTCCACTGGCGTGCTCAAACCGGCCCAGGCCGTGTTGTTCGCGGCGTTCTTCAACGTGGTGGCCATCTTCATCTTTCATTTGAGCGTGGCGGCCACGGTGGGCAAGGGGATCGTGCAGCCCGGCGTGGTAGACACCCATGTGGTGTTCGGTGCACTGGTCGGGGCCATCACCTGGAACGTGATCACCTGGTTCTACGGCATCCCGAGCAGCTCGTCGCACGCGCTGATCGGTGGCATCGTGGGTGCGGTCATGGCCAAGTCTGGCGCGAGCGCGCTGCTGTCGGCCGGCATCATGAAAACCGTTGCGTTTATCTTCGTATCGCCTTTGCTGGGCTTTTTGCTCGGTTCGCTCATGATGGTGCTGGTGGCGCACATCTTCAAGCGCTCGCGCCCGTCCAGGGTGGACAAGTGGTTTCGCCGTCTGCAACTGATCTCGGCGGGCGCCTACAGCCTGGGGCACGGCGGCAACGACGCGCAAAAAACCATCGGCATCATCTGGATGCTGCTGATCGCCACAGGTTACACCGCTGCGGCCGACAAGTCACCACCCACTTGGGTTATCCTCTGTTGCTACATGGCCATCGGCGCCGGCACCATGTTTGGCGGTTGGCGCATCGTCAAGACCATGGGCCAGAAAATCACCAAGCTCAAGCCCGTCGGCGGCTTCTGCGCGGAAACGGGCGGCGCCCTCACGTTGTTCCTTGCCACGGCTCTGGGTATCCCCGTGTCCACCACCCACACCATCACCGGCGCCATTGTCGGCGTCGGCTCGGTGCAGCGCGCCAGTGCCGTGCGCTGGGGCGTGGCGGGCAACATCATCTGGGCGTGGATCTTGACCATTCCGGCCAGCGCCTTCGTTGCCGGTGTTGCCTACTGGGTCAGCCTGCAGCTGTTCTGATCCCTTGAACCTGTGAAGCAGCCCGCGTCCGGCCCGAACCCGGCAGCGGGCTTTTTCATTGGGAGATCTTGCGTGCCTCCTCGATCTGGAACTCGAAATAGCGCTGGAAGCTGAAAACAATGCTGGCCATCAGGATCGTTGTGCCGATCAGCAGCGAAAACACGATCGCGCCAATGGTCAGCCAGCGGGTCTGGCCGGGTGCCGCGTCCGTGGCCGCGGCAGGGTTGAACCGGGCGTTCCACTTTTCCGGCGTCATCAGGCCGTAGAGAATGGCCCGGAGCGCGCAGCCTGCGATGGTGAAGCCCAGCAGCGGGATCAGCACCCAGCTGAGCGGGTCGTCCTGCCCCAGTTGCTCGACGCGCTGGACGCCATAGAGGCCGAGGGCTGTGGGAATCGGCAGCAGCCAGCCCAGCCAGTCCCCCAAGCCGTGAAGGTAGAAGCGGTGCAGGCCCAGCGGGCCGCCCAGGAAGGCCAGCCACGCGGCGAGTGTTTTGTTTTTCATGGGCGCGATTATTGCGGCGAAGTGGTGTCGCCGAGCCCAAGGGACTTTTCCATCATCACCACGTCCAGCCATTTGCCAAACTTCCATCCGCAGGACTGGAGCACGCCCACGTGGGTAAAGCCCACCGAGCGGTGTACGCCGATGGAGCCGGTATTGGCCGAGTCGCCGATTACGGCGATCAGCTTGCGCACGCCCACGCGCTCGGACTGCACCGCCAGCTCGGCCAGCAGCGCCCGGCCCAGTCCCTGACCTTTGGCGTGGGGTGCAAGGTAAATCGAATCCTCTGCGGAGAACCGGTACGCCGGACGCGGCTTGAACCAGTTGCAATAGGCAAAACCAGCCAGCTGGCCGGCATTCTCGGCGACGAGCCACGGCAGGCCGCGGCCCAGCACGTCGGCGCGGCGTGCTGCCATGTCGGCTTCGGAGGGCGGATCCATCTCGAAGGTGCCCGTGCCGTGCAGCACGTGGTGGGCGTAAATGGCGGTGATGGCCGGGATATCTTCGTCGCAGCTGGGTCGGATGAGGGGCATAAGAGCGGAAGGCGATATAATCAAAGGCTTTTCAGTGTGTCGCTGGCCGGGTGGCCATGTCGCGTGTCTCAACGCTGAAAACACATTTACCACCCACAGGATAAATCATGGTTGTGATTCGACTCTCCCGCGGCGGCTCCAAAGGCCGTCCGTTCTTCAACATCGTCGTGGCCGACAAGCGCGAGCGCCGTGATGGCCGCTTCATCGAGCGCATCGGCTTCTACAACCCCATCGCCGTCGCCGGCGAAGAAGGTATCCGCATTGCGCAGGACCGCCTGACGTACTGGAGGGGCGTTGGCGCCCAGGCGTCCCCGACCGTGGAGCGTTTGATCAAGCAGGCGGCTGCCAAGGCCGCCTGATCGCATTGACTGCCATGCTGCCCGGCCTGGAGCCTGCCGAACTGCCGGCGGATGCCATCGAGGTGGGGCGCATTGCCGATGCCTGGGGCATCAAGGGCTGGTTCAAGGTCCTGCCCCACAGCGCCTCGCCCGAGGCGCTTTTTTCTTCCAAGCGCTGGTATCTGCAACCTTCCGAGCGGGGTGCAAAGACTTTTTCCGGCACGGTCCTGCTCTCTATCAAGGAGGCCAAGGACCACTCCGATTCCGTCGTGGCCACGGCCCACGAGGTGCCCGACCGCAACGCCGCCGAGGCGCTGCGGGGCGCTCGTATCTTCGTGTCCCGGTCGAGCTTTCCCACCGCCGGGAAAGACGAGTATTACTGGGTCGATCTGATCGGCCTTGAGGTCGTCAATCGCGAAGGCGTGGTGCTGGGCGAGGTGAGGGAGTTGCTTTCCACCGGCCCGCAGACGGTTCTGGTGCTGGAATATTCGCAAGCGGATGAAGCGGGTGTCAGCAAGACGCTGGAGCGCATGATTCCCTTTGTGTCGGCTTTTGTGGATGGTGTGGACTTGTCCGCGCGCCGCATCACGGTGGACTGGCAGCCCGACTACTGAGCCGCCAGACCCGGGCCGGTCCGGCTTGGGGGCAAGCGCATGCGCTTCGACGTCATTACCCTTTTTCCTGAACTTTTTGCGCCGTTTCTGACCAGCGGCGTGACGCGCCGTGCCTATGAGGCGGGGCTGGTGGACGTTCGACTCTGGAATTTGCGCGACTTTGCCGAAGGCAATTACCGGCGGGTTGACGACCGGCCTTTTGGTGGCGGGCCGGGCATGGTCATGATGGCCGACCCTTTGCTTCGCTGTCTCGACGCCATCCGGGCCGAGCGTGACGGCCAGGCGCCAGTGGTGCTTTTTTCACCCATCGGCGTGAAGCTCGATCACGCCGGCG
>JAHFQI010000098.1 GCA_023259355.1 Comamonadaceae bacterium
GATTTGAGGTTTTTATGAGTGATGCCAAGTTGCCGGCGGTCTATTCCATGTACTGGAACAACATTGCCGATGTCGTCAGGCTGGGCCAGCGCGGTGTCTTCGCGCACCTGGGCATCGAATTGATCCAGGAAAATGCCGATCAACAGTCGCACGGGGCCTGGATGAACGAGGTGGTCGCCCGGCATGGCCCGGACGATGTCATCGTTTTTTGCGACATCGACGCCTTTCCGCTCAAGCGCGAGGCCTATCTGGAGGCCGTGCGGCAAGCGGAGCAGGGTGTGGTGTTCGGACTGGCGCAGTTTTCCAATCACAAGCGCCATCAGGACCTGTACGCGGGGCCGATGTTCATGGCGTTTCGCAAGCGGACCTGGGAGGCGCTCGGGAGGCCCGACCTGAAGTCGAACAAGCAATACGATGCGGCCGAGGTGCTGTCGGTCCTGACCCGGCAGCAGGGGGGCAAGGTCGAGCTGGTGATGCCCAGCAGCTGCCTGATCCCGAAATGGGCGCTGGCCGAGCATGGCGTTTTCGGCGTCGCCACCTTCTACGGCCACTGCGATTTCTTCCACCTGTTCGAGTCCCGGCGGCCGGAGTATGAACGGATCTTCGCGAGTGTGGTGGACGACCTCGTTGCCGGGCGCAAGCTCAACTTCAGCCATTACCTGGCGATTGCGCAGCAGGCCGGCGACACGCCCCCGCTGGCGCGCAAGCGCAACTGGGTGCCCAAGCCCCTGCGCCGCTACTTCAGCTCAACCACATGATGGCGAGCAGCCCGATGGACATCCCGATTTTCTACATCAACCTGGCGTCTGACACGCAAAGGCGCCAGTGCATGGAGGCCGAGCTTCAGCGCCTGAAGCTGGACGGGCAGCGTATCGACGCGATCCGCTGGACCGCGTTGCCGGAAGCCGAGCAGGCGACCCTCTATTCGGATGCGCTCAACGAGCGCCAGTTTTATGTGCCGCTGGTGGCCGGCGAGAAGGGCTGCTACGCCAGTCATCTCCTGGCCTGGCGCCAGCTGCTGCAGCGCGGGGACAAGGCCATGGTGGTGCTGGAGGACGACGTCCGCTTCGACGACCGCCTGCCGGCCGTGCTGGCGGCGATCGCGCGCCTCGATCAGCCCTGGGACATGATCAAGCTGATCGGGCGCGAGCAGGAGAAGATCCGCTCGCAGCGCAAGCTGGTCGATGGCGTCATGCTGGTCGAGTACGCGCGCGTGCCCAGCCTGACGGCAGGTTATGTCGTCAGCCGCAGCGGCGCGCAGAAGCTGCTGGCGTCGCGCCAGCCGTTCGGACGTCCGGTCGATGTCGACCTGCGCTTCTGGTGGGAAAACAAGCTCGTGGTGCTGGGCGTGACGCCGGCCGTGTTGATCCTCGATGAAACCAGTTTGGTCAGCAGCATCGGCCAGAAAGTCGGCAAGAGGCGTTGGCGCAGCCGCTGGCGGAAATTCCGCGTCAAGCTGGAGCTGAGCGTGTTGAACTTTCTAGGCAAGCTGCGGCGCCCCAAATTGCTCGATTGAGGCCGCCCCGATGGGCCAGCGGATCAGGCGAGCCGCCGGAACAGTTGCATGTACCTGGACTGCGTGAGCGACAGGTCGCAATCGCGTTCGGCCTTTTGGCGGGCGGCGATGCCCAGCTGTCTGGCCCATTCGGGTGACTCGATCACGCGTCTGAGCGCCCGCGCCAGCGCCTCGGCATCGCCTTCGGGAACCAGCAGGCCGTCCTGCTCATGGCTGATCAATTCGCGCAGTCCGACCACGTCGCTGCCGATGCAGGCACAGCCGGCGGCCATGCCTTCGGCCATCGAGAGCCCGAAACCTTCGTAGTGGGTCGATAACACGGAGACCGTCTTGCCCATCAACAGGCTGGGGAGGTCCGCAACATGGCCCAGGAACTCCACCTGTTCCGCCAGGCCCAGCTCCCGCACCCGATGCCGGACCTGTTCCAGAACGCGTTTCTTGCCCAGTCCAGCCAGATAGAGCTTGGGGCGCACACCGTCGGCCGCCAGGATGGCGAGGGCTTCGACCAGCGTGATGTGGTCTTTTTGCCGGGAAAAACGCGCCGCCATCACGATGGCATTTTCGCGTTGCGCCCAGGGAGTCCATTGCGCCATTGGGAAGCGCTTGAGGTCGATGCCGTTGGGAATCGCCAGGCAGCGCCCGGGCGGGAAGCCCAGCTCGACCAGCCTTTGCCTGACCCCTTCCGAGACACCAACGATGGCGTCGGTGCGCCTGGCCAGCCAGCGCGCCTGCGCCAGGCGCCAGCGGGTGTAGCGCTCACGCGCGTTGTGCTCGACATGGACCAGGTGCGGCACACGGGCCAGCAGGCCGGCGTAGCGCCCCCACAGATGTTCGCTGAAACCGTGTGCGACCAGGATGTCGGGCGCCCATTCCCGTGCGATCCGGCGCAGTGCCCAGATGGTGGCCAGATGCGACCAGCCCGGGACCACCTGGACCGTCAGCCCTTTGGCGACCAGCGCCTGCAGCCGCTCGGGCGCGGTGTTGCGCTTGCGGCGCAGCACCAACAATACCTCGGTCGCATCGTCCTGGCCGGCGGCCAGGCACAAATCAATCGCGACCTGGGTGGCGCCAGAGAAGCCACCGGTCACGAAATGCAGGATGCGCAAGGGGTCTGATCTCGATTCGGCGGATGGCTCGTTAGAGGGCTGTGAGCCTGGGCCGGCTGCTCAGTGGCCGTGTCCCACGTGTTCGCCCGCCTTGAGCTTGTACACCGTGCCGCAGTACGGGCACTTGGCTTCGCCGGTGCGCGCCACGTCCAGGTAGACCTTGGGGTGGCTGTTCCAGAGCTTCATGTCAGCGGCGGGGTTGGGGCAGAACGCGCCACCCTGGTGATTCAAGTCTTTGGCGAGGAGTTCAACTACAGCATTGCTCATAAATTCCCTTTGATCAGCGGACGGCCAAGACCTCAGACCTTGCTCAGCCAGTGGGCGTATTTCGGATTGCGGCCGTTGACGATGTCAAAGAACGCGCTCTGGATTTTTTCAGTGATGGGGCCGCGCGAGCCCGTGCCGATCTCGATGCGGTCGAGTTCGCGGATCGGCGTCACCTCGGCAGCGGTGCCGGTGAAGAAGGCTTCGTCGGCGATATAGACCTCGTCGCGCGTGATGCGTTTTTGCACCAGCTCCAGGCCCAGGTCCTTGCAAATGTGGGACACCGTGTTGCGCGTGATGCCATTGAGCGCGCCGGCCGACAGGTCGGGCGTGTAGACCACGCCGCCCTTGATGATGAAGACGTTCTCGCCCGAGCCTTCGGAGACGAAGCCGGCGCTGTCGAGCAGCAGGGCCTCGTCATAGCCGTCGTCGGTGGCTTCGGTGTTGGCCAGGATCGAGTTGGTGTAGTTGCTCACCGCCTTGGCCTGCGTCATGGTGATGTTGACGTGGTGGCGGGTAAAGCTGCTGGTCTTCACGCGGATGCCGCGCGTCATGCCGTCTTCGCCGAGGTAGGCGCCCCAGGCCCAGGCCGCGACCATCAGGTGGATGGTGTTGCCCTTGGGGCTGACACCCAGCTTCTTGTCGCCGATCCAGGTCAGCGGGCGCAGGTAGCAGGATTCGAGCTTGTTCTCGCGCACCACGGCCTTCTGCGCCTCGTTCACCTGCTCTTTCGTGAACGGGATCTTCATGCGCAGGATCTTGGCGCTGTTGAACAGACGCTCGGTGTGTTCTTCGAGCCGGAAGATCGCCGTGCCGCCGGCCGTGTTGTAGGCGCGCACGCCTTCGAAGGCGCCGCAGCCGTAGTGCAGGGTGTGCGACAGCACATGGATCTTGGCGTCGCGCCAGTCCACCATCTGGCCGTCCATCCAGATCTTGCCGTCACGGTCGGACATCGAGGGAATCACGGAACTCATGGGTTGGTCCTTGGGTTTTTGCCGGAAGTCGCAAAAAACCCTGATTTTACGGGGCCGGGGGCGCGGCCTCGTCGGGTGTCGGCGCCGCCTCCTGGCCGGGGCGGACCAGCGTCCAGCTCACCAGCTTGCCGTTGCGGAACTCGCAAGTGACATGCGAATCGGTGCCGTCGGTCCAGCGGAACAGCTCCGGCTGCGTGTCCTTGGGACTTTGCAGCGAGCCCAGCGCGCGGGTCATGGCGATCACGTGCATCAGCGTCACGCCCTTCTTGAGCTTGGCGTTCAGCATGACGGCGCTGCCTACAAAGCCGATCGGCCGGTCGGCGGCCTTCTTGAGGATGGTGATCATGCGGGTGTAGTGCAGCAGCAGCCACATCACCAGCCCGCCGGCAACGACCGCGACGCCTTGCCAGCCATAGGAGCGCCAGGCCGCGCCCAGCAGCACCAGGCACGCGATCGGAATGAAGATTTTCTGGAAGTTCATGGCTCGAATTGTCCTACGCACCGGCCGCCCCGTCATTGCGGTCAGTGCGTACTCAGGCCAGGCTCCTGACCAGCTCCATGGCGTCCTCGATGCGCTCCACCGCATGGATCGTCAGGCCCTCGAAGGCCTTGTCGTTCTTCCGGGGCGCATTTGCCTTGGGCACCACCGCCACGGAAAAGCCCAGCTTCGCCGCCTCTTTCAGCCGTTCCTGGCCACGCGGCGCGGGCCTCACCTCGCCGGCCAGGCCCACTTCGCCGAACGCGATGAACCCCTTGGGCAGCGCCTTGCCGCGCAGGCTGGAGGTGATCGACAACATCACCGCCAGATCGGCCGCCGGCTCGCTGATGCGCACGCCGCCCACCGCGTTGACGAACACGTCCTGGTCCATGCAGGCCACGCCAGCGTGGCGGTGCAGCACCGCCAGCAGCATGGCGAGGCGATCGCGGTCCAGGCCCACGCTGAGGCGCCGAGGACTCGGGCCGCCCGAATCGACCAGCGCCTGGATTTCCACCAGCATCGGCCGCGTGCCTTCCAGCGTCACCATCACGCAGCTGCCGGGCACGGGCTCGCTGTGCTGGCTCAGGAAGATCGCGCTCGGGTTGCTGACGCCCTTGAGGCCTTTTTCGGTCATGGCGAACACGCCGATCTCGTTCACGGCGCCAAAACGGTTCTTGATGGCGCGCACCAGCCGAAAGCTGCTGTGCGTGTCGCCCTCGAAATACAGCACCGTGTCCACCATGTGCTCCAGCACGCGCGGCCCGGCGAGCGCCCCTTCCTTGGTCACGTGGCCGACCAGCACGATGCTCACGCCGCTGGCCTTGGCCGCGCGCGTCAGGTGCGCCGCGCACTCGCGCACCTGCGCCACCGAACCCGGCGCCGAGGTAAGCTGGTCGGAATACACCGTCTGGATCGAGTCGATGACCGCAATGTCCGGCTGCGTGGCGTCCAGCGTGGCCAGGATTTTTTCGAGCTGGATCTCGGCCAGCACCTTCACCTGGGAGCCATCCAGTCCCAGCCGGCGCGCGCGCAGCGCCACCTGCGCGCCGCTCTCCTCGCCCGTCACGTACAGGGTCTTCTGCCCGCTGCGCTGCAGCGCATCGAGCGCCTGCAGCAGCAGCGTCGATTTGCCGATGCCCGGATCGCCGCCAATCAGCACCACGCCGCCTTCCACGATGCCGCCGCCGAGCACACGGTCCAGCTCGTCATGCCCGGTGGGCGTGCGTTCGAAATCACTGGCCTCGATCTCGCCCAGCGTCGCGACTTCGGCGGTCTTGGCGAGCGAGGCGAAGCGGTTGTTGCGGGTGGACGCCGCCGGCTCGGCCACCGACTCGATCAGCGTGTTCCACGCCCCGCAGGCCGGGCACTTGCCCAGCCACTTGGGGCTGGTGCCGCCGCATTCGTTGCAGATGTAGACAGTTTTTTCCTTGGCCATGCGGCGAGCCTACCACCCGTCCTGCTGGCGTACGCTGGCGCGAAAGATCACGCCCAGTACCGGCTTTGCCGGCAAGCTGCCGTGCGCCGGCACGTCATGGCAAGTGGCCAGCCGGGCGGCTCAGTCCGGTCGCCAGCGATCTTGTCAGTTCCGCCGCCGGCACGGCCCTGCACCCACTCGCGTTCTGCCCCGACCACAGCGGCGAGAAATCCCCGCTGCCCTGCTTTTCGGCGTGCGCGCGCAGCGGCGCCATCGCGGCCGTGGCCAGCGGGAAGGCCGGCGTGGTGGCGTTGAGGCAGCCCAGCTCGCGCATCACGCGGTTGACGATGCCGCGCGCGGGGCGGCCCGTGAACACGTTGGTCAGGGCCGTGTGGCGCGCGCCCTCGCTTTGCAGCGCGACGCGGTGCAGGGCACTGGTCGTGGCCTCGGGGCAGCACAGGTAGGCGGTGCCAACCTGCACGCCCGCCGCGCCCAGCGCCATCGCGGCGGCCACGCCGGCCGCGTCGGCAATGCCGCCGGCCGCGATCACGGGCACACGCACGGCGCGCACGATCTGCGGCAGCAGCGCGAAGGTGCCGACCTGGGTCGTTACGTCGTCGGTGAGGAACATGCCGCGGTGGCCGCCGGCTTCCAGCCCCTGGGCAATGATGGCGTCGACGCCGTGGGCTTCCAGCCATAGGGCTTCCTCCACGGTGGTGGCGGACGACAGCACCTTGGCGCCCCAGCGCTTGACGCGCTGCACCAGCTCGGGCGCGGGCAGCCCGAAGTGAAAACTCATCACGGCGGGGCGGAATTCGGCGAGCAGCTCGGCAGCCTCGGCAGTGAAGGGCACGCGGCCCGCGCCGGTAGGCACGGCCGCAATGTCAAGACCCGCCTCGGCGTAGTACGGCGTGAGCGTGGCGCGCCAGGCGGCCTCGCGCGCGGCATCGGGAATGGGCGGGGCGTGGCAGAAGAAGTTGACGTTGTAGGGGCGCTGCGTCCCGGCGGACAGGGCCGCCAATTCGCTGCGCAGCGCGTCCGGCGCGAGCATGGCGCAGGGCAGCGAACCCAGCGCGCCGGCGTTGGAGACGGCGATGGCCAGGGCGCTGCCCTGCACACCCGCCATCGGGGCCTGAATCAGGGGCAGCTCGGTGCCCAGAAGCGTTTGCAATGTGTTCATTGGACCCTCCAGTCGCACCTATTTTGCAGGATGACGGGGGGCAAGGCCCAGCCTTTGCGTGGCGAGGAAACGCGGCCCCGCCTACCGAATCCGGGTTTACCCGAATCTTTGAATTTCGCAAATCATTTAATATATTAAATAAATGCCAGCCACCACCCCCTTCATCCACCGCAACCTGCCGCGCCTGCTGCTGCAGGCGCGCGAAGCCGTGATGGGCCACACCCGGCCCAGCCTGCGCGAGCAGGGCCTGTCGGACCAGCAGTGGCGCGTGCTGCGCGTGCTGGGCGAACACGCCGGCGACCCGGCCGGCGTGGAGACCGGCCGCGTGGCGCGCGAGGCCTACCTGCTCGGGCCCAGCCTGACCGGCGTGCTCACACGCATGGAGCGCGACGGCCTGATCAGCCGCAGCCGCTGCCCCGAGGACGCGCGCCGCACCGTGGTGCGGGCCACGCCGGAGGGGCTGGCGCTGGTGGACATGTTGTCCAAAACCATCGAGGCGCACTACGCCTGGGTGGAAAGCCAGCTGGGCAAACCCAAGCTGACCCAGCTGTATGCGCTGCTCGACGAACTGATTGCGCTGGAACAACCGGCCGACGCACCCGCCACCACCGACCCTGACACCGACGAATGAAACCACCACTTCCCCCCTTTCTGCCGGACGGCACCGTCTACGGCACCCTGCTGAACTTCCGGCACGAGCAGTCCCTGTGGGCCGCGCGCATGAGCGAGCCGCCCTACAAGGCCGCGCCCAAGGCGCCCGTGCTGTTCATCAAGACCGCCAACACCTTCAGCCCGCAGGGTGCCGCCATCGCGCTGCCCCCCAACGTGCCCGAGGTGGACATCGGGGCCAACGTGGGCCTGGTCATCGGCGCCACCGGCGCAGTGGCCGGCTGCGTGCTGATGAACGACCTGTCGATCCCGCACGACAGCTACTACCGCCCGCCGGTCAAGTTCAAATGCCTCGACGGCTTTCTGGGCATCGGACCGCGCTGCGTGCCGCTGGCCGAGGCCGGCGGCGTGAACGCGCTGAAGCTCGAAGTCCGCATCAACGGCGCGTTGCGCCAGACCGTGGATTTAAGCGGTCTGGTGCGCGACGCCGCCACGCTGCTGGCCGACGTCAATGCCTTCATGACGCTGCAACCGGGCGACGTGTTGATGCTGGGCACCGACTGCCTGGCCGACGGCACGCGTCCCCGGGCCCGCGCCGGCGACCGCATCGAAATTTCCGCGCCAGGGTTCGAGACGCTGGTGAACACCGTGGTGGGAGAGTCCGCATGAAACACGCACGCATTGCCTGGGCCGGCGCCATCCATGAGGCCATCGAAAACGAAGGGCAACTGGTGCTGCAGACACCGGCCCTCAAGGGCCGCCGGGTGTCGTTCGACGAAGTCGTCTGGCTGCCGCCGCTCGCGCCCATGCCGGCGCACCGCCCGCGCACCGTGCTCGCGCTGGGCCTGAACTACGCCGACCACGCGAAGGAACTCGCCTTCAAGGCGCCCGAGGAGCCGTTGGCCTTCGTCAAGGGCGAGGCCTCGCTGACCGGCCACCGCGCCTACACGGTGCGCCCGGCCGGCGTGGACTTCATGCACTACGAGTGCGAACTCGCGGTGGTCATCGGCAAGACCGCAAAGAAGGTCAAGAAGGCCGACGCCTACGACTTCATCGCCGGCTACACCGTGGCCAACGACTACGCGATCCGCGACTACCTCGAAAACTGGTACCGCCCGAACCTGCGCGTGAAGAACCGCGACACCTGCACGCCGATCGGGCCCTGGCTCATCGATGCGGCCGACATTCCCGACCCCATGGCCCTCGCGCTGCAAACCACGGTGAACGGCAAAGTCACGCAGTCCGGCCACACGCGCGACATGATTTTCGACGTGCCCACGCTGATCGAATACTTCACGAGCTTCATGACGCTTTACCCCGGCGACCTGATCCTGACCGGCACGCCCGACGGCGTCGTGGACTGCCAGCCGGGCGACGTGATCGTCACCGAGATCGAGGGCATCGGCGCCCTCGTCAACACCATTGTTGAAGGACAGAAATGAAAATCGACCACCTGATCAACGGCAAGCCGGTCGCCGGCACCGCCTACTTTGAAACCGTCAACCCCGCCACGCAGGAGGTGCTGGCCGAAGTCGCCGCTGGCGGCGAAGCGGAAGTCAACGCCGCCGTTGCGGCCGCGAAAGCCGCCTTCCCCAAATGGGCCGCCACCCCCGCGCCCGAGCGCGCCAAACTCATCCGCAAGCTCGGCGACCTGATCGCGCAGCACGTGCCCGAGATCGCGCAGACCGAAACCAACGACAGCGGCCAGGTGATCGCGCAGACCGGCAAGCAACTGATCCCGCGCGCAGCCGACAACTTCTATTACTTCGCCGAGATGTGCACGCGCGTGGATGGCCATACCTACCCCACGCCCACGCACCTGAACTACACGCTGTTCCACCCGGTCGGTGTCTGCGCGCTGATCTCGCCATGGAACGTGCCCTTCATGACGGCCACCTGGAAGGTCGCGCCCTGCCTCGCGTTCGGCAACACCGCCGTGCTCAAGATGAGCGAGCTGTCGCCGCTCACGGCCGCGCGCCTCGGTGAACTCGCGCTCGAAGCTGGCATCCCGGCCGGTGTGCTGAACCTCGTGCACGGCTATGGCCAGGAAGCCGGCGAGCCGCTGGTCGCGCACCCCGACGTGCGCGCGATCTCGTTCACCGGCTCCACGGCCACGGGCAACCGCATCGTCAAAGCCGCGGGCCTCAAGAAATTCAGCATGGAACTCGGCGGCAAGAGCCCGTTCGTGATCTTCGACGACGCCGACCTGGACCGCGCGCTCGACGCCGCCGTCTTCATGATCTTCAGCAACAACGGCGAGCGCTGCACCGCCGGCAGCCGCATCCTGGTACAGCAGTCGATCTACGCCGACTTCGCCGCGAAGTTCGCCGAGCGCGCCAAGCGCATCGTGGTCGGCGACCCGCTCGACGAGAGAACCATCGTCGGCCCGATGATTTCGCAAGGCCATCTGGCCAAGGTGCGCAGCTACATCGAGCTGGGTCCGAAGGAAGGCGCCACGCTGCTCTGCGGTGGCCTGGGCACGCCCGACCTGCCGGCGCGCGTGAAGAATGGCAACTATGTGCTGCCCACCGTGTTCGCCGACGTGGACAACCGCATGCGCATCGCGCAGGAAGAAATCTTCGGCCCGGTCGCCTGCCTGATTCCGTTCCGCGACGAGGCCCACGCGATCGAGCTCGCCAACGACATCGCCTACGGCCTGTCCAGCTACGTCTGGACCGAGAACATCGGCAAGGCCCACCGTGTGGCCGCCGCCGTGGAGGCCGGCATGTGCTTCGTCAACAGCCAGAACGTGCGGGACCTGCGCCAGCCCTTCGGCGGCACCAAGGCCAGCGGCACCGGCCGCGAGGGTGGCACCTGGAGCTACGAGGTGTTCTGCGAGCCGAAGAACGTGGCGGTGTCGCTGGGCAGCCACCACATTCCGCATTGGGGTGTGGCGTGAGCCGGGGCATCACGCGCCGGCAGGTCCTCGCATCGGCGGCGCTGGCGCTGCCGGGGCTGGCGGGCGCGCAGGCCTGGCCCGCCAGACCGATCAAGCTCGTCGTGCCCTTCCCGCCCGCAGGCACCACCGACCATGTCAGCCGCCTCATCGCCACCGAGCTGGGCAAGGCGCTGGGCCAGCCTGTCGTGGTGGAGAACAAGCCCGGCGCCGGCACGGTGATCGGCGTGGATGCGGTGGCCAAGTCGGCCGCCGACGGCTATTCGATGGTCTGCGTGGCCAACAGCTTCTGCGTCAACCACACGCTGGTGAAAAACCTGCCGTACGACAGCCTGAAAGACCTGCGCCCCGTGGCCTTGATGGGCTTGTCGGAACACGTGCTCGTGACGCACCCCGGCAGCGGCATCCAGTCGCTAGCCGACCTGGCGAAAGCCTCGCGCGCCAGACCGGGCAGCCTGAGCTACGCCTCCTTCGGCAGCGGCACCTCGGCGCACCTGGCCGGGGAAATGCTCAAGGCGCAGATGGGCCTGGACATCGTGCACGTGCCCTACAAGGGCCAGGCCCCGGCGCTGAACGACCTGCTGGGCGGCCAGGTGACGCTGATGTTCGGCAACTGGCCCGAGTTCCGCAGCCACGTGCAGGCCGGCAAGCTGGTCGCGCTGGGCATGGCGACGGCCAGGCGCTCGGTTTACGCGCCACAGATTCCGACACTGGCGGAGCAGGGCGTCGCCGTGGAGTCCAACTCGTGGAACGGCCTGCTGGCACCGGCCGGCACACCCGACGCCCTGGTGCAGCGGCTCAACGCCGAGGTCAACCGCGCGCTGGAAACGGCGACCGTGAAAGAGGCCTTCAACAAGGGCGGCATCGCCTCGCAAGCCGGCACGCCGGAAAAATTCGCAGGCTTCATCCAGAGCGAAATCACCCGCTACGCCCAAGTGATCCGGCAGGCCCGGATCACGCTGGACAGTTGAACGCCGCCCACCCGCACACTCAGGAGACACCCCATGGGAAAACTCGCACTCACCGCCAAGATCACCCACGTCCCGTCGATGTACCTCAGCGAACTCGACGGCCCGCGCAAGGGCACGCGCCAGGACGCGATTGACGGGCACAAGGAAATCGGCCGCCGCTGCCGCGAACTCGGCGTGGACACCATCGTCGTGTTCGACACGCACTGGCTGGTCAATGCCAACTACCACCTCAATTGCGGGCCGCATTTCAAGGGCCTGTACACCAGCAACGAACTGCCGCACTTCATCAGCAACCTGTCCTACGAGTTTCCGGGCAACCCCGCACTCGGCCAGCTGCTGGCCAGGACCTGCAATGAATTCGGCGTCGAAACGCTGGCGCACGATGCCACCACGCTGGCGCCCGAGTACGGCACGCTGGTGCCCATGCGCTACATGAACGAGGACCAGCACTTCAAGGTGATCTCCGTCTCGGCCCTGTGCACCGTGCATTACCTGAACGACAGCGCGCGCCTGGGCTGGGCCCTACGCAAGGCCGTCGAGGACCACTACGACGGCAACGTGGCATTTCTCGCCAGCGGCTCCTTGAGCCACCGCTTCGCGCAGAACGGCCTGGCGCCCGAATACGCCTTCAAGATCTGGAGCCCCTTCCTCGAAACGCTGGACAAGGAAGTGGTCGAGATCTGGAAGCGCGGCGACTGGAAGACCTTCTGCGAGATGCTGCCCGAGTACGCGAGCAAGGGCCATGGCGAAGGCTTCATGCACGACACCGCGATGCTGCTGGGTGCGCTCGGCTGGTCGGCCTACGACGGCCGCGCGGACATCGTCACGCCGTACTTCGGCGCATCCGGCACCGGGCAGATCAATGCCGTGTTTCCGGTCACGCCGCAGGACGGCCGCGCCATCCCGAAGGCGCAGGCCTCTTCGGCCGAAGGCTACACGGCCATCGGCACCCGACTCTGAGGAACTCTCCATGCCCCATCTCGTGATCCTCTACACCGCCAACATCGACCGCCTGACCGACATGGGCGCACTGTGCCGCGAGCTGGGCGATGCCATGCTCACGGTGCAGGACGAGGAAGGCCGGCAGGTCTTCCCGACCGGCGGCACCCGCGTGCTCGCCTACCCGGCGCCGCACTTCGCCGTGGCCGATGGCGGCGCGGCCGGGCGCGCTGAAGGCGTCGCAGGCGCCGGCCGCACCGGCGTCGCGAGCGACGACCCTGGCGACTACGGCTTCATGTACCTCAATGTGCGCATGGCGCGCGGCCGCAGCGCGGCCACGCAGCAGCGCGCCGGGCAGACCGTTCTGGCCGCCGTGCGAGCGCGCATGGACCCGCTGATGCAGGGCCGCCACATCGGCATCACGCTGCAGGTGGACGAAGGCCATGAAGTCTTCGACGCCAAACACAGCACCCTCCACCCCCTGTTCGCAAAGAAATAAGCCATGTTGTCCGAAGACCTGATCCGCCAGCTCGCGGCCGAGCTGGACCAGAGCGAAAAGAGCCGCGTGCAAGTCGAGCACTTCTCGAAGCGTTTCCCCGCCATGACCATCGACGACGGCTACCGCATCAGCCGCGCCTGGATGGCACTCAAGCGCGACCAGGGCCGCCAAGTGATCGGCCACAAGATCGGCCTGACCTCGCGCGCCATGCAGCAGGCCAGCCAGATCGACGAGCCCGACTACGGCACCCTGCTCGACGACATGCTCTACACCTGCACGCCCGGCCAGGTGCTGGACATTCCGGTGACGAACTTCGTCGCGCCGCGCGTGGAAGTGGAACTCGCCTTCGTGCTCAAGGCGCCCCTGAAAGGCCCCGATGTGACACTGGAGCAGGTGCTGGCCGCGACCGAGTACGTGACCCCCGCGATCGAGATCATCGACGCGCGCATCGAGCAGTTCGACCGCCACACCAAGGTCATGCGCAAGGTGTTCGACACCATCAGCGACAACGCGGCCAACGCCGGCATCGTGGTCGGCGGCGAACGCGTCGATCCGGCCACGACGAACCTGCCCTGGTGCGGCGCCATCCTGCGCCAGAACGGCGTGGTCGAGGAAACGGGGCTGGCCGCCGGCGTGCAAGGCCACCCGGCCATCGGCATCGCCTGGCTCGCCAACAAGCTCGCGCCCTGGGGCGAATCGCTGAAGGCCGGGCAGATCGTGCTGGCCGGCTCGTTCACGCGTCCCGTGGGCGCGAAAGCCGGCGACCGGTTCGAGGCCGACTACGGCCCCCTGGGCTGCCTGCAGTTCCGTTTTGTCTGATCAGGAAAGCACCCCCATGCAAACCCCCGTCAACACCTTCAAGCAAGCGCTGTACGAGCGCCGCCCCCAGATCGGCCTGTGGCTCGGCCTGGCCAATGCCTACACCGCCGAAATCTGCGCCGGCGCCGGCTTCGACTGGCTGCTCGTCGATGGCGAGCATTCACCCAACGGCCTGCAGGACCTGCTCGCGCAGTTCCAGGCCATCGCGGCCTACCCGGGCTCGCACGCCATCGCGCGTGTGCCGGTCGGCGACACGGCGCTGATCAAGCAGTACCTGGACCTGGGCGTGCAGACCCTGCTCGTGCCCATGGTGGACACACCCGAGCAGGCGGCCCAGCTCGTGCAGGCTTGCCGCTACCCGCAGGATGACGGCCAGGGCGGCGTGCGCGGCATGGCCGGCGGCCGCGCCTCGCGCTGGGGCCGCTACCCGAACTACACCAAGGAAGCCAACGCGCAGGTGGGCCTGCTGGTACAGGCCGAGACGCGCACGGCGCTGGACAACCTCGATGCGATTGCCGCCACGCCCGGCGTCGATGGCGTGTTCATCGGCCCGGCCGACCTCTCGGCCTCGCTGGGCCACGTCGGCAACCCCGGCCACCCCGAGGTGCAGGCCGCGATCGAGGACGCCTTCGCGCGCATCCTCAAGGCCGGCAAGGCGCCCGGCATCCTGACTCCCGATGAAACGCTGGCGCGCCACTACCTCACGCTCGGCGCGGTGTTCGTCGCCGTGGGGCTGGACACCAGCATCCTCGCGCGCCAGACCAGCGCGCTGGCGGCGAAGTTCAAGAACCCGGCTGCGCCCGCTGCCCCCCCTGACCTGCGCGGCAGTGTTTACTGACCCCCGCATCACCGTCCACCGAACCGCCACCGACCAGAGCCCCTCATCATGCTGACCCACGAACTCCCCGTTATCGAGAGCAAAAAGAACAGCGTCCACCCCGACGAATGGACCGCACGCCTGCAACTGGCCGCCTGCTACCGCATCTTCGCCATGCTCGGCTGGACCGAGATGATCTACAACCACATCACGCTGCGCCTGCCTGACAGCGTGACCGGCGGTGAGAAGCAGTTCCTGATCAACCCCTTCGGCCTGCACTACAGCGAGGTCACGGCCAGCAACCTGATCAAGATCAACCTGGCCGGCGACACGCTCGACGACTCGCCCTATCCGGTCAACCCCGCCGGCTACACGCTGCACAGCACCATCCACGCCGGCATCGAGGGGGCGCACTGTGTCATGCACACGCACACCACGGCCGGCGTGTCGGTGGCCTGCCTGCCGGGCGGCCTGAGCCAGAGCAACTTCTACAGCGCGCAGCTGCATGACATGGTGGCCTACCACGCGTTCGAGGGCATCACCATCCACGCCGAGGAAGGCCCGCGCGTGCTGGCCAGCATGGGCAACAAGCCCCGCGGTGATCCTGCGCAACCACGGCCTGCTGGCCTGGGGCCACACGCTGCCGCAGGCTTTCGCCATTCTGTGGACCCTGCAGCGGGCCTGCGAGATCCAGCTGGCCACGCTCAGCATGGGCGCGCCCATCCCGGTGTCCGAGGCGATCGCGGCCAAATGCACGCGCGACGCGCTGCAGTTCAACCCGAACCACGGCGCCGGCCAGGACGTGTTCGACGCCCTGGTGCGGCAGGTGGACCGCATCGACGACAGCTACAAGTGCTGAACTGAACGCTGACGGATCAACACAGGGATCGTGAACCCCATGACTGAAAAAATTGCAATCTACGGTGCCGGCGCCATCGGCGGCTGGATCGGCGCGGCGCTGGCCGGCGCAGGCTGCGCGGTCAGCGTGGTCGCGCGCGGCGCCACGCTCGGCGCCCTGCAGCAACACGGGCTGCGCCTGCGCGACGCCGGCGGCGAATCCGCCCACGCGGTGCGCGCC
>JAHFQI010000231.1 GCA_023259355.1 Comamonadaceae bacterium
CCTGATGGTCGACAACTACGACTCGTTCACCTACAACATCGTCCAGTATTTCGGCGAACTCGGCGCCGAGGTGGAAGTGTTCCGCAACGACGAGATCACCCTGGAAGGCATTGCGGAGCGCGCGCCGGACCGGTTGGTGATCTCGCCCGGGCCGTGCTCGCCGGCGGAGGCGGGTATTTCGGTCGCGGCGATCCAGCACTTCGCCGGGAAGCTGCCGATCCTGGGTGTGTGCCTGGGCCACCAGAGCATTGGCGCGGCCTTTGGCGGCAAGATCGTGCGGGCGCGCCAGCTCATGCACGGCAAAACCAGCGTCATCACCACCACGCGGGAGGGCGTTTTCGCCGGGCTGCCCGAGCAGTTCACGGTGAACCGCTACCACTCCCTGGCCATCGAGCGCGAAACCTGCCCGGACTGCCTCAAGGTCACGGCCTGGACCGATGACGGCGAGATCATGGGCGTGAAACACCGGACGCTGGACGTCGAGGGCGTGCAGTTTCACCCGGAGTCCATCCTCACCGAGCATGGCCACGCGATGCTGAAGAACTTTCTGGATCGTCCGGGCTGAGTCGAGCCGTGTCCGACAATCCAAAGAACTGAGGAGATTTTCATGCCCATTACGGCCCAGGAAGCGCTGCAGCGCACGATCGAGCACCGTGAAATCTTTCACGACGAAATGCTCAAGCTCATGCGCATGATCATGAACGGCGAGCTCTCGCCTGTGATGACGGCTGCGCTGATCACCGGCCTGCGCGTCAAAAAGGAAACCATCGGCGAGATCACTGCCGCCGCGCAGGTGATGCGGGAGTTTTCCACCAAGGTGCACGTGCCCGACAAGACGCACCTGGTGGACATCGTGGGCACCGGGGGCGATGGCTCGCACACCTTCAATATTTCCACGTGCTCGATGTTCGTGGCCGCCGCCGCGGGGGCCAAGGTCAGCAAGCACGGCGGGCGCAGCGTCAGCAGCAAATCGGGCAGCGCCGATGTGCTGGAGAGCCTGGGCGTGAATATCAACCTGCCGCCCGAGGCGATTGCCCGATGCATTGCCGAGGTGGGCATCGGATTCATGTTTGCGCCAAACCACCACCCGGCAATGAAGAATGTGGCGCCGGTGCGACGCGAACTGGGCATCAAGACGATCTTCAACATCCTCGGCCCGTTGACCAATCCAGCGTCCGCGCCCAACATCCTGATGGGCGTGTTCCACCCGGACCTGGTGGGCATCCAGGTTCGTGCGTTGCAGCGCCTGGGCGCCGAGCATGCCGTGGTGGTCTATGGGCGTGACGGCATGGACGAGGTCAGTCTGGGGGCCGCGACGCTGGTGGGCGAGTTGAAGCATGGCGAGATTCGCGAGTACGAGATCCATCCCGAGGACTTCGACCTCGCCATGGCCAGCAACCGGGCGCTCAAGGTGGAAACACCCGAGCAGTCGCGCGCCATGCTGTTGGGTGTGCTGGAAAATGAACACGGCGCCGCACGCGACATCGTCATCCTCAACGCCGGCGTGGCGCTTTATGCCGCCAACGTGGTGGAGTCGATGAGCGACGGCATCGAAAAGGCGCGCGACGCGATCGAGTCGGGCGCAGCCAAGGCGCGGCTGGACAAACTCGTCGTCACCGCCCACGCGCTGAGCGTGGCGGCCTGACTGAAACGGGGCGACAAGGCGCGACTCCGGCGCGTGGATCGCCATTGGCTTCTCGCTGTGGGGCGCCGGGGGTGTCCGGCGCCATTGTGAAAGTACTGAACAACGGCTCAGCCGACCTGCCAGAACATGACTGACATCCTGAACAAAATCGTGGCCGTCAAGCGCGAAGAGGTCGCCGCCGGCCTGAAGAAAAAATCCCTCGCCGCGATGCGCGCCGACGCCGAGAGCCGTGTGCTCACGCGCGACTTTGTCGGGGCGATGCGCGCCAAGATCGCCGCGGGCCATGCCGCCGTCATTGCCGAGATCAAGAAAGCCAGCCCATCCAAGGGCGTGCTGCGTGCCGACTTCATTCCGGCCGACATTGCGCAGAGTTATGCCGATGGCGATGGAGAGGTCAGCGCGGCGTGTCTGTCGGTGTTGACCGACCAGCAATTTTTCCAGGGCAGCGTGGATTACCTCAAGCAGGCCCGCGCCTCGTGCCAGCTGCCGGTGCTGCGCAAGGATTTCATGATCGATCCCTACCAGGTCTACGAGTCCCGCGCCATGGGCGCCGATTGCATTCTGCTGATCGCAGCCTGCCTGGACGACGCGCAGATGGCCGATCTGGAGGCGATTGCGCACGGGCTGGACATGGCCGTGCTGGTGGAGGTGCATGACCGCCCCGAACTGGCGCGTGCGCTGAAACTCAAGACCCCGCTGGTCGGCATCAACAACCGCAATCTGCGCACCTTCGAGGTGTCGCTCGACACCACGCTGTCGATGCTCCCGGACGTGCCGCCCGATCGCCTGCTGGTGACGGAAAGCGGCATTCAGACGCGGGCCGACGTGCAGAAGATGCGGGATGCCAAGGTTCATGCCTTCCTGGTTGGCGAGGCCTTCATGCGGGCGTCCGAGCCGGGCCTGGCACTGGCGGAGCTGTTTCGTTGAATGTCAATGCGCGACTGCATGTCATGCAATGCCGGGCCAGGTCCCATTGATGTCGGGAAGGCCTTGACGAGATGACGCAAGCCGCTTTGTGGCCGGCTGCCGACACCCCGTCCGGGCGCGGGGCGGCGCATCTGGCCGCGTGGCAGCCAAGGGACTGGCCTGTGGCCGCCGACTGGCGCGCGCTGGTTGACCGCTTTTTTGCCGGCGAAACCGGCCGGCGGCTCGGCGCCTTCGTGCAGGGGCGTCTGGAGGACGGCGCGGTGGTCTATCCGCCGCAACCCCTGCGTGCCCTGGAACTCACGCCGCTGGCCAGCGTGCGGGTGGTTATCCTGGGTCAGGACCCGTATCACGGCCCGGGGCAGGCGGAAGGCCTGGCGTTTTCCGTCGCCGCTGGCGAAAAGATACCGCCGAGCCTGCGCAATATTTTCAAGGAACTGCAGCGTGATCTGGGTGTGCCGCCGGCCGACAGCGGTTCCCTGGTGCGTTGGGCCCGTCAGGGTGTGTTGCTGCTCAACACCAGCCTGACGGTGGAGGAAGGGCAGCCCGCCAGCCACGCAAAACAAGGTTGGGAAGCGCTTACTGACGCTGTAATCCATGCTGTGGCCCAGTCTGCGTGCCCAATCGTGTTCATGCTGTGGGGCGCGCATGCCCAAGGCCGGCGCGCGCTGATCGACGCCTCACCCGAGCGGGCGCGTCATCGCGTGTTGGCTGCCAACCACCCCTCGCCGCTTTCCGCCGCCCGCCCGCCCGTGCCTTTCCTGGGTTGCGGCCATTTCAGCGAGGCCAATGCTTTTCTCGTGTCGCAAGGCCTGCCGCCGCTGATTTGGTAAAAGTTTACGGACCAGTTTGCAAAGTCCTGGAAAATGCTGGCATAATCACAGGCTCGCTGAGGAGGGGTGCCCGAGTGGCTAAAGGGGGCAGACTGTAAATCTGTTGGCTTACGCCTACGCTGGTTCGAATCCAGCCTCCTCCACCAGCAGTAATCTGGCAATTCAGGCCGGCAAGAGTGTTTGGAAAAGGTTTCCGTGCATTGACTCCCGCACGACGTGCTTCGGTGCTGTCAGGCGATCGATGCGGGAGTAGTTCAATGGTAGAACCTTAGCCTTCCAAGCTAATGACGCGGGTTCGATTCCCGTCTCCCGCTCCAGCTGGTGTGTTTGTGTTGGGTTGATTTTATTGCCCTTGTGGCTCAGTGGCAGAGCACTCCCTTGGTAAGGGAGAGGTCGCGGGTCCGATTCCCGCCAAGGGCACCAAAATTTTGGGGGTGCGACCGGTTCGCATTCCCAGTGTTTGTTGGGTTGTTTTTTTTCGGAGTCGAAAAAATGGGAAAAGAGAAATTTGAGCGGACCAAGCCGCACGTCAACGTTGGCACGATCGGCCACGTGGACCACGGCAAGACCACCCTGACGGCGGCCATCACCTCCGTGCTGGCCTCCAAGT
>JAHFQI010000099.1 GCA_023259355.1 Comamonadaceae bacterium
CGCCGCCACGTCGGGTTCGGTGATCGGCCGGCTGGAAGCGCGCGGCTGGATTCGGCGCGAAGTGGACGCGCGCGACAAGCGCCGCAAGCTCCTGTGGGTCACGGCGGAAGGGGAAAAGGCCGCCCAGCACATGACGCGCATCGTGGGCAAGGTTCAGTCGCGGATCGTGGCGCCGCTCGATGCGGGGGAGCAGGCGCAGCTGGTCGTGCTGCTCGCGAAACTGGTGGCGGGGCACGAGGCGCATGCGTCCACCGCTGCGCAAGCTTGAGTGCCGGGCCACGCGCCGCCGGGGGATTCCTGGCTCACGTTTTGTTGCAGTCCTGTGCGCTGGCGCACCGAGCGCCGCGTGATTCGGAACTATATTGAACCTTGACTCAACTGCACAAGGAAAAATCATGAACTTCATCGCATCCAGCACCCGTTATTTCGCCTTGTCCGGCATGGCTCTGGCCGTCCTGGTCAGCGGCTGCGCCAACATGAGTGAAACGCAGCGATCGGCTGCCATCGGCGCCGGCGTCGGCGCCCTCGCGGGTGCGGCGATTGGCGACAGCAAAGGCTCCGCGGCCATTGGCGCGGGGGTGGGCGCGCTGGGCGGCTACGTCTGGTCCAAGCACATGCAGGACAAGAAGGCCGCCATGGAAAAGGCCACGGCGGGTACCGGCGTGGCCGTGACGCAGACGGCGGACAACCAGCTCAAGCTCAACATTCCGAGCGACATTTCGTTCGACACGGGCCGCACCGAGATCAAGCCGAACCTGCAGCCCATCCTGAACCAGTTCGCGCAGGGCCTGAGCAGCCAGCCCAACACTGAAATCCGCATCGTCGGCCATACCGACAGCACCGGCTCCGACGCCGTCAACAACCCGCTCTCGGTGAACCGCGCGGCCAGTGCGCGCGATTACCTGGTCGCGCATGGCGTGGATTCGCGCCGGATCCAGATCGACGGCCGGGGCGAGCGCGAGCCCATCGCCGACAACGCCACCGAGGCCGGCCGCGCGAAGAACCGCCGCATCGAGATCTTCTTGGCCGAGCGAGCCGTTGCGGCCAAGTGAGGGTTTTCTCCCTCACAAAAAAAGAGGGCCGTGGCCCTCTTTTTTTGTGGTCGTGTGGCGTTCAGGCCGACTTCACCGCGAGTTCGAAATGCTCCACCACCGGCGGGGCCGCAAAAAACGGCCCGACGATGGCGCGCCACTCGGTGAACAGCGGCGACTGGCGGAACCCCACGGTGTGGTCTTCCAGCGTGGCCCAGAAGATTTGCAGGATGTAGCGTTCGGGCGACTCGATGCCCCGGTTCACCTTGGCGCCTTGAAAGCCCTTGGACTTGCTGGCGACGGTGTCCAGCCCACGCTGGATGGCTTCCTCGAAGGCGGCCTGCTGGCCGGGCTGGATGCGGATGTCGGCGATTTCCAGAATCATGGTGTGTTCTCTAGAGGTCAGTACTGCGAAGCGGGCAAGTCTACCGTCAGCCCGTCGAGCGCGCTGGTCAGCTGGATCTGGCAGGCCAGCCGGCTGCCCGGCTGGCGCGGCAGGGCGGTGAAATCGAGCATGCCCAATTCGTCCGCATTGGCGGGCGGCAGCTGGCTGGCCCAGGGCTCCCGCACCATCACATGGCAGGTGGCGCAGGTCAGGCTGCCGCCGCAATCGGCCGCAATGCCGTCCACCCCCGCCGCGTGGGCGGCCTGCATCAGGCTCTTGCCGGTTTTGGATTTGACCAAGGCCGATCCTTGGGCCGCCGGGTCGTTGTTCGCAATGAAGTGAATCGTGATCATGGGTTCGGGTGTTTTCGACAGGCCGCTCAAAAACGGCTGAAATATTCGCGCCGCTCGAAGTCGGCCTGGTCGTCCGATTGCGCGTGGCGCTGGGCCTCGGATTGTTTCACGCGGCTGAAATAACGCACGAAGTCCTCGCCAAAGCCCGCCACCAGGGCGGTGTCGGCCCGCAGGGCGTCCAGTGCCTCGGGCAGCGTCGTCGGGATGCGTTCGGCCTCGGGGGCGTACGGCGCTTCGGTCGCGCGCGGCGGTGTGAGGCTGCGCGCCAGGCCGTCCAGCCCGGCATGCACTTGCGCCGCCATGTAGAGGTAGGGGTTGGCCGCCGGTTCGCCGATGCGGTTTTCGATACGTGTCGCGCCATCGCCCGCGCCGCCGACCACGCGCAGCATCGCACCGCGGTTGTCGCGGCCCCAGAGCACGGCTTGGGGGGCCAGCGCGTTGGGGCGGAATCGCCCGAAGCCGTTCACCGTCGGCGTGCACAGCGCGGTCATGCCTTGGGCGTGGGCCAGCAGGCCGGCCAGCCAGGCGGCGCCGGCATCCGAAAGCGTGTGGCCGGCGTCCGTTGGCGCGCTGCCGGGCGCGGGCGTCTCGCGCATGAAGGCGTTTTGGCTGGTGGACATGTCCACCAGCGACTGGTGCAGGTGCCAGCCGCTCGACATGATGTTGGGAAACGGCGGGCGGCACATGAAACTTGCGTGGTAGCCCGCTCGGCGCAGCGCTTGGCGCACGGCGTTGCGGAACAGCACCATGTTGTCGGCGGCCGTCAGCGCGTCGGTTGCGTCGAACACCGCTTCGACCTGGCTCGGGCCCAGTTCGATTTCCAGCGACTGCAGCGGCAGGCCCAGCGCCTGGGCCGTGTGCTGCACGATGCGCAGCGGTTCCTCGGCCATGTCGAACCAGCCTTCTGCGAGCAGGTTGTAGCCGGGGTGGATCAGGCTCACGGCGGGCGGCAGGCCGGGCCAGGCGGAGAGCTCGGGGTCAAGATCCGGCCCGTGCCAGGCGTCTTTCAGGCGGTAGATGTGAAACTCCACCTCCAGCCCGCAGACCATGCCCAGGCCCTGTTGCGTCAGTTGCGCCAGCGCCTGCTGCAGCACGCGCCGCGTGTCCAGTGGCACGGGCGTGCCGTCCTGAAACCACGGCTGGCAGCGCAGCCAGCCCGTGCCCTGCGCCCACGGCAGCGTCGTGAAGCTGGCCGGATCGGGCAACAGGATCAGGTTGCTGGCGAATTCGAAGCCCGGCAGATCGGCCGCGCCGCCGGGTTCGAACACCTTGAAGGCGGTGCGGTCCGAGGTGTCTTTGAGCAGCAGCGTGCTGACCATGCCGACGCCCGCGCGCAGGGCCTTGACCGCCGCCTTCGCCGTCAGTGTCTTGCCGCGCAGCACGCCGTGCAGGTCGCACCAGCCGAAGCGCACCAGTTCCAGGCCGCTGGCCTCGATCAACCGGGCGGTGTGTTGCGCGGCGGCTTCGCGCGCGTCGTCGTGAATGCCGCAAAACTCCGCAAACGAGGCGGGCATGCTCAGGACGCTTCCTCGTGCGGTGAATACACGGTGGGCAGCGGATCAGCGACCGCAGTCAGGGCGGCGTCCCAGGGGGCGGCATCACGCTTGGCTTGAACGGCATGGCGCCACCAGGCTTCGGTGCCGCCGGTGGGGGCAAGGCCGTCCACGGTGTCGGGCCCCATGCGATGCACCGCCACTTCCGCATCGGCCACGCCGGGCGGCGTGCCGCCGGCCTGCACGGTCTCGATCGCCTTGATCAGGATGCGCCGGTTGGCCATGATCACTTTGTCTGTCGTACCCAGGTGCTCGCGTGAGCGGTCCTGGATGGCGCCCATGCTCTCGCAGGCCCACTGGTCGTGCACGTTGATGTCGCTCTCGCCCATGCCCAGGTAGGTGCGGGAGAGCTGCTCCTCGGCGCTGAAGCCCCACTGGTTGTGGCGGCCCGATTTGGGGATGTAGTCAGGCAGCGTGACGGCCTCCAGCCGCTGCTTGCGCATGACTTCCTTGTCCACCGGGGCATCAAAGCTCGTGAAGATGGCATACCAGTAGTTCTTCGTGTCGTCCACGGGCACGTGGATCTGCGTGATCGTCATGGTCTCGGAAAGGGGAATCACGAAGGTGCTTGGAAAGATTGCGTTGGTCACGCGGGTGTGCGTGAGCTGTTCGTTGATGGGGCGCAGCGCCGTCAGTTGCAGGCCGTAGGGCATGGGCGCGAAGGCAATCTCGGGCTGGTCGAACTCGCGCATGACCTTGGTCATGGGCAGGCGCTGGCCGTCGAGTTCGCCCAGGCTGGCGCCACGGAACTGGCGGCCGTAGCTTTCTTCGAGCGATTCGTCGTTGAAGAAACGGTGCAGGAACGAGGCGTGAGCCGGGTCGATGCCCACCTCAAACGCCTGCAGCCAGTTGCAGTTCCACAGGCCCTTGAAGGCGAAGCTGTGGGTGGCCGGCGCGGCAAAACAGTCGAAGGCGGGGAAGGGGGGCGGCGACACGTCTTCCGGCCCGAACCAGCCAAACAACACGCCGCTTTTTTCAATCAGCGGATAACTGCGCTGCCGGATGCGCTGGCACAGCGTGCTGCCGGCGGGCTCGGCCGGCGTTTCGGTGCACTGGCCCGTCACGTCGAACTTCCAGCCGTGGAAGGGACAGCGCAGGCCGTCGCCTTCATGGCGGCCGAAGGCCAGGTCCGCGCCGCGGTGCGGGCAGTCCCGGTCGAGCAGGCCGTAGCCGCCCTTCGCGTCGCGAAACAGCACGAAGTCCTGCCCCAGCAGGCGCACGGCCTTGACGGGTCGCACCGCCATCCGCGGGTCGAGTGCGGGGTTGAACTCGTCCACCAGCGCCACCGGCTGCCAGTATCGGCGCATCAATTCGCCGCAGGGCGTGCCCGGGCCAATGCGGGTGATCAGTTCGTTTTGCTCGGCTTTCATGGCGCACTTTCGTCAGTCGTAGGGGGATGTCGAAGCCGTTCATCGCGCACTTCCCGTGTGCGTCGTCAAAACGGTATACCGAAATATTGATTCAGTGTACAGTTGCCGCCATGAACCTGCAAGAGACTGTTTTGATGCAGCTGCGCGACCTGATCCTGCGTGGCGAGTTCGAGCCCGGCCGGCGTCTGGCCGAGCAGCAACTGGCCGAGCGCCTGGGCGCCTCGCGAACGCCCGTGCGCGCCGCGCTGGTCACGCTGGAGCAGGAGGGGCTGGTGCAGGTCAATGACACGGGCGGTTACCTCGTGCGTCAGTTCACCCCGCGCGAGGTGGCCGATGCCATCGCCGTGCGCGGCCACCTGGAAGGCATGGCCGCGCGGCTGGTGGCCGAACACGGCGTGTCACGCCAGTTGCAAGGCGACTTGCAGGCGTGTCTGGACGAAGGCGACCGCCTGCTGGCCGCGAACCCGCTGACGCTGGAAAGCTACGCCGCGTACGCCACCATGAACGACCGTTTTCACGCCCTGGTTCTGGAGGCCAGCGGCAACCGCGCCCTGCAGCGCGCCGTGGCGCTGAACGACAAGCTGCCCTTCGCGCCGGCGTCGGCGATGCTGCCCATGCAGGGCACCGTGGCGCTGGACCGCGACTGGATGCTCTACGCGCATCGCCAGCACCACATGCTGTTCGACGCCCTCAAGCGCGGCGAGGGGGCTCGTGCCCAGAGCCTGGCGGTAGAACACACCGAGGTCGCGCAGATGAACATGCGCCTGGCACTGGAGCGCCGGGCCGAGTCGCAGCAGGTGATGCCGGGGATTCGGCTGGTGGTGGGATAACGCGCAGGCGGGCGGCGGGTCAGGGGAGCGGCTTGTCGCACCCGAGCCAGGCGCCACGGGTTTCCAGTCGCTGCTGCAAGCCCACAATATCGACATCGCGCACCAGAATGTCTGTTTCGTGCGCCAGCATCGCCTGGCGGCCGGAGCGTGTGTGGACCGATTGTCGCGCCGTGCCACGGTGAAGCCGACTTCCGGTTTATCCTTGCATCCCATGAAGCTCTACAACTACTTCCGTTCCTCCGCCTCGTTCCGTGTGCGCATCGCGCTCAACCTCAAGGGGCTGCCCTATGAGTATGTGCCGGTGCACCTGGCCAAGGGCGACCACAAGAAAGAGGCTTACGCCGCCGTCTCCGCCGACCAGCTCGTGCCCATGCTGGAGCTGGACGATGGCACGCGCCTGTCTCAGTCGATGGCGATCATCGAGTACCTCGATGACACGCAGGCTGGCCCGGCGCTGCTGCCCAAGGATGCATTGGGGCGGGCCCGCGTTCGCGCCCTGGCGCAGTCCATCGCGTGCGAGATTCACCCCCTCAACAACCTGCGCGTGCTCAAGTACCTGAGCAAGGACCTGGGTGTCAGCGAGGACGCAAAGAACACCTGGTACCGCCACTGGGTGCGTGCCGGACTGGAGGCCTTCGAGCGCCAACTGGCCCAGCAAGCCGCGTCCACGTTCTGCTACGGCGATACACCCACGATGGCCGATTGCTGCCTGGTGCCGCAAATTTTCAACGGCATGCGCTTCAACTGCGACTTCGACGGCCTGACGCGCACCATGGCTGCGTTCGACGCCTGCATGAAGCTGGAGGCTTTCCAGAAAGCCCAGCCTTCGGCCTGTCCGGACAACGAGGCCTGAGCCTGCCGGTCCGTGGGCTTTCACCCCGACTGGATGGTTCCTGACTGGCCCGCGCCTGCGGGGGTGCGCGCCGTGTGCACCACGCGGGCGGGCGGCGTTTCCAGGCCGCCTTTTGACAGCCTGAACCTGGGTGACCATGTGAATGACGACCTGGGGGCTGTCACTGCCAACCGCCGGGTCTTGCGCGAGGCCATCGATGCGCGGCCGGTGTTTCTGCAGCAGGTGCATGGCACGGCCGTGGTGGCGCTGGACATGGGCACGCCCGACGCCACGGTGGCCGATGCCTGCGTGACCGCTGTCCCCGGCGTCGCCTGCACCGTCATGGTGGCCGACTGCCTGCCCGTGCTGTTGACGAGTCGGCGGGGCACCGCCGTTGCCGCAGCTCACGCCGGCTGGCGCGGGCTCGCGGGAGAGGGGGGGCGGGGTGTTTTGGAGTCTGTGGTTGATGCTTTCTGGCGACGTTGCGGCGGTGGTGCATCAAAGCCAGCCGCGGGCCATGTTCCGGACGACATCCTGGCTTGGCTGGGCCCGTGTATCGGCCCGCAGGCGTTTGAAGTGGGGCCCGAGGTACGCGAGGCTTTTCTGGCGGCGGACCCGCAGGCGGAGGCGGGCTTCAAGCCGCTGGGCAATGGCAAATACCTGGCGGATCTCCAAGCCCTGGCGCGCCAGCGATTGCGCGCACTGGGCGTCACGGCGGTATTTGGCAACGACGGGAGCGCACCGTGGTGTACCACCAGCAACCCGTCACGGTTCTTTTCGCACCGGCGCGACAGCCTGGTCCTCGGAGGCAGCGGGCGCCTGGCCGCCTGCATCTGGCGGGTTGGCTGATGCCGTGTCTGTGGCACCGTCCGCGTCGGCCACTCCGTTTGCCGCGTGCAGCCGCGCTGTTTCGGCCTTCTCCCGTGCCTTGATCGCCCTGCGTCGCGCGGGTGCGCCCATCAGGTAAAGCACCAGTGCCACAGGCCCCAGTCCATAGAGTACAAAGGTGATGACGCCGCCGAGCACCGTGCCGGTGGTATTGGTGGCCTCAGCCACGCTCATCATGAGCGCGACGTACAACCAGGCTATGGGAATGAGGTACATGGATATATGCTTATGACCAAAATGTCAGACAGTTGAAGGGCTGAACCTGAGATACTAGGGTTTTTACCAATAAACAAATCAATAGCAGGAGACAGCGTGAAATTGGATTCTTCCGAATTCTGGGCGCAAGCCGCTCAGCAGTTCCAGCAAAGCATGGGCGACAGCTGGAAAAACACCTTTCAATCCTTCCAGAACATGGACTTGGGCGGCTTGCAGGCCGGGGCGCCGGGCCAGCCCAATCTGCCCAAAATCCAGGTTTCGCCGACGCGGCTCCAGGAACTGCAGCAACAGTATCTCAAGGATGCGGCCGATCTCTGGAACCAGGGACTCAACGGCGCGCCCGTCGTCAAGGACCGGCGCTTTTCCGCCGAGGCTTGGGGCACCAATCCGATGGCCGCTTTCTCGGCTGCCGCCTACCTGCTCAATGCGCGCACCCTCATGGGCCTGGCAGACGCAGTGGAGGGGGATGCCAAGACGAAGAACCGCATCCGCTTCGCGGTGGAGCAGTGGATGGCCGCCTCGGCGCCCAGCAACTTCCTGGCGATGAACGCCGATGCGCAGAAAAAGGCGCTTGAGACCAAGGGCGAAAGCATTGCCAAGGGCATGCAGAACCTGCTGAACGACATGCGTCAGGGCCATGTGTCCATGACGGACGAGAGCCTGTTCGAGGTCGGCAAGAACGTCGCCACGACCGAAGGCGCGGTGGTGTTCGAGAACGAGTTGTTCCAACTCATCGAATACAAGCCGTTGACCGACAAGGTGTACGAGAAACCGTTCCTGCTGGTGCCGCCGTGCATCAACAAGTTCTATATCCTGGACCTCCAGCCCGAGAATTCGTTCATCCGCTACGCCGTGGCGCAAGGCCACCGCACCTTCGTGGTGAGCTGGCGCAACCCCGACGCTTCCCTGGCCGGGAAGACCTGGGACGACTACATCGAGGACGCCGCCATCAAGGCCATCCACACGGTGCAGGACATCACGGGCGCGGAAAAAATCAACGCGCTGGGTTTCTGCGTGGGCGGCACCATCCTGTCCACGGCGCTGGGCGTGCTGGCCGCGCGGGGCGAGAAGCCGGTGGCCAGCGCCACCTTGCTGACCACGCTGATCGACTTCACCGACACCGGCATCCTGGACATTTTCATTGACGAGGGTTTCGTCAAGTTCCGTGAAATGCAGATGGGCAAGGGCGGGCTGCTCAAGGGCCAGGACCTGGCGTCCACCTTCAGCTTCCTGCGACCGAACGACCTGGTGTGGAACTACGTGGTGGGCAACTACCTCAAGGGCGAAACCCCGCCGCCGTTCGATCTGCTCTACTGGAACAGCGACAGTACCAACCTGCCCGGTCCGTTCTATGCCTGGTACCTGCGCAACACGTACCACGAGAACAACCTGATCAAGCCCGGCAAGGCCACGGTATGTGGCGAGAAGATCGACCTGAACCTGGTCGATCTGCCGATGTACCTTTATGGCTCGCGCGAAGACCACATCGTGCCGATTGGTGGCGCCTACGCTTCCACGCAGGTGTTTCCGGGCAAGAAGCGCTTCGTGATGGGGGCTTCGGGCCACATTGCCGGCGTGATCAACCCGCCGGCCTCGAAGAAGCGCAGCCACTGGACGCGCGACGATGGCAAGTTCCCCGAGACCGCGGACGAATGGATTGCTGGCGCCAAGGAGGCCCCCGGCAGCTGGTGGACCGACTGGTCCGACTGGCTCAAGGGCCACGCCGGCAAGCAGATTCCGGCGCCCAAAACGTATGGCAAAGGCGCAAAGTACAAGGCCAGCGAACCCGCGCCAGGCCGCTACGTCAAAGCCAAGGCCTGAGAACCCTTTTCATCTTTCCCAATTACACACAGGAGACCCTTCAAAATGGAAGACATCGTTATCGTTTCAGCCGCCCGCACCGCCGTCGGCAAATTTGGTGGCTCGCTCGCCAAGACCCCCGCGACCGAACTCGGCGCCATCGTGATCCGCGAGGCACTGGCCCGCGCGAACGTCGGCCTCGACCAGGTCGGTGAAGTCATCATGGGCCAGGTGCTCGCCGCCGGCGCCGGCCAGAACCCCGCGCGCCAGGCCCTGATCAAATCGGGCGTGGCCAAGGAAACACCGGCATTGACCATCAACGCCGTCTGCGGCTCCGGCCTCAAGGCCGTGATGCTGGCTGCCCAGGCCGTGGCCTGGGGCGACAGCGAGATCGTGGTCGCCGGTGGCCAGGAAAACATGAGCGCCAGCCCGCACGTGCTGCTGAACTCGCGTGACGGCCAGCGCATGGGCGACTGGAAGATGATCGACTCCATGATCGTTGACGGCCTGTGGGACGTCTACAACCAGTACCACATGGGCATCACCGCCGAAAACGTGGCCAAGCAGTACGGCATCACCCGCGACATGCAGGACGCGCTGGCTCTGGCCAGCCAGCAGAAGGCGGCTGCCGCGCAGGAAGCCGGCAAGTTCAAGAATGAAATCGTCACCGTGTCGCTGGCCCAGAAGAAGGGCGACCCGATCCTTTTCAATGCCGACGAGTTCATCAACCGCAAGAGCAGCGCCGAAGGCCTCGCCGGTCTGCGTCCCGCGTTCGACAAGGCGGGCAGCGTGACCGCCGGCAATGCCTCGGGCATCAATGACGGTGCCGCCGCCGTGGTGGTGATGTCGGCCAAGAAGGCCGCGGCCTTGGGTCTGACGCCCTTGGCGCGCATTGCCGCCTTCGGCACCAGCGGCCTGGACCCCGCCACCATGGGCATGGGCCCGGTGCCGGCGTCGCGCAAGGCTCTGCAGCGTGCCGGCTGGAATGCTGCCGACGTGGATCTGTTCGAATTGAACGAAGCCTTTGCCGCGCAGGCCTGCGCCGTGAACAAGGAGTTGGCGATCGACCCCTCCAAGGTCAACGTGAACGGTGGCGCCATCGCCATCGGCCACCCGATCGGCGCGTCCGGCTGCCGTATTCTGGTGACGCTGCTGCACGAAATGCAGCGCCGCGATGCGAAGAAGGGCCTGGCGGCCCTGTGCATCGGTGGCGGCATGGGGGTTTCCCTCGCACTGGAGCGTTGATTTAGCAGTTAAATGGAGTCAGCCCCCGTGGTGGGGGCGTGACCCGCTATTTCGTTTATAGCAAGCAAGAGGCCGGATTGGCCGTTTGAAATCAAGAGGAGCAGAACATGAGTCAAAAAGTAGCGTACGTCACCGGCGGCATGGGTGGCATCGGAACCGCCATCTGCCAGCGCCTGCACACGGAAGGCTTCAAGGTCATCGCCGGCTGCGGCCCGACCCGCGATCACCAAAAGTGGATCGACGAGCAAAAAGCCCTCGGCTACACCTTCTACGCCTCCGTGGGCAACGTGGGTGACTGGGATTCCACCGTCGAAGCCTTCACCAAGGCCAAGGCCGAGCACGGCACCATCGACGTGCTGGTCAACAACGCCGGCATCACCAAGGACCGCATGTTCCTGAAGATGTCCCGTGAAGACTGGGATGCGGTGATGAACACCAACCTGGATTCCATGTTCAACGTGACCAAGCAGGTCGTCGGCGACATGGTGGAAAAGGGCTGGGGCCGCATCGTCAACATTTCGTCGGTGAACGGTGAAAAGGGCCAGGCCGGCCAGACCAACTACTCCGCCGCCAAGGCCGGCATGCACGGCTTCTCCATGGCGCTGGCGCAGGAACTGGCCACCAAGGGTGTGACGGTCAACACCGTGAGCCCGGGCTACATCGGCACCGACATGGTCAACGCCATCCGTCCCGACGTGCTGGAAAAAATCGTTGCCACGGTGCCGGTCAAGCGCCTGGGCAAGCCCAGTGAAATCGCATCCATCATTGCCTGGCTGGCCAGCGAAGAGGGCGGTTACGCCACCGGCGCCGACTTCTCGGTCAACGGCGGCCTGCACATGGGTTGAGCGGCAACTGCCGCAGCGGACCAGCCCCTGGCCGGACCGTTTAAATCTGAAAGCGCCTCACGGAAGTGGGGCGCTTTTTTTCTGCCTGATTCTCAGCGGATCATCATGCCACCGTCGGCCACGATGGTCTGGCTGCAGTTCACGCGGATGTTGCAGGGCTTCGCCGCCGTTGCCGCCGCAGGTCGCGCGGATGGTCTGGACGACCTCGTCGCAGGCCAGCTGGATGGCGATCGAACGGCCGATGCCGCGGCTCGATCCGGTGACGATGGCGACCTTGCCGCCGAGATGGAAAAGATCCATGAAGTCTCCAGAAATGAGGGCCTTGCAAAACCGCCAATTTGCCGCTGACTCGTTGGCTCGTTGGCTCGGCTGTCGTCCTTGCGTCACAATGGCCGCATGCCTTTCGTGACCTACCTCCCCGGCACCACGCCGCTGGTGCTCGATTCGCCGCACAGCGGCACTGCCTACCCGGACGACTTTGCCCATGTCTGTGATCTGGCGACGCTGCGGCGCGCCGAGGACACGCATGTGGAAAAGCTCTACAGCTTCGCGCCCGGCATGGGCGTGGCCTGGATCGAAGCGCATTTTCCGCGCAGTTACCTGGACGCCAACCGCGACCTCTCCGAAGTGGATGTGGACATGCTCGATGCGCCCTGGCCTGGGCCAGTGGCCACGGACCCGGCCGTGCTGTCCAAGGTGCGGCTGGGCAAGGGACTGATCTGGCGCTGCACCGACGAGGGCCTGCCGCTCTACAACCGGAAACTGTCGGTGGCGGAGCTGGAGGGGCGCATCGCGCGATGCTGGCAGCCTTACCATGCGGCGGTGGCCCAGGCGATCGATGCCGCGCACGCGCGGCATGGCTACAGCCTGCACATCAACTGCCATTCCATGCCGGCCGTGGCCGCCAGCCACGCAACCGACTTCCCCGGACTGGTCCATGCCGACTTTGTGGTGGGCAACCGGGATGCGTCCACGTCCAGCGAGCCTTTGGCGCTGCTGGTCTGCGAGCACCTACGCGCGTTGGGCTACAGCGTGGAATACAACCACCCGTACAAGGGGGTGGAGCTGGTGCGGCGCTACGGGCGCCCGGCGGAGCACCGCCACAGCCTCCAGCTTGAGGTCAATCGCAAACTCTACATGGACGAAGCCACGTTGGAGATGACCGATGGCTTTGCGCCGCTGCAGGCCCACTTGCGTTCGCTGGTGGAGCGGCTGCTGCGCACGGACCCGCGTGGTCTTTGAAAGGATAGCGTTCATGGATCAAGTCGATACCGTGGTGATTGGCGCGGGCGTGGTGGGCCTGGCGGTGGCGCGGGCCCTGGCGCTGCAGGGGCGTGAGGTGATGGTTCTGGAGGCCGCGGAGGCCATCGGCACCGGCACCAGTTCCCGCAACAGCGAAGTGATCCATGCCGGCATCTACTATCCGCAGGGCTCCCTGAAGGCGCACCTGTGCGTGCAGGGCAAGGCCATGCTCTACGCTTACTGCGCCGAACGCGGCATTCCGCACCGGCGCTGCGGCAAGCTGATCGTGGCGACCCGTGAAGCCCAGGTGGGCCAATTGCAGGCGATCCTTGGCAAGGCCGCCGCCAACGGCGTAAACGACCTGGCGCTGCTCACGGGCGAGCAGGCTCGCGCACTGGAGCCGCAGCTGGCCTGCGTGGCAGCGGTGCAGTCGCCCAGCACCGGCATTGTCGACAGCCACGCGCTCATGCTGGGCCTGTTGGGGGACCTGGAAAACGCCGGCGGTCTGCTGGCGGTCAACTCAGCTCTGGATCGGGCCTGGCGCCATGTTGGTGGGGCGCCGGCGGGGTGGGTGCTGGTCGCGCAGGACGGCACCGAAATCGCCGCCCGGACCGTGGTGAATGCGGCGGGCTTGCAGGCGCCGGCACTGGCGCGGCGCTTTGAAGGGCTGGATGCGCGCCATGTGCCACCCGCGTATTTCGCCAAGGGCAATTACTTCACTCTGGCGGGCCGCTCTCCCTTTGGCCGCCTGATCTACCCGGTGCCGGAGGCTGCGGGGCTGGGCGTGCACCTGACGATCGATCTGGGTGGCCAGGCCAAGTTCGGGCCCGATGTGCAGTGGGTGGATCGCGCCGACGATCTGGCCGTGGACCCGGCGCGAGGCGATGCCTTCTACGCCGAGGTTCGCAAGTACTGGCCGGCGCTGCCCGACGGCGCATTGATTCCGGGTTACGCCGGTATCCGACCCAAGATCAGCGGCCCGGGCGAGCCGGCTGCCGACTTCCTGATCCAGGGGCCGGCGGATCATGGCGTGCCGGGGCTGGTTAACCTGTTCGGCATCGAGTCGCCGGGACTGACGAGTTGCCTGGCCATTGGGGCGCATGTCGCCGGGTTGCTGGCCACCACCTGAACCCGCTGCAATCACCCGGGCTTGCGCAGCGGACTGCGCTCTTCCAGTTGCGCCAGGTAGGCACCAATGCCTTGCCCTTCGCGCGCCAGGAAGCGCTCGACCGCGTCGGCGAACGCCGGGTGAGCGAGCCAGTGGGCGCTGCTGGTTCTGACCGGCAGCAGGGCACGCGCCATTTTGTGCTCGCCTTGCGCTCCGCCTTCGAAGCGCATGACGCCGTGGTCGATGCACCATTGCAGCGGCTGGTAGTAGCAGGCTTCAAAGTGCAGGCAGTCCACGCGCTCCAGGGCGCCCCAGTAGCGGCCGTAGGCCACGGCCTCGCCGCCTGCGAGGGCCTGGCGCGGACCGATGGCGGCGGATTCTTGCGCGTTGGTTGAAGCACGATCAACTGATCCACCCATTGACGCATCCTGGAGTGCAATCAAACTTGCGGCAATCGGCTGGCCGGCGCGTTCGCCCACGAAGAGCAGCCAGTTTTCTGGCATGTCCCGCGCCATGCATTGAAAAAAATCGCGGCTGAGGTAAGGTGCGTTCCCGTGCTCGAGGTAGGTGCGTTCATAGCAGCGGTAGAAGAAGTCCCAGTCGGCGGCGCTGATGTCGCGGCCCCGCGACCACCGGAAAGTCACGCCAGCCTCCGCGACCTTGCGGCGCTCCTGGCGGATCTTCTTGCGCTTGTCCTGGCTCAGGCTGGCCAGAAACGCCTCAAAATCCCGCCAGCCGGCGTTCGTCCAGTGAAACTGGACGGTATGCCGCAACATCAGCCCGGCATGCTCGCAGGCGGCCAGGTCGTCGTCGGCGGCGAACAGCAGGTGCAGGGACGAGAGCTTCTGCTCGCGGCACCAGCTGATCAGAGCCTGAAGCAATGCATGGCGTGCGTCGGCGTCACGCGCCAGCAGCCGCGCTCCGGGCACCGGTGTGAAGGGCACGGCGACGAGTGCCTTGGGGTAGTAGGCGACGCCGTGCTGTTCATAGGCGTTGGCCCAGGCCCAGTCGAACACGTATTCGCCGTAGGAGTGGTCCTTGAGGTAGAGCGGGCAGGCAGCCATGAGCCGGCCGCCCAGCCACAGGGTCATGAAGCGCGGCGTCCAGCCGGTGGCGGGCTCGGCGCAGCCGCTCGCATGCAGGGCGGCCAGGTACTCATGGCGCATGTAGGGCGTGGGCTGGGGCTGCGCGGCCAGCAGGGCGTTCCAGGCAGCGCCGTCGATGTCCAGCGGTGAGTCCAGTACCCGGGTGACATAATCATTTGATTCGTTTTTCAGCACCTGTATGACTCTCAAAATCTGTATTGCCCAGCTCAATTTCGTGGTGGGTGATCTCGCGGGCAACGCGCAAAAAATCATCGATGCGGCGCGCACGGCCTACGCGGCTGGCGCGCGACTGGTGCTCACTCCGGAGTTGTCCATCTGCGGCTACGCGGCCGAAGACCTGTTTTTGCGCCCCGCCTTCATCGCCGCCTGCCATGATGCCGTGAAAGCCGTGGCCCGCGAACTGGCTGACCTGAAAGACCTGACGGTGGTGGTGGGACACCCCACGGGCGGTGACCGGCGCACCCGCAGCGTGGCGGTGCAGGATCGCCACAACGCGGCCAGCGCGCTGCGCGAGGGGCAGGTCGTGGCCCACTACGCCAAGCGAGAACTGCCCAACTACCAGGTGTTTGACGAGCGGCGCTATTTCGCGCCCGGGCAGGGCGTTTGCGTGTTTGAGTCGGGTGGTTTCCGGATTGGTTTGTTGATCTGCGAAGACGCCTGGTTCGAGGCGCCGGCCCGTCTGGCCAAAGAGGCCGGTGCCGAATTGCTGGCGGTGATCAATGCCTCGCCGTTCCATGTC
>JAHFQI010000100.1:0-8013 GCA_023259355.1 Comamonadaceae bacterium
ACCCCGAGCAGCGCGAACTGCTGCGCGCGCCGCGCCACGCTGAGCGACAGCACCGAAAACACCAGGAATGCGCCCGTGAACAGCGCCACCAGCGCCAGCACCGTGAGGTTGACCCGGTAGGCGCGCGACAGGTTGCTGACCCGCTGCGCGGCATCGCCCGGCTCGCTGGCCGTGACCCCGGCCGGCAGCTGCAGTGACGCCGCGAAGGCCGCATGGTCCGCGCCCGGCAGCAGGCGCAGGTCGATGCGGCTCAGCTGGCCGGCCAGGCCAAACAGATCCTGCGCCGCACCGATGTCCATCACCGCCAGCGCCGCGCCGCCGGCGCTCACGGTGCCGGCGACTTGCACCTCGCGCAGTTGCAGGCCGCTTTGCAGGCGCAGCCGCGTGTCCGTGCGGGCCGGGCCGTTCGACGCCGTTTCAGGCCCTCCGGCGGGCTCGGGACGATCGGTGGCTTGCGGCGTTTTCAGCAGAATTTGCCGCGCCGCCGGGTTCAGGAACACCGTGGTCGGCGCCAGCAGCGCCAGGCGGTCCGCATGGGCGTCGGGTCGGGGCATCAACGCCGGCGCGATCGAGGCCACCACCAGCGCGTCCACCCCCACCACGCGCACCGGCACGCGCTTGCCGTCGGGGCCCAGCGCGTAGGTGGACAGCTCCAGCACCGGGCTGGCCAGGGCCACCTGGGGGTGCATCGCCACGCGGCCGAACAGGGCTTCGTCCAGCCGGCCCTGGACGCCGCGCAGTTCCAGATCGGGCTGGCCGTTGACCGAGCGCACCGCGCTGGAAAACTCCCCCAGCGCCGAGGCGTTGATCAGATGCACCGAGAACGCCAGCGCCACGCCCAGCATCACGGCCACCACGGCCGCGGCGTTGCGCCAGGGGTGGTGGCGCAGTTCCTGCCAGGAGAAGGTGCGGAGAAGGGCGAGCATGGGCTTCGTGATTGTGCCGTTGTGGGCGAATGGCGGCGCATGCGCGGTCGTCTTCGGGCTGAACTTGAGCCAGATCAAACGACGGTTCGCCGGGGCTTGAGATCGGCGACCTGGTGCCTATATCTGGTGTCAAGGGCTGGGTGACCGCAAGGCCTGCAGCCCGAGTTTCAACTTTTCACAGGAGCACACCATGAACTCACTGATGACCCGCGGCGGCTTGTTTGATGACTTTTTCAAGGACTTTGCCCCCGGCTTCTACGTCAAGCCCCTGCATGGCGACCCGTTGCCGTCACCGGCGCAGATCAAGGTCGACGTGAAGGAAACCGACAAGGCCTACACCGTGCAGGCCGAGGTGCCCGGCGTGAGCAAGGATGAGATCCATGTCTCGCTCGACGGCAACGTGGTGACGCTGCGCGCCGAAGTCAAGCAGGAAGACAGCCAGGGCTCGGATGAAAAAACCCTGCGCAGCGAGCGCTATTACGGCGCTGTGTCGCGCAGCTTCCAGCTGCCGCAGGAAATTGACCAGGCCCAGGCCAAGGCCAAGTACGACAACGGCGTGCTCACCCTGACGCTGCCCAAGAAGCAGTCCAGCGGTTCGCAGCGCCTGACCATCGAGTAACAAGCCCCGGCGCCGGCATGACGGGTCAGTGCGCCCCGCCCGCATCGGCGGGGGGTGCTGCGCCGGTGATGCGCGCGGGCCGCCGGGTTAGCCAGACCAGCCCGATCAGGGCCAGGAACAGCAGGGCCGAGACGTAGAAGATGTCGTCGGCGGCCCGGGTGAAGGCCTGCTGGTCGATCAGGCGGTTGACTTGGGCCAGGGCCTGCGTTGCGCTGAGGCCCGCCGCCGTCAACGAGTCCAGCGTGGCCGCGAAGGTGCCTTGCCCCTGAACCAGGGATTCGGTCAGGTGGGCATGGTGCAGGGCGGCGCGGTCGTCCCAGACCGTGGTGGCGATGGAGGTGCCCATGGCACCGGCGGTGATGCGCACGAAATTGCTCAGGCCGGCCGCCGCCGGGAGGCGGTCCGGCGTCAACCCCGCCAGCGTCAGCGTGGTCAGCGGGATGAAGAAGAAGGCCATGGCCCCGCCCTGGATCAGCGTGGGCACGAGAATGTGGATCAGATCGGTCTCGGTCGTGAACTGCGAACGCATCCACAGCACCGCGGCGAACACGATGAACGCGCCGGTTGCCATGCGGCGCGGGTCCCACAGCGCGACCTTTCGGCCGACCAGCGGCGTCAGCAGGATGGCGAACAGGCCCACGGGCGCCAGCGCCATGCCGGCGTTGGTGGCGGTGTAGCCCATCCATTGCTGCAGCCACAGCGGCATCAGCACCACGTTGCCGAAGAACAGCCCATAGGCCACCGACAGCGCCAGCGCGCCGAAGGCGAAATTGCGCCGCGCAAACAGGCGCAGATCCACCACCGGGTGCTTGTCGGTCAGCTCCCAGACCACAAACACCGCGAACGACACCAGCGCAACGACGGCCAGCCCCACGATCTGGGAGGACGCGAACCAGTCCAGTTCCTTGCCCTTGTCCAGCATCAACTGCAGCGAACCCACCCACAGCACCAGCAGGGTCAGGCCCACGGTGTCGATCGGCAGCTTGCGCGTCGGCGTCTCGCGGTGGCGGTAGATGCCCCAGGTCAGGCCGGCGGCCAGCAGGCCGACCGGCACGTTGATGTAGAAGATCCAGGGCCAGGAGACGTTGTCGGTGATCCAGCCGCCCAGCAGCGGCCCGACCACCGGCGCGACCAGCGTGGTCACGCCCCACAGCGCCAGCGCGGTGCCCGCCTTGGCGCGCGGGTAGCTGGCCAGCAGCAGGGTTTGCGACAGCGGAATCATGGGGCCCGCCACCAGCCCCTGCAGCACGCGGCCCGCCACCAGCATTTCCAGGGACGGCGCGAAACCGCAAAGCCAGGAGGTCAGCACGAACAGCAGCACGCTGAGCGTGAACAGCCGGACCGCGCCGAAGCGCTGCGTCAGCCAGCCCGTCAACGGCACCGAGATCGCATTGGCCACGCCGAAGCTGGTGATGACCCAGGTGCCCTGGCCGGGGCTCACGCCCAGGTCGCCGGCGATGGCGGGGATGGACACGTTGGCAATTGACGAGTCCAGCACGTTCATGAAGGTCGCCAGGGACAGCGCCAACGTGCCCAGCAGCAGGGTGGCGCCGTGCAGGGGCGGCGGCGGGGCCGCTGCGGCGGCGGTGGTAGGGGCAGCGTCAGTCATGCGGCGGCGGTTGTGCGTGGGAACGTCATGCGGTTCATTGCGCGACCGGCGCCTGGCCGGCAGCGGCTGCCAGCTTGCGACCCACGCTGGCGCTCATGACGCGCCGCACTTCACCGTCGGCGGCGCGCTCCTGGGCGTCAAACACCGGGGTCGAGGTCACCGGCGCGCCGCGCGGCACGTCGGCCACCGCCTTGCCGCTCTGGTCCGCGGTGTCCACCGTCACGTCCATGGACAAGCCGACGCGCAGCGGGTGCCCGGCCAGCTCCTTCGGGTCGAGTGCGATGCGCACCGGAACGCGCTGCACGATCTTGATCCAGTTGCCGGTGGCGTTCTGCGCCGGCAGCAGCGCAAAAGCCGCGCCGGTGCCGGCGCCCAGGCCGGCCACCGTGCCGTGGAAAACCACCTTCTTGCCATAAACGTCGGCTTCGAGTTCGGCGGGCTGGCCGATGCGCAGGTTCTGCAGCTGGCTTTCCTTGAAGTTGGCATCGACCCAGAGCTGGTTCAGCGCCACCAGCGACATCAGCGGCGCACCGGCCTGCACCCGCTGGCCGACCTGCACGCCGCGCTTGGCGATGTGCCCGTCCACCGGCGCGACCAGGTTCACGCGCTGCAGCGCCAGGTGTGCCTCGCGCACGCGGGCCGCGGCGCGCTGCACGTTGGGGTGCTGCTCGACCGTCGTGCCCTCGGTCTGGGTCTGGCTGGCAACGAGCTGCTCCCGGGCCGCGAGCACGGCCGACTGCGCGGCCGCCGCCGCGCTGCGGGCGGCTGTGAGCTGCGCGCCGGCGTGCTGGAATTCTTCCTTGCCCACGGCGCCGCTGGCCACCAGCGGCATGCGGCGGCTCACGTCGTCCTGCGCGCGCGCCAAGTCGGACTGGGCACGCGCCAGATCGGCTTCGCGCAGGCTCACCTGCGCCTTCAGCGTGGCATTGTTGGCGAACAGCGTGCGGACTTCGCGCACAGTCTGCCCGAGCTGGGCCTCGGCCTGGTCCAGCGCGACTCGGGCGTCCGCCGCATCCAGCTTGACCAGCGGCTGGCCGGCGCGCACGAAGTCGGTGTCGTCCACCTGGATCGCCACCACCGTGCCGCCCACCTGCGGCGTGATCTGCACCACGTTGCCCGCCACGTAGGCGTTGTCGGTGCTCTGGTAGTGCCGGCCGGTGGCCCAGTGCCAGCCACCCCAGCCCAGGCCGCCCAGCACGACGACGGCGGCGATGATGCGCAGGCCGCGGCGGCGCGCGGTGTTCGATTCGGAAGCGGTCAGTTCGCTCATGGAAAAGTCTTTCGGATTCGGGAAAATTGATTTGAGAATGCGATCGCTTCAGCGCAGCGCCAGGGTCGGAGCCGCCATCTCGGTGTCCGTCCAGCCGCCGCCCAGTGCCTTCATGAGCGCCACGCGGGTGTCGAGCCGGCGGGCCTGCAGATCCGCCGCGAGGCGGCGTTGCGCGAGCAGCTGGCTCTCGGTGTTCAGCACGATCAGGTAGCTGCCCAGGCCGGCGCGAAAGCGCTGCAGCGCCAGGGCATGGGCGGTTTCGGCGCTGGCCATCGCGGCAGCTTGCTCGCGCTGCTGCCGCTCCAGCGACTGGCTGGAACTGATGGCGTCGCTGGCCTCCTTGACGGCATCGAGCAGCACACCGTTGTACTGCGCGATCGCGCTGTCCAGTTCCGCGCGCCGGCCGCCGAGCTGGGCCCGCAGCCGGCCGCCGTCGAACAGCGGCAGGTGCAGCGCCGGCGTGATGCCCAGCTGCCGGCTGCCACCATCGAGGAGATGGCTCAGGCCCAGCGCGTTCTGGCCCACGAAGGCGCCGAGGTTGATGTTCGGGTAGAACTGGGTCCGGGCCACCGTCACGTCCTGCGCCGCAGCCTCGACGCGCCAGCGCGCCGCCACCACATCGGGCCGGCGGCCCAGCAGGTCGGCCCCCAGGGCCGGCGGCATGGCGTCCAGGCGCAGCGAGGCGAGTTGGGGCGCGAGCGTGTCCAGCGTGTTGGGTCCCTGGCCGGTCAGCGTGGCCAGCTGGTGGCGGGCCAGTGCGATCTGTTCGTCGAGCGCTTCGATCTGCGTGCGCGCGTCCGGCAGCGCGCCATCGGCCTGGGTCAGCTCGACCTGCGTGTCCAGGCCGGCCGCCACGCGCTCGCGCGTCAGCGCCAGGATCTCGGTGCGCTGCGCCAGGCTGCGCTCGGCCACCTCGCGCTGCGCCAGCAGGCGCGCTAGCGCGACGTAGGCGCGGCCGAGCTGCGCGGCCAGCGTGATCGTGGTGGCTGCCGCATCGGCCTGCGCCGCGCGGGCCTGTCCCAGCGCCGAAGCCAGTTCCGCCGCATGCAGGCCGAAGAAATCGGGCGACCAGGTGAAGCTCGCCTGCAAGGTGCCGCTGTCCCGCGTGCTGCCCGCGATGGGTGCGGGGACCAGTCCGTTCGCGCTGTAGCGCTGCCGGGTGAGTTCGGCGCTCAGCGTGGCCTGCGGAAGGCTGCTGGCGCGGCTGATGTCGGCCAGGGCGCCGGCGCGATCGAGTCGCGCGCGGGCCACGGTCAGGCTGGGGTGGCCTTGCAGGGCCTGGTCAACCAGCGCGTTCAGTTGTTTGTCGCCCAGGGCGGTCCACCACTGGGGGGCGACTGGCGTCGAGGCGGGGGATTCGGCCAGGCCGAGCGCCGCGGGCTGGGTGCTGGCGATCGGCGCGCGGTCGGCGCCGGGCGTTGCGCAGCCGGCGAGCAGCGCCACGGCGCACGCCCCGGCGGCAAGGGTGGCGAGGCGTAACGGTCCGCCAACGCGGATCGGGAGGAGGGGGTGTTTCATCGGAAGGTCCGGTTCATTTGGAAGGGGGCTGGCGCAGGGCCTCGCCATTGGCCAGCATGCGGGTCATGAACTGCAGCATCAGTTGCCACTCGTCGTGGCTGAACCCCCGCAGATGGCCGTTGAGCACGTCGGCCAGCACGGCTGGCACCCGGCGCGCGACCTTGCGGCCTTCGTCGGTCAGCACCAGGTGCACGACCCGGCGGTCCTCGGTCGAGCGCTCACGCCGCACCAGGCCCTTGGCCTCCAGCCGGTCCAGTGAGCGGGTCATGGCGCCGGGGTCGATCTCCAGGTCGCGCGACAGGCTGGCAACGGTGTTGCCTTCCGCCATCACGAGCTTGTAGAGCGGCAGCCACTGGACGTAGGTCAGGTCATGGGCGGCGAGTTGGGTGTCGGCCTGGGCCAGGATGGACGACAGCACCTTGCGCATCAGGTAGCCCACGCTTTGATCCGGGCGGTACTGTCCGGGTACATAGAACGCGACTGAATCGGACGGTGGTTGGTTCATGGGCTCAAATTTAATTGCATAGACAATGATTGTCTGGGCAATAATAAAACAACCATGAACGTCATAGGGACTTTCCGGCGTGGAGGTCGCCGGATGCGGGTGTGAAATTCTGGGGCGGGCGGCCAGTCAGTCAGCTGCCGCTGATGCCTTCGGCCGTCAGGTGCAGCACGCGGTCGGCGCGCGCGGCGGCGGCTTCGGAATGGGTGACCAGCACCACCGACGTGCCGTGTTCGCGCGTCTGGGCGACCAACACGTCCATGACCCGTCCCGCCGTGGCCGGATCCAGGTTGCCCGTGGGTTCGTCCGCCAGCAGCAGGGCGGGGCGGTGGATCAGCGCGCGGGCAATCGCCACGCGCTGGCGCTGGCCGCCGCTGAGCTGCTGCGGCAGCCGTTGGCCCAGGCCGGCCAGGCCGACGGCGTCCAGCATCCGCGCCACGCGAGCGTCGTCATGCACGTTCAGCAGCATCAGCGGCAGCGCCACGTTCTGCGCCACGTCCAGGTGCGGCAGCACATGAAACGCCTGGAACACGAAGCCGACATGCCGGCGCCGCCACAGCGCGCGCTGGTCGTCGTTGAGGGTGGCCAGGTCCACGCCGTCCAGCGCCACCGAGCCCTCGCTCCAGTCGTCCAGCCCGGCCATGCAGTTCAGCAGCGTGGACTTGCCCACACCCGATTCACCGACGATGGCGACGAACTCGCCGGGCGCCACCTCCAGCGAGACGTTGGCGAACACGGCGGCGTCACCGTAGCGCTTGGCCAGGCCGGTGACCTTGAGGGTCATGGGGCCTCCACGCCCGGCGGTGCCCATTGCCGGTCCACCAGCGCCAGCACGCGGGCCAGCGCGTCCGGGCTGTCGCAGGGAACGATCTGGCGGGCGGGCATGGACCGCAGCCAGGTGATCTGCCGCTTGGCGAGCTGGCGTGTGGCGAAGATGCCGAGGTCGCGCAGTTCGGCCATCGGGAACGGGGCGTCGCCTTTGCGTGCCTTGTGTGCGTCCAGAATTTCCCAGGCCTGGCGGTAGCCCACGCAGCGCATGGAGGGCAGGTCGGGCACCAGGTCGCCGCGTGCGCGCAGGAGCAGCACCTCGTCGAGGAAGCCGGCCGCCAGCATTGCGTCAAAACGTTGGGCAATCCGCTCGTGCAGCCAGGCCCGGTTGTCCGGTTCGAGGGAGATCAGCGGCCACGCCGCCGCCGTGAGCGCAGCGTCCGTCGCCGTTTTCGCGGTATGGAACGACGACAGCGGCCGTCCGGAGATGCGCTGCACCTCCAGCGCGCGCTGGATGCGCTGCGAGTCGTTCGGCGCCAGCCGTGCCGCCGTGGGCGGGTCCAGCCGCGCCAGTTCGGCGTGCATCGCGGGCCAGCCTTGCTCGGCGGCTTCGGCCTCCAGCACGGCGCGGACGGCCGGGTCGGCCGGCGGCATGTCGTCCAGCCCCTGCATCGCGCATCCACCACTGCATCGCCGATGGCATCGCATTGATCGCGGTGACCATGTCGCTGGTGGATGGCGGCGCGGCGCCGCCCCAACGCCAGCGCGCGCGACGGCTTGGCCGTGCCGATGTCCATGCCG
>JAHFQI010000100.1:8023-15513 GCA_023259355.1 Comamonadaceae bacterium
CGGCTTCGGCCTCCAGCACGGCACGGACGGCCGGGTCGGCCGGCGGCATGTCGTCCAGCCCCTGCATCAGCGCCTTGAAGTACAGCATGGTGCCGCCCACCAGCAATGGCAGACGGCCGCGCGAGCGGATTTCGCCGATCAGCTGCCGTGCGTCCGCCACGAACTCGGCTGCGCTGTAGGCCTGGAGCGGATCGCGGATGTCGATCAGGTGGTGCGGCACGGCGGCCAGTTCGGCGCGCGACGGCTTGGCCGTACCGATGTCCATGCCGCGGTACACCAGCGCCGAATCGACGCTGATGATCTCCACGTCGTGCCGCTGTGCGATGGCCATCGCCGCCGCGGTCTTGCCCGAAGCGGTGGGGCCCGCAAGGCAGAGCGCGCCGCCGTCAGTGTTGAGGGGTTTGCCCATGCTTTTGCACCAGCGTCCAGGCCGTCAGCGCGAGCAGCGCGCTCCAGAACCACACGCCATGAACCAGCGGGAACACCGTGCCGTCCATGTGCGTGCCCAGCCAGCCGCCCACCAGGAAGGCGCCGACCATCATCAGGAAACCGTTGAGGGCCGAAGCCGTGCCAGCCATTTGCGGGAAGGGCCCGACCGCGCCGCTCTGGCCGCAGGGCTGGTGCACGCCGTGGCCCATCATGAACAGGTAGAAGGGGCCAATGATCGCCCACGCGCCATACCAGGGCTGGTCCGCCCCGGCCAGTGCCAGCACGCCCATCAGGGTGCCGCCGGCCAGCGACAGGCCGCCGCCAATGGCCACCGTGCGGCGCACGCCAAAACGCACCAGCAGCTCGCGGCACACGAAGGTGCCGACGATGTAGGACAGCGACATCGAGCACATCAGCAGCCCGTATTGCGTGCGGCTGAAACCCAGCACCTTGATGAAGACGAAGGACGAGGTGGCGAGAAAGCTGAACAGGCCCAGGTAGGTGCCGATCGTGAGCGCCGAGTAGGCGAGGAAGGTCGGGTTGCGCAGGATCAGCGCCCAGCTGCGGGCCAGTTCGATGGGGTGCAGCGCCCGCCGGTTGCGCACCGGCACGGTTTCCTCGAAGCGCAGCGCGATCATGGCCAGCGCCGCCGCGCCGAACACCGCCAGCGCCATCAGCGCCGCGCGCCAGCCGACGGTATCCGACAGGAATCCACCCAGCGGCGCGCTCAGGCAGGCGATCGCGCCGAGGCCCGAGAGCGCCTTGGACATGACGCGCGCGCCCTCCACCGGCTGGTACAGGTCGCGCACGACGGCGCGCGCGCACATCACGCCCGCGCCCATGGCCGCGCCCTGGATCGCGCGCCAGACGATCAGCAGGTCCATGGTGGACGCGAACACGCTGCCCACCGACGCCGCCACGTAGGCGGCAGTTCCCCACAGCAGCACCGGCCGCCGGCCGAAACGGTCCGACAGCGGCCCCCAGGCCAGCTGCGACACGCCGAAGGCCAGCAGCAGCGCGGTCAGCGTCAGCTGGGCCTGGGCCATGCCGGCGCCAAAGCCCTCGGTCAGTGCCGGCAGGGCAGGCAGGTAGAGGTCGGTGGTGACGGGCTGCAGGCCCAGCAGCATGGACAGCAGCAGCACGACCAGCGCGGGTGACATGGCCGGCGCGACGGCGGAAGACGGTGCGGGGGACGTGAGGGGCATCGCACTGAGCGTATCAGATCAATGCGGGTTTGCCCTGAGTGCCCTGGCGCCTGCAGGACAGACATCCCCTCGTTTGCGCCACGAAACTCCCAGGTGACGCGACCTGGGTCAACAGGTCCTGGAGCGAAAGGGGCTAGCATGTCCAGCCATGAGGTCCGTTTTCCTGAATGCCCCGTCCGCCGAGCGGCCCCAGTCGCTGGGCGAGGAAATCGCCAACAGCGTCAGCCACGGCATGGGGCTGCTGGCCGCTGTCGTGGCGGCGCCGTTCCTGATCTGGTCGGCCGTCGAGCGCGGCGACGCCGCCTTCATCGCCGGGGCCAGCGTGTTTGCGCTGACCGTGGTGCTGCTGTACGGGGCGTCCATGATGTACCACGCGCTGCCGCGCAACCGCGCCAAGCAGCTGTTCAAGCTGCTGGACCATGGCGCGATCTTCCTGCTGATTGCCGGCACCTACACGCCGTTCACGCTGGGCGTGCTGCGCGGCGCCTGGGGCTGGACGCTGTTTGGCCTGGTCTGGGGGCTGGCCGTCATCGGCGTGGTGCTCAAGTCCCTGAACCGCATCACGCACCCGCACCTGTCCACCGGCCTGTACCTGCTGATGGGCTGGCTGGTGCTGCTGGCGATCAAGCCGCTCGTGGCCAGCGTTCCGGCGGCCGGTCTGGCCTGGCTGGTGGCGGGCGGCATGGCCTACACGGCCGGGGTGGTGTTTTTCGCCGCGGATTCGCGCTGGCGCTACGGGCATTTCGTCTGGCACCTGTTCGTGCTGGCGGGCACCAGCTGCCATTTCGTCGCCGTTTACGCCTACGCGGCTTGACGCCGGCGCGCGCCTGCCGATTCAGCGCCCCCGCAGAAACAGCGCATCCAGTTCGCGCATCGACACCTGCCGCCAAGTCGGGCGGCCGTGGTTGCATTGGTCGGAGCGCTCGGTTTCTTCCATCTGGCGCAGCAGCGCGTTCATTTCGTCGAGCGTGAGGCGGCGGTTGGCGCGCACGGCGCCGTGGCAGGCCATGGTGCCGAGCAGCTCGTTTTGCGCGCGCTGGATCACGGTGCTGGCGTCGTGCTGCGCCAGTTCGGCCAGCACGCTGCGCGCCAGTTCCACGGCGTCGCCCTGCGCCAGCGTGGTCGGCACGGCGCGCACGGCCAGGGTCTTGGGGGAAAACGGCGTGATTTCCAGCCCGAGGGTCAGCAGCGTTTCGGCGCAGGCCTCGGCCGTGGCCACTTCCTGGGGCGTGGCGGCAAAGGTGGCGGGAATCAGCAGCGGCTGGCTGCTGATCCGCGCGTCGGTCATCTGCTGCTTTAGCCGCTCGTAGACGATGCGCTCGTGGGCGGCGTGCATGTCCACCACGATCAGGCCCTGGGTGTTTTCCGCAAGGATGTAAACGCCGTGCAACTGCGCGACGGCCTTGCCCAGCGGCCAGACGGGCTGAACCGGGTGGACGGCCTGAGCCGCGGCATCCCCCGTTCGGGCCGGGCTGGTCGGCGCCTCGGCCGCCGATTCAACACCCGCGAGGCCGATGCCGGCAGCTCCTGCGTGGGTGGATGGGGCAAAGGGGCTGGTGTCCGCGCCGTGGGCGGGCTGCACCGGCCACAGCGCCTCGAAATCGCTGGCGCGGTGGCCCGCCTGCGAGCCAAAGTGGATGGCGGGCTGCGCCCAATGGGCCGTGGGATGGGCCCTGGTTTCCGTCTGCAAGGGGCTGAACGCCGATGCGGCGGCCGGGTCGGCGGCAGCGGCCTGGCCGGCCTCCGCACCGGCTGCGGCCGCCAGCGCCTGGGCGCGCGGCACGGCCAGCGCGTTTTCCACCGCGTGGCGCACGGCCTGGTGGATTTCGCGGCTGTCGCGAAAGCGCACCTCGATCTTGGTTGGGTGCACGTTCACGTCCAGCCGCGTCGGGTCCATCTCCACATACAGCGCGTAAACGGGCTGGCGCTGGCCGTGCAGCACGTCCTCGTAGGCGCTGCGCGCGGCGTGCGTGAGCACCTTGTCGCGCACATAGCGGCCATTCACATAGGCAAACTGCTGGTCAGCGCGCGCGCGGGCGGCATCGGGCAGGCCGGCGCGGCCCGACACGCGCACCGTGCCCACGCTGTAGCTCACGGCAATGGACTGCGCCAGGAAATCCTCGCCCAGCACGTCGGCCAGGCGCTGCTCCAGCGTGGTGGCGCGCCATTGCTCCACGAGCTTGCCCTCGTGCCAGATCGCAAAACCCACGTCGGGCCGCGCCAGCGCGTGGCGGCGCACCGATTCGATGCAGTGGGCCAGCTCGGTGGCGTCGGTCTTGAGGAACTTGCGGCGCGCCGGCGTGGAAAAGAACAGTTCCTTCACCTCCACCGTGGTGCCGGTGCCGCGCGCGGCCGGGCGCAGTTCGCCGGTGCGGCCGTCAAGCAGAAAGGCACTGGCCTCGCCGTCCGTGCGCGAGAGCAGGGCGAGTTCCGACACCGAGTTGATGGCCGCCAGCGCCTCGCCGCGAAACCCCATGGTGCCCACCGATTCCAGGTCGTTCAGGCTGGCGATCTTGCTGGTGGCATGGCGCCGCAGCGCCACCGGCAGTTCGGCGCGCGGAATGCCCGCGCCGTCGTCTTCCACCGCGATCAGCCGCACGCCGCCGGCCAGCAGCCGCAGCGTGACCTGCGTGGCGCCGGCGTCCAGCGCGTTGTCCAGCAGCTCGCGCACCACGGAGGCGGGGCGTTCCACCACCTCGCCAGCGGCAATCTGGCTGATGAGTTCGTCGGGAAGTTCGCGGATCGGGCGGCGGGCGGCGGGGGAGAGGACTTGGTTCACGGGGGAATTCTAGGGGGCAGGGATAATCCCCTCCCATGGAACTTGTGACTTTTCTGATCGACTTCATCCTGCACGTGGACAAACACCTGGAGGTTTTTGTCCAGAACTACGGCCTTTGGGTCTATGCGCTGCTGTTTTTGATCATCTTTGTGGAAACCGGCGTGGTCGTCATGCCCTTCCTGCCGGGCGACTCCCTGCTGTTTGTCGTGGGCGCCATGTGCGGCGTGGGGCTGATGAGCTACCCGCTTGCGGTGGGCCTGCTGCTGGCCGCCGCCGTGCTGGGCAACCAGAGCAACTACGCACTGGGCCGCCATTTCGGGCCGCGGGTGTTCCAGTGGGAGGACTCGAAGCTGTTCAACAAGCGGGCCTTCAACCAGGCCCACGAGTTCTATGAGAAATACGGCGGCATCACCATCGTGGCCGCGCGTTTCATGCCGTTCCTGCGGACCTTCGCGCCCTTCGTCGCGGGCGTGGCGCAGATGACGCGCCGCAAGTTCACCTTCTACGACGTGACTGGGGGCGCGCTCTGGGTGGGCGGCATCGTCACGGCGGGTTATTTTTTTGGCAGCGTGCCTTGGGTCAAGGCGAACCTCGAAAAAATCATCTGGGCCATGATCCTGGTCCCCGGGCTGCTGATCCTGGCCGGTGCCTGGAAGGCGCGGCGCACGGCGGCCGGCCCGGTTTGACCCGCCTCTGGCGTTCCGTTGGGCGGCCGCGGGCCGCTCGACGGGAACCCATCCCCAATTGTTCGCTCCAACAGGCAAAGCCCGCATGACAGACCATTACGCCGCTCTCGGGCTGGGCAGCGACGCCACGCTGGCCGACATCAAGAAAGCATTCCGCCAGAAGGCTTCGCTCTACCACCCGGACAAAAACACCGCCGAGGCGGCGCCAGCGCGCTTCCGGGCGGTGCAGGCCGCTTACGAAGTGCTCTCCGACGACACCCGGCGCAAGGCCTACGACGACAACCGCCGCCGCAACCTGCTCGACAGCCCGATCGATACGGCGCGCGAGATCTGGCAAACCTACATCAACCAAGTCCTTCAAGAAACGACGCCATGAACATTTCCCCCTTTTTCCACGAGCTGCGCTCGGCGTACCAGTCTGAAATGGACGATCTGGCGTTTGACTCCGAAGGGCGGGACGTGCTGCGCCAGCGCCTGGCCGAAAAACGCAAGGAAATGGGCTTTCTGGTCCAGATGATGGAACTGAGCCCCGAGATGGTGGCGGTCACGTTCCACCAGGGTTTCCACTTCAAGCAGCCCGCGGTGATGGACCACCTGCTCACGCACGAATCACATGAATTCCCCGAGTGGGACAGCCTGGCGGACGCGATTCACCTGCACCCCTGGGCGCACGAGTTGTCGCAGGTGGTGCTCAAGCAGCCCATGGGCGAGTGGTTCCTGACGGTGGCGGCCTCGCTGGAATACATGTACGGCAAGCCGGGCGCCGCGCCCGCCGCCCAGCGTGACGACGAGAACGACGATGACGAAAACGCCCGGGAAGGCCGCTCCAGCGAGTTCCCGGACGACGAAGCCGAAGACGCGCGCATCCGCGAGGAAGTCGGCAACGACTGGTTGGCCGAACAAGGCTTCGACCGCAAAGACTGACTGGACACGAACCCCCGATGAACCACCACCTTGCCCTGATTGAAAAGACCCAAAGCCTGATTGCCTCGGGCGACATCACCGGCGCCGAATCCGCCCTGGTCGAACTGGCCGACACCGAAGGCGACCGCGCGCTGATGGTGGTGCTGGAGCAGCTCCAGCCCAAGGACATCCTGGCGGTGATCCGCGAGTACGACAACTCCAAGGAGTCGGTGATCAACCTGCTGGTCACACCCGCGCAGTTCGCCCGCGCCGTGGTGATCGAGAAGCAGTACAAGGACCTGAGCCGCACCCACCTGCGCGGCATGATGAACGCCATCATCTTCCGGGAGGATTCGGACCCGGTGGAGTTCCTCAACGCGATCGGCGACCTGGAGGGCGGCAGCGAAGCGCTGGCCGACTATTTCTCCGAAAAGTGGAGCCGCATCGAAGCCTTTGCCCGCACCGGCCTGTTCGATTCGGTCGAGGACGACGGCCAGATGTTGTCCGAGACGGCACTGCTGGCCTCCGCCTACGCCAAGGCGCGCGTCGAGCAGGACGAAATCGCCGACCAGGACTGGATGGAACTGGCCTGGCTGCTGCGCTACGAATGCCCCGACCTGTTCATCGAGATGCTGATCGTGCTGCGCGCCAAGGCCCGCGCCTTTGAGTCGGGTCTGGACGAGGAAGAGGCCGAAGAGGACGACGGCAAGGTCGAAACCGGCGACACCGACCGCGGCAAGGCCACGCCGGCCGCGCGCGAGTCGGACGAGGAATCGGCGATCTGAATTTCGTCACGCGATGACCACGCTCACCTCATCCCCCCCGGCGTCCGCCGTCGCGTTGCACGATGCGCGCCCGTTTTTCGAGAAAGCGCTGCAGTTCGGGGTGCGGCACGGCATCATCGACCCGCTCAAACTCGAAGCCATCTGCACCGACGCGCCCAAGGGCATGGTGCAGATCGCGCGCTACTTCGGCAGCGAATTCCTGCGCCCCGAGCTGGAGAAGGCCAGGGACCGCATGGTCAACCTCGTGAGCCTCTACCTTGAGCAAACAACCGGCGGCGACCTGCGCAAGGCGGCCGAATCGCTGCGCGACCACTCCTTCCTGTCGCGCTCCAAGGGGGGCTCGGACATGCTCAAGGCGCTGATCGCCACGCCGCAGAACAGCCACTTCGGCATGAACGAGCGAGGCGGCTTCACCGACAAGCACATTCCGCTGCTCGCCAAATGGTCGCTGCGCAGCCTGGCCGACTACCGCGCGGAACTCGCCCAGCGCAACGCCGTGGCGCAGGTGATCGACGCGGCGGTCTGGCTGGCGCACGAGCTGGGCGTGGATGCCGACGAGCTGGAAGACAGTGGCAAGGATGCCGAGGCCGTCATCCGCACCGCGCTGCTGACGCTGGCCATGGGGCGCACCGAAATGCCCGACTGGGTCGCTTTCGAGAAGGGGGTGGCGGCGCTGCGCAAGGCCTGCGGCGCGCCCCAGGCC
>JAHFQI010000232.1 GCA_023259355.1 Comamonadaceae bacterium
CCAGGACCAGTTTGCCGAGCTGCAGACGGTCGATGCGCCCGAAGGCACCGACTACAAATTGACCGCGACCATCCGCCCCGAGGCCGCCCGCAAGGTCCAGGAACAGGCGGTCAAACAGAACATCACGACACTGCACAACCGCATCAACGAGCTTGGCGTCGCCGAGCCGGTGATCCAGCAGCAGGGTCTCGACCGCATCGTGGTGCAGCTGCCCGGCGTGCAGGACACGGCCAAGGCCAAGGACATCCTGGGCCGCACCGCCACGCTCGAAATGCGCCTGGTGGACGAAACCGCCGAAGGCCGCGAAGCCGAGACCGGCCGCGGTCCCGTGCCGTTCGGCTCCGAACGTTACACGGAGCGCAACGGACGCGCCGTGATCGTGAAAAAGCAGGTGATCATCACCGGCGACAGCCTGACCGATGCCCAGCCGGGCTTTGATTCGCAGAGCCAGCAGCCCAAGGTGGACCTTACGGTCGATGCCAAGGGCGGCCGCATCATGCGCGACACCAGCCGCGAAAACGTCAGGAAGCGCATGGCGATCCTGCTGTTCGAAAAAGGCAAGGGTGAAGTGCTGACGGCCCCGGTGATCAATGGCGAGCTGGGCAACCGGTTCCAGATTTCCGGCGCCATGAGCGTGACGGAAGCCAACGACCTCGCCTTGCTGCTGCGCGCCGGCTCACTGGCCGCGCCGATGGAAATCATCGAAGAGCGCACCATCGGCCCGAGCCTGGGCGCGGAAAACATTGCCAAGGGTTTCAACAGCGTGACCTGGGGCTTCCTGGTGATCGTGGCCTTCATGGCCGCTTATTACATGCTGTTCGGCTTGTTTTCGGGGATCGCGCTGGCCGTGAATCTGCTGCTGCTGGTGGCGGTGCTGTCGATGTTGCAGGCGACGCTGACGTTGCCGGGTATGGCCGCGATGGCGCTGGCGCTGGGCATGGCGATCGACTCGAACGTGCTGATCAACGAACGGGTGCGCGAGGAGTTGCGCAATGGCGTGTCCCCGCAGGCGGCGATCCATGCCGGGTACGACCGGGCCTGGGCAACGATTTTTGATTCGAACATCACCACCCTGATTGCCGGTGTGGCCTTGTTGGCGTTCGGTTCGGGACCCGTGCGCGGTTTCGCCGTGGTGCACTGCATCGGCATCCTGACGTCGATGTTCTCGGCGGTGTTGTTCTCGCGCGGGTTGGTCAACCTCTGGTATGGCCGGCAGAAGAAACTCAAGACCGTGTCGATCGGCACGGTGTGGCGCCCGGCTGGCGACGGCGCTGTGGCCAAGTCGGATGCCAACGGCGGATAAGGGAGCACAACATGGAATTCTTCAAGATTCACAAGGACATCCCGTTCATGAGGCACGCGTTGATTTTCAACGTGGTCTCCCTCCTGACGTTCCTGGCGGCGGTTTTCTTCCTGTTCTCTCGGGGGCTGCACCTGTCGGTGGAGTTCACGGGCGGCACGGTCATGGAGGTCAGCTATTCCCAGCCGGCCGATCTGTCCAAGGTGCGCAGTGTGGTGTCGGGTCTGGGCTTTGCCGACGTGCAGGTCCAGAATTTCGGAACGGCGCGCGACGTGATGATCCGCCTGCCCGTGCAAAAGGGCGTGAGTTCCGCCCAGCAGAGCGACAAGGTGCTGGCGGCCCTCAAGGCCGATGACGCGAAAGTGAACCTGCGCCGCACCGAGTTTGTCGGCCCGCAGGTGGGGGATGAGCTCGCGGCGGACGGCCTGAAGGCGCTGGCTTTCGTGGTGGCCGGCATAATGATTTACCTGGCGTTCCGCTTCGAGTGGAAGTTCGCCGTGGCAGCCATCGTCGCCAACCTGCACGACGTGATCATCATCCTGGGTTTTTTCGCCTTCTTCCAGTGGGAGTTCTCGCTGGCGGTGCTGGCGGCGGTGCTGGCGGTGCTGGGTTATTCCGTGAACGAGTCCGTGGTGATTTTTGACCGGATCCGTGAAAACTTCCGCCGTTACCGGAAGATGACCACCGTCGAAATCATCAACAACGCCATCACATCCACCATCAGCCGGACCATCATCACCCACGGCTCCACCCAGATGATGGTGTTGTCGATGCTGCTGTTCGGCGGTGAAACCCTGCATTACTTCGCCATGGCGCTGACCATCGGCATCCTGTTCGGCATCTATTCGTCGGTGTTTGTCGCGGCGGCGATTGCGATGTGGCTGGGCATCAAGCGCGAGGACCTGGTCAAGTCGGCCGGCAAGAAGGACGAAGACCCCAACGATCCCAATGCGGGGGCGGCGGTCTGAGCATTCATGACGACCCAGCGGCCCGCCACGTCCGATTCGCCGCTGTCGCGCGCGACGCGCGAGCGTTTCGTGTCCGAAGTGGATGGCGTGGTCCTGGGCATGGCGGCCACCGCGCAGGGGCGCCTGAGCACGCTGGCGGATCAGCCCGGCAGCGCGCGTGACCAGCAAAGCCGCCGGGACGCGCTGCTCGATTTCCTGCGGCGGCGCGACAGCTGGATTCAGGCGGTGCGGCAGGCTTGGCGGCAGGCCCTGTCGCCGCCTCCGGGCATGGCGGGGCCGGTGCGGGATGCGCAGCGCGGCAAAGGGCTGTCGCTGATTGGCGACGATGAAATAGAAAACCGGATACTGGCCTCGCGGCTGACGCTGGCCATCGAGGACAAGGTCAGCTGGGAGTTCAATGACCTGCGCCTGCGGGTCATGCAGCTTGACGACGGCCGTGAACTTGGCGAGCGCGATGTCCTCAAGCCGGACACCTTCGCCGCGCTGCTGGTGGACCAGTGGACCGCTTGCGGCCTGACACGCCAGGCCTGGATCGCCGTGCAGGACAGCCTCGCGCCAGCGCTCGTGGGCTGCATGGTGACGGCTTACCAGCACGCCAATGAATTCCTGATTCGCAACGGCGTCATGCCCGTGATCGATCGCAAAGCCCTGGTGCGGCGAACCGCGGGCACGGCATCGGCATTGCAGCCGGGTCCGTCCCCCGCGCCCGCCAGCCGGGTGGGTGGCGTGAGCACCCTGAGCGGTGCGCCAGGCGGTTCCATCGTGCCCGGCCGTGCCGATCCCCGGGGCGTTTCCGGGCCGGGCGGCGCGCCGGGTGCCCGTGCTCCCGGACCCCGCGAGACCCGCAGCGCCCTGGCCGATGAAACCCGCATGTTGACGAACGCCACGCCGCTGGCTCGCGCACGCCAGCGGGCGCAGGGCATGCTCGGGCAGCTCAAGCGGCTGCTGGTTGACCGGGGGGCGGATTTTGACCCGACCCGTCCGGGCGCGCACTCGCCCGCACTGGCCGAGGCGCTGGGCCAGGAACGCGTTGCGCGCATGGCGGCACAGGGCACGGAGGTGATGGCGCTGGCGGATGCCGCGGGCGTCCAGAGGCTGTCCGCGGACCTGCGGGAGCGAACCACCGAACTCAAGCGCAAGGCCAGCAGCGCGAGCGAAAAGGCGACCATCGAGATCGTCGCGCTGATGTTCCAGGCCATCCTCGCGGAGGAGCGGATTCCGGCCAGCGTCCGGGTGTGGTTTGCCCGGCTGCAGATGCCGGTGTTGCGGGTGGCGCTCGACGAACCCGAGTTCTTTGGCACCCTTCAGCACCCGGCGCGCCAGTTGATTGACCGCATGGGCTCCTGCGTGATGGGTTTTGACGCCAGCGGGGTTCAGGGCAGCGCGATGGAGGCCGAGATCCGGCGCGTGGTCCAGGTGATCGAGCAATACCCTGAAACCGGGCGGAAGGTCTTCCAGTTGCTGCTCGACGAATTCCAGAAATTCCTGTCCCGCTTCCTGACTGAAAAAGGCACCACGCAGCGCCTGGTCAGCGTGGCGCAGCAGGTGGAGCAAAAAGAAACCCTGGCCATCCAGTACACCATCGAGTTGCGCAACATGCTCAACAAGATCAACGTGCGCGACGAAATCCGGGAGTTCCTGTTCAAGGTCTGGGCCGAGGTGCTGGCCGTGGCGGCTTTGCGCCAGGGCCCGCAGCATGCGGACACGCTGGCGCTCAAGCGCACGGCCACCGAT
>JAHFQI010000002.1 GCA_023259355.1 Comamonadaceae bacterium
TCCGGAGCCTGCATCGCCATTTGTTCGCCGACTACTTGGGTTGCCGCCAAGTACGCCAGAAACGCCTGATGGTCATACCCGGGTTGCGCCTGGAGCGCCTGAATTACCTGGGTCAGCGCCTGCACCGTCCCGGCCAGGTGCTCTGCCATCGCCTTGAAGCCAGCGTTGATTTCGTCATCGGTCATCGAGTGCTCCTGAGTTGCCGGTAAGCGCTCGTCAGCAGTGGAGCTGATCACCGATGCGCCGGCACGCCCCACTGGCGCCGTAGTAGGTGCCGTCGCTGCCCTTCTTCAGGTGCTCCGTGCCCACCCAGCAGCCCGGGCCGTTGCAAGAGGCAATGCGCGGCTGGCTGGCCTGTGCAGCTCTGGCGGCCTGATCGGCTGCTGCCGCGCGCCGTGCCGCCACCCGGGCGTCCTCGGCCTGACGATCTGCCTCGATTTGCTGGCGCACCGACTGCGAGCCCTTGGCCGAATGAACCGCCTCGGCGGCTTCACGCGCGCGCTGACGGTCCTTGGCATCGATGCGGCTTTGGGCGGATTGCGCTTCGTTGATGCGCGTCCAATCCTGCGCGGTGTACTTTTCCCCGTCCGACTGCGCCGCCTTGGCGCGCTCGACCTCGGCCTTCAGGAAGTTCCTCTCCTTCTTGTCTTTCGTGATGCTGCTGGCCGAGGTTTCCAGATTCTTGATCTCCTGGGACGTGGGCGCGTTACCGCCCTGGCCCATGATGAACGCCTGAGGCGCCTGAGGCGCCTGTGGCTGCGGCTCCGGGCGCATCGAGCGCTGGATCTCCCGCTGCGACATGGCATTGATGCCGCTGGTGGTACCGCCGCTGATCGGCAAGCCTCGCGTTCCACCGGCACAAGCGGACTGCGAATAGGTGATCTTGCCCGCACTGTCGGGGCACTTGTAGACCTGGGCGCCGGCAGCGCAACTGAGCGCCAGCAGTGCGATCGCCGTGATTGCTGTTCTCATGTCCTCTCCCCTCAAACTTGTTCGCTTCTCCACACGGTCAGGACCTTGCCGAACACCTGAAAATCCATCTTTGAGGTGATGTCGAACGGGTCGTAATTGGGGTTGAGCGACTTGGCCCGCACGATCAGTCCGTCTTCGGTGGGGATGCGCTGCAGCTGCTTGATGAAGCCGTGCTTGCCGACGCGGAAAAAGTAGATCCCCTCGGTCTCTACGGTGGTGACGCCGCGGTCCAACAGCAGGGGATCGCCGGGGTTGTATTTCGGCTTCATCGAGGGGCCGAACCCGGTCACGATGCACAGATTGGCGACTCCCGTGTGGTGGCCTACGTTCAGGCGCAGCCACTCGGGGTCGACCCGCCAGCTCTTGATGATGCCGGGCTGCTTTTCTTCGAGGATCAGGCCGCTTCCCATCGCGCCGGCCGCGTCGTATTGGGGGATGGTGAAGTCGTCTTCAGTGACAACCATCGGCGTTCCGAATCGGGTGCTGGGCTCACTCGACGTGTGCTTCCCGACTTGGTGATCGAACCATCGCTCGGGCAAAGACAGCTTCGCGGTGAGCGAGCCCGCCGCTCGCTCACCGAAAGGCAGTTCGGGGTCCAGCAACTGACTGACGCGCCCCTTCGTCAGATTGACCTCCTTGCCGAACGCGGCTCTGTCTCCGCCGAATCGGCTGTCGATCAGCTGTTGCAAGCGTTGTTTCCTGTGCTCGTCCATGTTTAGCCGAGCATAAACATGGACGTTTAGTGATTGCTTGACTTGTGGTTTAGTTGAACCTAAACTGACAAGCATGAAAACACTCAAGGTTTGGCTGGACGAGGAGCGCGGGCGCTACACGGCGCTCGCCTTGCATCTCGGTGTCAGCACGGGGCGAGTGAGCCAGATGGCCGATCACGGGGTTCCGCCCAAGTTCATGCTGATGGTTCGCGACTTCACCAAGAACGCTGTCTCACTGGAGGCGCTTGTCTCGGCCCGAACGCCGGGCGCCGACGTCAGCAATCCGAGTCCCGATCTTCCGCACGCGACAGCTGCAAAGAAGACGCCGCGCGCTCAGCGCGACGACGCTCGCGAAAAGGCCCGCAAGAGTGCGCGCCGCAGTGACGGCAAGCCCTCCAACCGCAACGGGCGCTGAGTCAATGGCCGCACCAGCCCTTCGCGCACCGCCTTGACGCCGCTTCGCCCCGGCAAGACCCGGGGTCCATTTGCGCACGACCCAACAACAGCAACACCAGATTGAGGGACACCAGATGACTACAGGGAGCGGGGATGGCGAGCGGCCCCAATTCGCACGAACACCCGGGCGGGACATTTTCGGCAACCTGGACGACCACCTGCCCGAGGTTCGCATCAACAGCGACGTGCGCGCCGATGCCGTGAAGGCCGCAGCCAAGCAGGGCCTGGACCTGTCGGCCTGGCTGCGCGAGCTGGTCTACGGGAGCTTGTACGGGCCGGATCATGTCGCCACTTTGCACGCCAATCGGATCCGGCGCGTCCTCGGTAATGCAGGGCATCCGGTGGACGAGTTCATCGAGCTGCGTGTGGTGGGCGACAAGAAAGGGCAGGGGAGCGGCAGCGCATGAGCGTGCGGATCCTGCACGGCGATTCGCGCGAGGTCTTGAAGGGCCTTGCCGAGGCGTCAGTCGATTCCGTGGTGTGCGACCCGCCCTACCACCTGACGACCGACAAGAAGGGCGGCAGCGGCCCAGCCAGCGTCAACCTCGAGTCACCCTACGGGCGCGCTCGCATCGGCACCGGCTTCATGGGCATGACCTGGGACGGCGGCGAAGTGGCGCAAGACCCGGCGATGTGGGCCGAAGTGCTGCGCGTCTTGAAGCCCGGCGGCTACCTGCTGGCGTTCTCTGGCACGCGCACCTATCACCGCATGGCCTGCGCGATCGAGGACGCTGGCTTTGAAATCCGCGATCAGATCGGCTGGGTGTATGGCTCGGGGTTCCCGAAATCGCATAACGGGGAGTGGGGCGGCACAGCCCTGAAACCCGCCTGGGAGCCGATCGCCATGGCCCGCAAGCCGCTGATCGGCACCGTGGAGCAGAACTGGCGCGAGCACGGCACCGGCGCGCTGAACATCGACGGGTGTCGGGTGTGGACGGACGACACGCTGACTGGGAGCGGCTCCGCACCTCTCAAGCACGGCGGTCAAAATCATCGCCCTTTCCACGATACAGCAGAGCCGCGCGGATGCAACCAGTCGCCCCTTGGCCGCTGGCCGGCCAACCTGATCCACGACGGCAGCGACGAGGTGGTGGCGCTGTTCCCGCGCGAGGCCGGCGCCAGTGCTCCGGTGCTCGGCAACGAGCCCAGCGATGTGACGCACGGCATCTATGGCGAGCGGGCGCGGGTGCCGGGCGCCTTCCATGCCGACACCGGCAGCGCCGCGCGCTTTTTTTACTGCGCCAAGGCCAGCCGCGAGGACCGCGACGAGGGCTGCGATGCCTTCGCCAAGAAGGCCCTGAACTGGTCCAGCGGCACGCAAAACCCGGGCAGTTTCCAAAGCCCCAACACCGACCGATCGGCGCGCAACCACCACCCCACGGTCAAGCCCACCGACCTGATGCGCTACCTGTGCCGGCTGGTCACGCCCAAGGGCGGCACCGTGCTGGACCCATTCATGGGCTCGGGCAGCACCGGCAAGGCCGCGGTGCTGGAGGGCTTCAGGTTCATCGGGATCGACCTTACCGAGGAATACGTGCAGATCGCTCGCGCCCGGATCGAGTTCGCGCAGCGCCAGGGCTATCAGCCGTCACTCATGGAGGCCGCATGACACCGGACCAACTCGCCCAATGGCTGGCCGACCTGGAGGCGGTGGGCGAGGACGCCTGCTTCTTCGCCGCGATGGGGCAAATCATGTCCCTAGGGACATTCAAGTGACAGTCGACCAGATCCCACTGGAGGGCACGGAGACCGTGCCCGAACCCCTCACGCCGCACGACTGCGAGCTGCAGGATTTCAAGTTCATGCCGCTGGACGTGGCCCGGCTTCGCTCATCGGAGCAGAACAGCGATGTGACGCCCGAGGCGAACTGGGCCGCCCTATTGCTGTGGGCCGCGGCCTGGCATGAGGTCCCGGCCGGGTCAATTCCTGACAACGATGGCTGGATTGCGAAGGCATGCGGTTACGTGTCCCGAGGGACAGTCGACCCGCAATGGGACACCGTTCGCGCCGGTGCGCTGCGCAAGTTCGTGCGCTGCACGGACGGCCGCCTGTACCACCCGGTCGTGGCCGAAAAGGCGCGCGAGGCGTGGGCCGCGAAGCTCGAACAACGCTGGAGAACCGAGTGCGGCCGCATCAAGAAGCACAACGACCGGCATGAGCTCAAAGGCGCCGATGCGGTGCCCAAGCCGACGTTTGAGGTATGGATCGAGGCGGGCCGTCCAACGGGACACCCTCTACCCATCCCTGGGGACAAAGCACGCCAGACGCCACCCAGTCCCAAGGGACAGGGCCAAACTGTCCCTAGGGAAACACCATCCAAGAGACAGGGAGAGGGACAGGGACAGGGAGATCCTAATAGGACCCCTCCGGGGTCTGGTGCGGCTGCGCCGCGCGGCACCCGCAAACCACCGCAGAGCTTCGAGGTCACCGCCGCCATGGTGGAGTGGGCGGGCCAGAACGCCAGCCTGCTGAGCCCAGCGAGCCTGCGCCGCGAGACCGACAAGTTCCGCGACCACACGTTCAAGTTCGCGATCGTCGATTGGCCGGGCGCATGGCGCAACTGGATGCGCCGCGCGCACGACGACCTGGCTCCCAAGGCCTCAGCCGCCACCGAAACCCCCTACCAGCGCTCCAAGCGCGAAGCCGTCGAGGCCGCCACCGGCGGGCTCGCATCCCGCAAACCCCCCACCAGCGAGGCACCGCATGGACTCCAAGCAATCGCTACCCCTGCCCTTGGTTGAAACGCTGTTCGCGCGGCTGGCCGTGAGCTATGGCCATCCGTTCCTGAACCAGTACGAAGGCTTCGACATGGCCGCGGTGCACGCCGACTGGGCGCGCGAGCTGGCCGTCTTCGGGCGATGGGATGACGACGGCATGGTGCGCAGCCCGGCGATCGACTGGGCCCTGGAGAACCTGCCGGCCGGCCGTCCGGTGAACGCGCTGGATTTCCGTCAGCTGTGCCGCGGATACAGGGCGGGCGAGACCAGCCCGCTGGAACTGCCGGGCCCGCCGCGCGAGATCCCGCGACACGTGGCCAGCGCGATCGCCAAGCAGCTGGCCATGCCGATCGGCGACGAGCGGCCTGAGCGGGTGCGCATTGCGGCTCGCGTGATCAGCAAGTGGGGCTGCCCTGGCGTGCGACTGGCGCCCTACCAGCGCGATTGGCTCAAGCACGCGCGCGAGACCATGCGGCTGTACGAGGGCGAGCACGCCGGGGGTGTGGACTATTGCGCGACGGAGGCGACGCATGCTGCTGCATCCCGTTGACCAGCTGCGCGCTCGCGCGTACCGCATCGTCTACGACGGCAAGGACCATTCCGACGGGGCCTGGCGCTGGGCCTTTTCGATGCTGGGCCTGCCAACACCGGAATTGATCGAGCTCGAGGTCGTGAAGGCTCCCTTCACCCTGCGCGAGCTCAGCCTGGGAGCACAGCAATCATGGTCGTGATCGGCATCGATGGAGGCCTGACCGGCGCCATTGCCTTTCTGCATCCAGATCGGGCCATCGTGGTCGACCTGCCCACGGTGCCGCTGGATGTCGGTGGCGTGGTGCAGCGCCGCGTGCACGGCCCGGCCCTGGCCAGCATCGTGCGGCAGTTCTGCCCGAGGGGCGAGCCGATTCTGGCCGTGGTCGAGGACCTGGCCACCGGCGGGCAGGGCAGCATGGCCCAGACCAACAACAGCCAGTACCGCACGCGCGGAACGATCGAGTGCGCGCTCGAAATGCTGGGGCTGGAGGTCAAGGCGGTGCCGCCGCAGCGCTGGAAAAAGATGTACGGGCTGGTGGCCAACCGCAAGTCGCTCAGCAAGCCCGGCAAGAAGGACAGCCTGGCGCTCGCCCGGGAGCTGTATCCGGCCCTGTCGCAGGGCGAGCTGCGCCTGGCGCTGCACCACAACCGCGCCGAGGCAGCGCTGATCGCCCACTGGGCGCGAAAGGTCCTGGCATGAGTGCAGCCATCGCAGCCAGCACTCGCAAATCCAGAGGCCGGTTCGACTCCGTTCGCCTGGTGGCCGAGATCGAAAGGACCCGGATCAACCTGGGCCTGAGCGACGCCGATGTAGCGCGTGCGACCGGGGTGAGCAAGTGCACCTTGAGCCGCATGAAAAGCAATCCCAACCGCGCGCCGGATGCGGCCAGCGTTGCAGCCTTCTTCGCGTGGCTTGCAATGTCCCCCGCTCAGTTCATCAGTGACCCGCCGCTCGCGGCGATCGAGGGCAAGGCCAAGCTGCTGAATGTGCCGGTGCTCAAGCCGCTGCAAGACGCAAGGGAGGCGCAGCGCAACCCGATCGTTGCCGTGTGCGGATTCTGCGGGCGCGAAGTGCGGGCGCGCGACAAGCCGTGTGAAGCGGTAACGGCGTGCCCGGTGAGGGTTGCCGCATGACGCTCACGTTCGCCGTTTCTGTTCTGTTGGGTGCATTTGGCGTGGCAACGATGTGGATGGCCACCGGTCACTCCCGACTGCAGCGCAAGGTCGCGCCCGTCGTGGGGCTCATCGCGCAATTGGTCTGGGGCTGGTACGCCTGGCTGCTGGGACCCGCCGCCGGCGGGCTGTGGGTGCTGGTCGCCCTCTACGCGGCCGTGTACGTGCGCGGGATCTGGGTGCAGTGGAGGGCGCCGGCGTGAAGATCACGCTGCGCCCAACCGGCCGCGGTAACTGGCGTCCGCTGGTGCTGACCGTGCAGGGCTTCCCGCGCGTGCAGGGGTTCCTGTTTCGCGGTCACCCTGGAGCCGAGAGCATCGACGCCGACCGCCAGCTGGTGCGCGCGGGCGACACCTGGACGATCGACGGGCGCCGCTGGCGCGTGGCGGAGGTCAAGGCGTGATCGAGCAGCGCCAGTTCACCGACCGCGAAGCCGCCCATCGGGTGTTCAACGAGCTCTACGCGATCGCCAAGGCCCGGCCCGGCCGGCACCTGCTGCGCCTGGTCGATCTGGACCCGCACTGGCGCCGGCAGCTGCGCGGCGCGTTCCACGGCGATGTGCTGCGCGAGGTCTCGGAGAAGGCCTGGATCGCGATGCCAGGCGGCACCCGCGCCCGCTACACCAAGAAGGCGTGGAAGGAGCTGTTTCGTGACTGGTTCCTGCCCGAGGGCTTTCAGAGCACGGAGGACCTGGACGACTGCGAGTTTGCCGAGTTCGTGCTGCAGTGCTGCGCCTTCGCGGCCATCGAGCTGGGCGTGGAGTTTTCAATCAACGACAGGAGGGACCCCCAATGAGCTACGAGCCGCCAGCCACCCACCGGCTGTCACACCCGAAGGAGATCCATTACGGCGCCGCGCGGGTGATGTACGCCGAGCCCTTCGGCCAGCTGGGCCGCTGGGTTTTTCCGGGCGGCGCCTGGAGCATGAACGAGCACGACGCCAAGGCTGTCGCCGTCGTGATCGACGGGCTGATCAAGGCGAACACGGTCGAGCCGGCCGTGCGCGCACTGCCGGCGATGGCCGCCCAGGCCCATCTGGCCGTCCAGGAGGAGCGCCGTTGGCCTTCGTAATCGCTCCCTCGCGCAACCCGATCGTGCGCGCCGCGTTCGCCGGGCTGCGGGCGGCCGAGCGCGCCGAGAAAAAAGCCTCGAAGGCGAAGCCAAAATCGGAAGCTGAGTTGAAATCGCTGGCGCACCGCGCGCTGCACGAAAAGGCCAAAGGCACGCCTGGAGCGGCCAAAGCCGCGCGAGAACTGATGAAAGCGCTGGCGCGCCCGAAAGAGAACGTGGTGGTCAGCGAGTCGTACCGCCGACTGGTGGCCATGGGCGCGTGCAAGAACTGCGGAGTGCAGGGGTTCAGCCAGGCCGCGCACGAACCGCCCGGCGGCAAGGGCATCAAGCGCGACGACCGCGGCTGCTTTCCCTTGTGCACCACCCGGGCGGGCCCGAAGGGCGCGATCGAGGGCTGCCATCCGCAGTTCGACCGCTACGAGCTTTTCAACCACGCCAAGACCCACCGCATGGCCAAGCAATGGGGCGCCGAGACCCGCGCGGAGATCCTGGACGCGGGCATCTGGCCGAAGAAGGTGCCCAAGTGGCCGAAAGGAAAGAAGTGACCAAGCGCCGGCACCACGTCATCCAGCTGGCCCCGGACATTTTCGGGGCCTGGGTGCCGCTGCTGGCGCTCACCGCCAGCAAGACGACGGCCCTGGAGCAGGTCAAGCGCGACGCCATCCTCGCGCGGCTGGAGCGCGCCTACGGCAATCTGGCCACCGCACCCGAGCCCACCCGCCAGAGCTGGCGCGACCTGGCCGACGCGATGAACTTCCTGCAGACCCTGATCGAGCTCAAATGGGGCCAGGACCCCGACGGCGCGATCGATGACATCAAGACCGCCCTGCACACCGCCGCCCTGAACCTCGAGCGCACCGGCAGGCTGCGCCTGGACGGGCCGAACCTCGCGCGGCTGCGCGACTGCATCGACCAGCTGGCCGGCCTGCTGAACCAGCTGAGCGCGCACAGCTACTGGGTAGCGGTCTCGCACACCAAGAATCGCATCAACAAGATCCTGCGCGGCCAGCGCCGCGCGGGCGATGTCGTGGTCACCGTGTAGGGAGTCATCCATGCGAACGACCGTCAAAGACAGGGTGTACCAGGCCATCGTGGACCTGCACAACGCGAACCGCGCGGCGTCGCGGCAGGCGCTTGCCCAGGTGACGGGATTGAAGTTCTCGCAAATCGACGATCAGGTGAAGATCCTCAAGGACGACCGCCAGATCAGGCCGGTGGTCAACGGCACCTTCGAGCCGGTGCACCAGTTCCCGCCCAACCGCGCCATGTCCAAGACCGTGCTGGCCGACGGCAGCGTGAAGATCGAGCTGGGCGAACAATGTCTGGAAATGACGCCCAGCGAGGCGCGCGTGGTCGGCCAGTCGCTGCAAGGCGAGGCCATGGAGCTCGCGGCCATCCGGGGCGAGCGCCAGGTGTACGACATCGTGGCGGGCCTGCGCGAGGAACTTCGCGTCGCGCACAAGCGCCTGCACGACCTGGGCCGCACCGTCGGCCGGATCCAGCGCCAGCGCCAGGACGACCTTTTCGAGGGGTCGGCCCTTCTATCCACCGACGAAAGAAGATCACATGGGACAAGCCAAAAGCCGCGGCAGTCGGGCTGACCGGGTGCAGCAAGCCATCGCGCGCAACAAGGTGCAGGCCGATCGGCGCATCGCCGGGTTCAAGCGGGTCGAACGCAACCTCAGTGAACTGGCTGCCGCGCTGCGCGCAGCCGACCCGCGCGCCGCGCGCCAGGAGAGCGACGGCATTCAGTTGGTGGTCGAAGCCGCGTGCCCAAATTCGCGAAGTTCATGGCTTGAGCTTGGAGCCCCCCGGTAGGGTTTGTCGGGTTAGCGCCGCATGAGCACCATCGGCGGCCATGGGCAATCCATCAGACAAAAAGCCGATCGACTGGGAGGGCATGAAGCCCCACTACGAGGCCGGCATCGTCCCGCTCAAGACTCTGGGCAAGGAGTTCGGCTGCTCTGACGCGGCCATCATCAAGCACGCGCGCAACGCCATCCCACCGTGGGTCCGCAACCTGAAGGGGAGGATTCAAGCGGCGGCCGACGCGAAGGTTAGCGCCAGCGTGGTTAGTGCCGACGTTCGCGCGACGCGAACCGCGCGCGAGGCCGTGGTTATTGACGTCAACTCCACCTTGCAGGCCGCCATCCGGCTGGCCCACCGCGCCGATGTGGCCAAGGCCCGCTCGCAGACCATGAGGCTGCTGGACGAGCTGGGCCGCGTGACCACGGCGGGGAAGAGGAAGCTGAGCCTGTCCCAGCGCGCCGTGGTGGTGAAGAACCTGACCGAGGCCATGCGGGTGCAGTTCGCCCTGCAGCGCCAGGCCTTCGGCATTGGCGACAACGACCCGCCCGATCCCAACGGGGCCGACTTCATCGAGAGGATGCTCAATGCCCGTGCGCGCGCCGCAAACCGCTAGTGCGCGCCGGCTGCAAAGCCTCACCAAGCTCGATGTGGAGCTGATCGAGGACATCGCGGGCTTTTTCAACGACCCCGAGGGGTTCATCCGGTACGCCTTCCCGTGGGGCGAGAAGGGCACGCGCCTGGACAGCGAGACCGGGCCCGACGTGTGGCAGGTGGAGGTCTGCCAGGCCATCCGCGACGAGCTGCTGAAGGGCGGGGACGTCCTGGAGGCCATCCAGATCGCCATTTCCAGCGGCCACGGCATCGGCAAGACCGCGCTGCTGGCCATGCTGATCCTCTGGTTCATGTCGACGCGGGACTTTCCGCAGGTGGTGGTGACCGCCAACACCAAGGCGCAGCTGGACACCAAGACCTGGCGCGAGCTGTCCAAGTGGCACAAGCTGGCCATCAATCGGGACTGGTTTCAGTGGACCGCGACGCGGTTCCAGCACGTGCTCTACCCGGAAGTGTGGTTCGCCGCCGCGGTGCCGTGGACCAAGGGCAACAGCGAGGCCTTCGCCGGCACGCACGAAAAGCACGTGCTGGTGATCTTCGACGAGGGGTCGGCCATCGACGACACCATCTGGGATGTGACCGAGGGCGCGATGACCACGCCCGGGGCCATGTGGATCGTCTTTGGCAACCCGACCCAGAACACCGGGCGCTTCGCGCAGTGCTTTGGCAAGTTCAAACACCGCTGGATCCACCGGCAGATCGACAGCCGCACGGCCAAGATGGCCAACAAGGCGCAGATCCAGAAGTGGATCGACGACTACGGCGAGGACCACGACTTCGTGCGGGTGCGCGTTCGGGGCGTGTTCCCCCGATCGGGCGACGTCCAGTTCATCGGCCTGGACATCGTGGCCGGCGCCATGCGCAGGAAGGCCGAGAACTACCAGCAGTTCGCCAAGGTCATGGGCGTGGACGTCGCGCGGCACGGCTCCGACCAGAGCGTGTGCACCAGGCGGCAGGGCAACCACATTTGGCCTCAGCGGCGCTACCGCATCACCGACCTGATGAAGCTGGCCGACGTAATTGCCGGCGAGATCCATGAGTTCCATCCCGACGCGGTGTTCATCGACGCCACCGGCATGGGCTGGGGTGTGATCGACCGGCTGCGCCAGCTCAATTTCACCAACATCATTCCGGTGCAGGTGGGCGAGGCGGCCACCGACGACGCCCGCTATGTCCTCAAGCGCGACGAGCTCTGGGGCCTGGCCAAGGACTGGCTGGCCGGCGGCGGCTGCCTGCCCAACGATCCGGAGCTCGAGGCCGAATACACCGGCCCGCAGTACGGCTACGACAAGCACATGCGCATCCAGATCGAGAGCAAAAAGGACATGAAGGCGCGCAATCTGCCCAGCCCGGATGGGGCCGACTCGATCAACCTCACGTTCGCCAGCCCGATCGCGCCCAACACCAAGTTCCCCAAATCGTCCTGGCGCGACCGCCTGGGCATCAAACGACGCAAAGGATCGGCGCAAGCCGCTTAACCCATGGCCTACGACGAACAAGCCCGCGAAAACTGGCACCGCTACCTCTACACCAAGGACCGCGGCCACATCGAGTACATGGCCCAGGCCCAGAAGTGCGAGGGCATGTATATGGGCGGGGGGCTGCAGTGGACCCCCGACGCCAAGGCCGTGCTCGACGCGGAAGGGCGGCCCTGGTACGAGTTCAACGAGATCATGCCCAGCGTCAACTCGGCGCTTGGCCACCAGATCCAGAACCGCATGGACATCGCCTTCAAGCCGCGCGGCGGTGAGGCCGACCTGTTCAAGGCCACGGCCCTGTCCAAGGTGATCATGCAGATTGCCGACCAGAACAAGCTGCATTGGCTGGAGACCCAGGTCTACGGCGACGGGCTGATCGAGCAGCGCGGGTACTACGACCTGCGCATGGACTTCGACAGCAACATCAAGGGCGACATGGTGCTGTGCAACCTGGACCCGCGCGACGTCATCCCGGATCCGGACGCCAAGAGCTACGACCCCGACAAGTGGGCCGATGTGCAGGTCACCCGCTGGTACAGCCTGGACGAGATCGAGCAGTATTACGGCAAGGAAGCCCGCACCAAGGCCGAGGCATCGGGCGACGACGGCCCGGACTGGGGTGTGCAGGAGGCCGAGACCGAGCGCAACAAGTTCGGCGGCACCGGCCTGCAGGGCATCTTCGACGCCTACACGAACGAGCCGGGCCTGAAGCGCTATCGCCTGATCGACCGGCAGCGCTGGGTCATGCAGCGCACCCAATGCCTGGTGTTTCCAGAATCTGGCGACGTTCGCATCGCTGAAACGCTCAGCCCCGAGCAGGTCGCGGCGGCCCAGGCTCAGGGCGCGGTGCTGGCCATGCGCATGCAGCGGCGCATCCGGTGGGTGGTCTCCACCTACTGCGTGACGCTTTTCGACAAGATCAGCCCGTACGAGCACTTCACCGTCATTCCCTACTTCGCCTACTTCCGGCGCGGCATGACCCGCGGCATGGTGGACAACGGCATCGGCCCGCAGGAAGTGCTGAACAAGGCCGTCAGCCAGTTCCAGCACATCATCAACACGACGGCCAATAGCGGGTGGGTGGTCGAGGAAAACAGCCTCACCAACATGGACACCGACGAGCTCGAGGAAGTGGGCGCGACCTCTGGCCTGGTGGTGGAGTTCAGGAAAGGGACGACCAAGCCCGAGAAGATTCAGGCCAACCAGGTGCCCACCGGCGTCGACCGGCTCATCGACCGGGCCACCCAGGCGCTCAAGGATGTCACGGTGCCCGACGCCATGCGCGGCCTGCAGGGCAACGCGGTATCCGGCGTCGCCAAGCAAAGCGACCAGTTCGCCAGCCAGCAGCAGCTGGCCGTGCCGCTGGACAACCTGGCCTACACCCGCCACATGCTGGCCGGGCGCATGCTCAAGCTCGCGCAGCGGTACTACGACAGCTACCGCATCTTCCGGATCACCGAAATGGATCACCAGACCGGCCAGCAGGTCGAGAAGGTGCTGGAGATCAACAAGTTCGACCCGGCCACCGGCACCTACATCAACGACATCACGGTGGGCACCTACGACGCAGTGATCACCGAGCAGCCGATGGCCATCACGTTCGAGAACAGCCAGTTCTCGCAGGCCCTGGAAATGCGCAAGGAAGGCATCAAGATCCCCGACGCGGTGGTGGTGCGCTACTCCAGCCTGGCCGACAAGCACGACATCCTGGCCCAGATGGACACCAAGGACCCGGTGGCCGAAGCCCAGGCCGACCTGGTGCGCGCCAACGCGGCCAAGACGCGCTCGCAGGCCATGGCCCTGGATGTCGAGTCGATCTACAGCGCGATCCAGACCGCCGGCGCGATCTCGATGAACCCGGCGATCAGCCCGTTGGCCGATAGCGTGCTGGGCTCCGTCGGGTTCGTCGACAAGAACGCGCCGCCGATCGTGCCGGCCGGGCCCGGCGGTGCCGCCCAGCAGCTGGCGCTGCCCGCGCCGCAGGCCAACACCAGCCCGCTTTTCCCGGCCAGACCGGCCAGCGCAGCCGACGGCGCCCACGCCGGCATTGAAACCCAGGCCGCCGACGCGCAGCCGCAACCTTGAAGGAGCGAACGATGGCAAAGAACAAGGGCATGTACGCCGCGACGGTGGGCATGGACATGAACTACCAGGCCGAGGACGACCTGCGCACGCTCTGCCGGGCCCAGGAGATCCAGGACGACCCCAAGCGGCTGAAGGCGGCCCAGAAGCTGGCCAAGACCAAGTGCGAGGACATGCAGGAGGTCGCCGGCATGAAGCCCGACAGCGAAAAGAACGACAAGAAGAAGTAGTCCCTTTCCCCCAGGCCCCACTGAACCACAAGGCAACACCATGATCGTCATGCGAATCAAACACACCCACCAGGCCGCAGCCGGCGAGGCCGATGGCGGCGGCGGGCTGAACCTGCAGCCCGATGCCGATGCAGGCGAGGACGGCGGCGGCGGCACCGATGACGCGGGCGACGGCGAGGGTCCTGATGATGGCCCCGTCGATCGCGGCGACGAGCTCACGCCGCCATTGAACCCGGACGCCCTGGCCAAGGTGGCCGAAGGCGCCGGCAACGATGATGCCGACCACGACGACGATGGCACAGCGCCGGCGCCCGATGGGGCAGGCAAGAAGGCCCCGCAGAGCGTGCCTATCGCGCGCCTGAACGAGGTCATCGAGCAGCGCAACCAGCTCAAGGCCGAGAACGACGCGCTCAAGGCTGGCAAGGAAACGCCCGGCGCAACGCCGCAGCCCACCGCGGCGCCCGCTCCCGCCTTCGACATCACCAAGGCCGAGCGCGAATATGCGGAGTTCCTGGCCGACGGCGAGTTCGACAAGGCGGTGGAACTGCGCGCCAAGATCAACGCGCAGCTCGTCGAGCAGGCCGAGATCAACGTCGAGGCTCGGCAGGCGCAACGCAGCGCGCAAAGCTCGCTGACCGAGGTGGCCAACCAGGCCGTGGCGGACTGGCCCTATCTGGAGGACGACGCCGAGACCATGGAGCTGATCATCGCCGCGCGCGATGCCGGCGTGCGCAAGGGCGTGTCGCCTGCGCAGGCGCTCAAGGCCGCGGTCGACCGGATCGCCCCGAAGTTCGCGCCCGAAGGTGGCTCAGCTGACGACGGCACCCCCGGTAAGGAGTTGCCGAGCGGCAAGCCCCGCGTCGACACTCGGCCCCAAGGAGCCAACGCGCGCGGCGCAGCGGCATCGGCCCAGCAGCCGCCCCTGGCGGCAGGCTCTGGCAACCGACAGGCCGCCGGCAAGGTCGATGTGGAAAGCATGACCGAAGCCCAGTTCGATGCGTTGACACCGGCCGAGAAGAAACGGCTGCGCGGCGACGCATAGCGCAGGCGGGGTCCGGCCAGCAGTCACCCAGCTGGCCGGGCCCGGTTCCCCCGGGGTGCATCCGTCCAAGAGGCAGGACGTTAAAGGGCCTCGGCGCTCTTGACCGCCTCACGTCATGTTCCCGCACTGGCTGCGTAACGCCGAAAGCCGTTTACCCAACCCTCAAGGAGCATGAATCATGTTGACCAATTTCGCGGCGCTCACGTCGCAGCAGAAGATCGTTTGGAGCCGGGACGTCTGGAGCGCTGCGCGCGACAAGATGTTCTGCAAGCGCTTCATGGGCACCGGCGAAGCCGCCATGATCCAGCGCATCACCGAACTGACCAAGACCGAAAAGGGCGAGCAAGTGCTGATGCACCTGGTCGCGGATCTGGTCGAAGACGGCGTGATCGGAGACAACGAGCGCGAAGGCAACGAAGAGGCGATGCAGTCGTACAGCATTGCCCTGAACATCGACCTGATCACCCACTCGGTTCGCAACAAGGGCAAGTTGGCCGACCAGAAGACGGTGATCCGCTTCCGCGAGACCGGCAAGGATCGACTGTCCTACTGGCTGGCCAACCGCGTCGACCAGCTGGCCTTCCTCACCATGAGCGGCATCAGCTACGCCTTCCAGAACAACGGCGCGCCGCGGGTCAACAGCCCGTTTCCCAACCTGTCGTTCGCGGCCGACGTGGCGGCGCCCTCGGCCAACCGCTCGCTGATGTGGAACGGCAGCGCCCTGGTTCCCAGCGTGACCGGCAGCATCGACAACACCTACGTGCCCAAGTACGGGATGATCGTCGACGCCATCGCGTACGCCAAGACGCAGTACATCAAGCCGTTGATGGCCGACGGCAAGGAGTACTACGGCCTGCTGGTGCAGCCGGGCACCCTGGCGGCCCTGAAGAAGGACGCCGACTACCAGCGCGCGGTCGTGGCCGTGGCCACCAAGGCCGGCCTGGACAGCCCGTGGTTCACCGGCGCCACGGTCACGGTGGACGGCGCTGTGATCCACGAGCACCGGCTGGTCTACAACACCAAGGGCGCCGCGGCGGGCTCGAAGTGGGGCGCCGCTGGCGCCGTCAATGGCACCCGCACCCTGCTGTGCGGTGCCCAGGCGCTGGGCATGGCCGACATCGGCGTGCCGGAATGGGACGAAAAGACTTTCCAGTACGGCAGCCAGCAGGGCATCAACGTCGACAAGATGCTGGGCATGCTCAAGCCCAAGTTCTTCTCGATCTACAGCGGGACGACCGAGGACTTCGGCATCCTGGCCATCGACCACTACCTGCAGTAAGCAGGCCCAGGCGGGGCCTTCGGGCCTCGCCGCCCTTCACCCCTCGCGCAATCCCGCGCACCTTCTCCCACTGATGCTGAAAAGGAGCACACCATGACCCTCGCCAAACAATCCGGTCGCCAAGACCCCATCGTCGGCCAAGCCCTCGGCGCCTTCGGTGACGTCGTGAGCGGCACCTACCTCGCCTGCGTCGACGTGCCCGCCGGCGCGATCGTCACCGGCGGCGGCCTGGCCGTCACCACGCTGTTCGACTCGGCCACCACGGACAAATTCTCGATTGGCGACAAGGTAGGGGCGGCGGCTGCCGTGGCCGACACCTATGCGGCTCAGTCGGCGGATGTCACCGTGGCCGGCACCTGGATCCCGATCGTGCCTACCGGCAAGAAGTACGCCTCGCCCGGTTCCGTGGGCGTCGTGTGGACCGGCGTCGGCGCCGCCCCGGCAGCCGGCGCGTTCCGCCTGATCGTGCAGTACATCAAGGACGGACGCGCAGCGTTCGCCCAGGGCTGATCCAGCTCCAAAGAGTTCAGTGGCGCCTGTTCGCAGGCTTTTAACCCCCCGCGGCTTGATCCCCGCGGGGTTTTTTGAAAGAGGAAAACCATGAAATTCAGATCTCCCACTGGCGAGCCGATGTCCATCGGTCTCACTTCCGGTCACACCTGTGTGATCCCGCCTGCCACGGACGAAGCGCCCGAGGGCATCGAGATCGAGCCCAGGTTCCACCGCCTGGCCATTGCCGAGGGCGCGATCCCCGCCGGCGTGGCCAACCTTCCGGTCGAAACCTCGAGCGCCCCCACCCGATCCGGCGTGATCGACGCGGCCTTGGAAAAGATGGTCGACGGCAACGAGGCCAGCGACTTCAAGCGTGACGGCACGCCCGACGTGACCGCAGTCACCCGCCGCTGCGGCTTCAAGGTCAGTCGCGAGGAAGTCGACGCGGCCTGGGCCAAGATCAAGGCCGGCGCCTGATCCCATGGACGTTGCCGCGTTCATTGCCGAATATCGCGGGGTAACGCGGGACAATTCGACGCCGCCCCTGTGGTCGGACGCCGAGATCCTGGGCTATCTCAATGACGCACTGAACGAGGCATGCGAGCGGGCCCTGCTGCTCGAAGACAGGACCACGCCCGCATGCTGTGCCATCGCCCTGGTGGCTGGCACCGACACCTACCTGCTGCACGCCAGCGTCATCAAGGTCAAGCGCGTTTCCTTCCGAGGCCGCGCGCTCACCGAATCGAGCGTCGAGGCCGAGGACCGGCGCGATGCCAACTGGGAGGGCCGCACCGGCGAGCCCCAGCGCTACATCCTCACCGACGGCCAGCTGCGCCTGGTGCCCACACCCAACGCCAGCGTCACGGGGCAGAGCCTGGCGCTGACCGTCTACCGCCGCGAGCTGACCGCGCGCAGCCTGGCCGCGCCCAACAACACCGCGCCCGAGGTCAATGAGCGGTTCCACCTGCGCCTGATGAACTGGCTCTACTGCCGCGGCTACAGCAAGGCCGACGCCGAGACCTTCAGTTCGGTCAAGGCCACCGAGTTCGAAACACGCTTCACCGCCGACTTCGGCGCGAAGGTCGACGCCAACGTGCAGCGCAAGCGGCGCGATCGGCGCCCGCCCGTGGTGCGCTACGCCCGTTATTGATCAACCCCACCCCACCGGAGAATCATCATGGCCAATGCTTGGTACGCAAAAGGTAAAGAGAAGGTCCTGTCGGGCGCCATCAACTTCCCAGCCGACACGCTCAAGGCGATCCTGGTCAAGAACACCTACCCGCAGAACCTGGCCGCCGACGAGTTCCTGCCGGACGTTTCGGCCTACCGGCTCAACGCGGACCAGACCCTGGCCGGCAAGAGCGTGACGGGTGGCGCGTTCGATGCCTCCGACATCACCTATCCCACCGTCACCGCTGGGGACACCAGCGAGGGCGTGGTGATCTACAAGGACACCGGCGTGGCTGCCACCAGCCCGCTGCTGCTCTACATCGACACGATCACCGGCTTTCCGCTGGGCACCAACGGTGGCGACGTCACGGTGCAGTGGGACAACGGCACCTACAAGATCGTTTCGCTCTAAGCGCCTGCGGGCGCGGACCCCGCAATGGCCTACGCAACATGGAACCCATCGGACAAGGGCACGGGCGTTGTCCTGTCCAATGGAAACCTGACGTTCACGACGCCGGGAAACTTCACCTATCCGTCTGTTCGGGCCACGATCGGCAAGAGCGCAGGCAAGTGGTATTGGGAGCTGTCCTCCAGCGGTAACACCGGCTCGATGAATGGCGCCGGCAAGTCCACCGCCGCACTTACGAGCTATCCAGGCACGGACGCGAATGGCTGGGGCCTGTACTGGTCCAACGGCAGCAAATACAACAACGGGGCGGCCACCGCCTACGCCTCTGCAATCGCCAACGGAGTCGTGGTGGGCGTCAAGCTCGACATGGACGCGGGCACCATCAGCTTCGTGGTCGGTGGCGTGGACAAGGGGATTGCATTCTCCGGGCTGACCGGGACCGTCTACCCGATGGGTGGCACTGGGGTGGGCGGCTCGGCCAGCGTGGTCACGGCCAACTTCGGCGCCAGCGCGTTCACCTACACGGTTCCCGCCGGCTACAACGCGGGCGTTTTCGACTCTTTCACCGGAACGGCCAGCGGCTTTTCCAGCACGAACTTCGGCACGCCGACCGCCAAGAAGTCGCAGAATGCCGCCGGCTTCTCTTCGACCCAGTTCGGCACGCCGCTGGCGGTTTACAACCACATCGAGAGCGCCACTGGCTTCAGTAGCACGGCCTTCGGCACGCCGACCCGAGTCACATTCGCGCAGGCCTCCGGCTTCTCATCGAGCGCCTTCGGCACGCCGGCCAACGTCCCCAACGCGGTGGGCTTTCGCAGCACGCAGTTCGGCACGCCCCAGCTGTCCTGGCGCATGTATGTCACCGGGTTCAGCAGCACCCAGTTCGGAACACCCGCCGCCTTCCAGGGGTTCCGAGCCGAGTCGCTGGGAGCGACCAGCCGCTTCGGCACGCCGAGCACCCCGTTCAACCAGACGCAGACCGCTACCGCGCTGGCCTCGACCCGCTTTGGCACGCCCATCGTCCTGGGCTACACGCCCATCAACCTGGACCGCACCGAGATTGCCTCGAGCGTGGGCCGGACCTCGCGCTTTGGCACGCCCACCGCCGCGCTGTCCGTGAGCGGGCAGGCCAGCGGATTCAACTCCACCGCCTTCGGCACGCCCGTGGCCGACGCCACCCAGCGCTACGTGCAGGCGTCCTCTGTCGAACCGGCGGCCGCGTTCGGCACCCCCAAGGCTCTGATCACCGGGCACGCCACCGGCCTGCGCAGCACCGCGTTCGGAACTCCGACCGTGCGCCTGACCTGCGTTGCGAGCTCGCTGGGGCCAACGAGCCGCTTCGGCACGCCCGCGCAGTGGGGCCCGCACCGCGCCTACAGCATCAAGCCGCGGGGGGCCTTCGGTCGCCCCACGGCCTTCAACCAGTTCCGCTACCCGGCCGCGGGCTTTTGCAGCAGCCAGTTTGGCACTCCAGCGAGCGTGCAGACGCACCGCGCCTCGTCCTTGCCGCCGACGTCGCGGTTCGGCACGCCCCTGCTGCGGCGCAATCCGACTTGCCCGTTCCCCCAGACGCAGCGCGCGACGGGACTATCGACCACCCAGTTCGGCACACCCATTGCATGGAGTCCATGATGCTGACCCTCAAGCGCTTCACCGGCATCAACAACGTCACCCACCCCGAGCGCCTGGTGCACGACCCCAAGACCGGCACCGCGCCGCTGGTCGAGGCCATGAACGTGGACATCGACAACAGCGGCGAGGTCGAGCGCCGCGCCGGATTCAGTACCGTGGTGGCCACCTGTCACAAGAACCTGTGGCAGGCCAATGGCTTCCAGCTGGCCACCGTGGACGGCGACCTGAAGGCGATCGCGCCCGGCGGCGCCGAGACCATGATCTACCCGGCGCTCGGCGTCGATCGGGTCTGGTACACCAACTGGCCGGACGGGCGCACGACCTTCAGCAACGGGCTGATCTGCGGGATCACCGATGGCGCCGCCAGGACCAGCTGGGGCGTGCCTATCCCCGCCAGCCTGGGCGCGGCGGCCGAGGTCGCCGGGAGCCTCTTTGCGGGCAAGTACCGCTATCGCCTGACGCACGTGCGGATCTCCGATGGCCTGGAAGGTGGGCCGATCTACTCCGCGCCCTTCGACATCGCCGCCGGCGGGCTGGTGCTCACCGGGCTGCCGCTGCTCGATGGGCACACCACCAACGTCTACCTCACCAGCCACAACGACGATACCGCCTACCTGGCCGGCAACACGGCCGGATCCACGTTCGCCTTCACCGCGGCCAATGACACGCTGGTGCAGCCGTGCAAGACCGACTTCATGGCCCCGGCCCCGGCGGGCATCCTCACCGCGTTCTGGCGCGGCCGCGCGCTCACCGCCGTGGGCAACGTGCTCTACGCCTCCAAGCCTCACCAGTGGGAGCTGTTCGACCTGGCGCGCGACTTCAAGGCGCTGCCCGACCCGATCACGCTGATCCAGCCGGTGCAGAACGGCATCTTCGTGGGGACCACCGCCAAGCTGGCCTTCCTGGCCGGCGACAACTTCGATGGCCTGGTCTACCACTCGCGCGTGCCGGGCGCCGTGGCGCTGGGCTCGGGCGTCACGGTGCCGGGCAAGCATCTGAAGCGCGGCGACGGCAGCGCAGGCGAGGGCGATTGCATGGTGTGCATCGCCGGCGGGATCCTCACGGCCGGCTACGGCGACGGCGGCATCGCGGCGCTCAGCGAGGGCGTCTACCAGACCGCCGCCACCGAGGTCGCGGCCACCTTCCGGATCCAGGGCGGCATTCCCCAGTACCTCGCCATCCCGCAATGACCCAGGTGCACGACCCCAGTTTCATCGGCTTCCACGGGGAGCCGGTGACCGGGCGCGTGCCGCCGATCATGAAGGTCGAGGGTGGAGTGAGCCTCACCCCCCAGCAGCTGGCCGGGGTTTCCCACGCCTACAAGCTATTCCGGGACGCGCTGCGGGTCTCCGAGGCGGCCTACCTGGTGCAAAACCGGGTGCTCCAGGACGGAACCAAGGTGCGCATGGTCTCCAACAGCGGACTGGATGTCGTAATGGTGTGGCCGCCCGGCGGCGGCCCCGAAGAAGCGAAAATTCCGCACGGCTTCGCCGTCGTCACCACCTGGGCCAGCCCGCTGATCTACAAATTCAGGCCCGCATCGAACACGTGGGCCACGGACAAGCGATGGCCTGTCAGCCAGATCCCCAAGACGCCCAAGGAAGTCACCGGGTACAACCAGGACCTGCGGGCGGCGACCGCCCTGGTGCTGCCGCTGGTCTACGACAAGGACGACCGGCAGCTGTGGGATTACGCGCCGCACAAGGGGCCTGCTGGAACCGCGGACTATCAGGTTCCGATCTGCATCGAATACCCGGTGAGCGGCACGCCGACGCTCGCCCCCCATCGAGCACACATCGCCAAGAATGCAACGGTCGCCGCGCTGGACGGGACCGTTCTCTACACCATGCCGCCGCCCTCGGCGCTGGGGACCGAAGCGGTGCAGAACCTGCCCGGCGCGTCCGATGTGACGGGTACTCGCGCCGTGCTGCAGGCCTTCCGCAGCAACCCGCTGGCGCCCTCGTCGCCCGTGTCGAGGTACCGATTCAAGCACGAAGTCATCAAGCGTACGGCACAGGACACCTATGCCATGGACTCCACCAACACGGTGGACTTCGACGCGCCGATCGGGCCGAACACCGTGGTCTCTTCAAACGTCACCAGCACGGAATTGGGCGAGTCACCCGATGGGAAGGTCTACCTGAAGGCATACGGAACAACGGCCTCGTCGAAAACGGTCCCCCAGCCGCCATTCACTCCATCGGGAGGATGGGCCGACCCATTCAATTCGGCGGGCGGCTACTACAACTGCGGCACGACCATCAGCACCAGCAACGCGGTCATCGGCATGGATGCGTACGTCAACACCAAGACGTTGACGGCGGGCACCCCCGACAGCATCAACAAGGTGCTGGCCCTGCCCGCCGTCAGCGGCGTGGAGTACCTGCAGCTCTATCGTGACATGGCCTACCCCGGCACCGAATACTGGCGCGGCGGCAGGAAGCAATGGGCCTACACCGGGACCACTCCCGGCGCCAACAGCAGCTACGTTGCCACCACCAGCCTTACCAAGATCCGGCGCGACGTGGACAAGAGCCTCAGCGGTCTGCCGGAGTTCACCGCCATGCTCCCATGGGTGGACGTGAAGATTCTGGAGGGCTCCGTCGCCGGGGCCTTGGCCGGATCGCTCTACCAGGACGTCACGACCGACGCCAAGCAATTTGGGGGTGCCTTCGGGCAGAAATACCTGATCGCCGACCCGACCGCCCCAGGTGGCACGGCCCAGGACCAATACAACGCCTGGGAAGCGGCGACCAATCTACTGGGGCCATGGAATGCAGATTTCGCAGCTGTGCCCGACTCGGGAAACCACACGACGACGGTGCGCGACATCCCGCTGCGCAACACAGGCAGCTACACATTCAAGAGCCGCCACTTCATCGACTACGATCATCGGGGGCGCTTTTATGCGGCCATCCGGGTGGAAGTCGTGTGCAGCGGGGCACAGTGGGACCAGGCTCCGGCCGGCTATCTCGGGCAGCTGGCCGTCACTTCCAATCCGAGCTACGACGTCAAGATCTACTTCGAGTGCAAGTGGGCCGACGCCGCGCTCGCCTCGACCCTGCTGGCTTCGGGAACCTGCACCCGGCCGGCCTTCGAGTTCATCCCCCAGGTCGCCGCGATCAACGTGTTCGTTTACCCCGACAGCGACTCCGAGCGCAAACTCAATTACTGGATTCCGCCACAGCCCTCGATCCCTCTCGATTCGATCGACTGCCTGTCGGCAATCGCCAAACATCAGGGCGTCAACCCGAACCTGGCGCTGCAAGACAAGCTGACCGCCGACTTCGATCCGCTCAAGAGCACCGAGGGCATCGAGTTCTCCTACATCAAGCACGGCCGCGAGATCCCCCACAAGCGGTTCGTTCAGGGCCAGCTGTACGCGCGCAGCTTCAAGCTGGCTGACCTTTCCAAGGCGCTGTGGTTGCTGAGCACCCTCAAGTGTGACGCGCACCAGTACGACAACCCCGCGATCGGGGCCTCCTGGTTCTACATGCCGGCGCTGGGCTCGACCATCGCCAACGACAAGATGCACGTGGAAGTGCGCAACGGCGTGATCGGCACCTGGTCGGACAACATCCCCGCCAGCTCGGGCGCCCCGCTGCCGGCGCTGGGAGACCGGAACATCAAGCTCTACAGCGTATAGGAGAAGCCCATGACCACCATCGTGATGAACACCGCCACCGGCGCCGTCAGCGAATACGACTGGGCTTTCCAGTCGATCACGCCCACGCACGCGGGGGACGCCACCGGCCTGTACCTGCTGGGAGGCGACTCGGACGGCACCGCCGGAGATCCGGTCGCACCGGTGCCCATCGACGGCACCTTCATGTGCGCCAAGACCCTGCTGGGCTCGTCCAAGAAGAAGGGCGTGGACATGGTGTACCTGGGCATCCAGGGCGCAGGGGCCGGCCTGCTGCGCGTGGCGGGCGCTGGTGGGGCCTGGGAGTACCCCGTCCAGGTGTTGGACGCCGGGATGTCACGCGCTAAACCCGGCATGGGCATCCGCGAGAACTACCTCGGCCTGGGCTACCGCAACGTGGCCGGGGCTGCCTTCCGAATCGACCGCCTCGAGGCGATCGTTCCCGAATCCAAGACCAGGAGGGTTTGACCATGGCCACCCCAGCAGAAACCGTAGGCGAAGTTTTCAGCAACGCCACCAGCTACGCCACCGCGGCGAAGTCGCAGACCGAGAGTTACGTCGCCGCGCTGCAGGCGGCCGTGTACGCGGCGCCCACGTTCGACCTGACCTGGACGCCGATCGACGCGCCCACGGCCACCACCATGCCGGACCTGCCGGTGCTCACCGACAGCCTGGACTGGAACGAAGCGGCTACGCCCGCCGACTTCGCGGATGCCGCCCCGAGCATCGTCATTGACGACTTCGCCGAGGCGGCGCCGACCCTGGATTTCGGCCTGAAGCCGACGCTGGACTTCGGCGTGGCGCCAACGCTCAGTTTCGGCGTGGCCCCCACCGTGTCCGATCCGGCCGCGATCGCGCTGCCCGATGCGCCGACGATCACGCTGCCGGCGGCGCCGACCTACCTCACGCTGTCGACGCCCACCTTCGCCGGAGTCGACCTGCACGCGGCGTTCCTGACCAACCTGGAGAACATTCCGACGCTCGATCTGGTCGCGCCGACCCCCTACAGCTACACCCCGGGCCCGGAATACGCCTCCACGCTGCTGACGACCCTGAAGGCCAAGTTGCTGGAGCGAATGGCCGGCGGCACCGGCCTGGCTCCGGCGGTGGAACAGGCGCTGTGGGACCGCGGCCGCAGCCGCGAGGCGAAGCTCGGGCAGGCCAACGAGGACACGGTGGGGCGCACCAGCGAAGCGCTCGGGTGGCACCTGCCCGCGGGCGTCACCGCGGCGCAGCTGCGCGAGGCGCAACAGGACACCTTCGACAAGGCTTCCTCGCTCTCGCGCGAAATCACCATCAAGCAGGCCGAGCTGGAGCAGGCCAACCTGAAGGACACCATCGCCGCCGGCATGGACCTGGAGGGCAAGCTGATCGAGTACAGCTTCCGGCTCGAGCAGCTGGCCTTCGAGAATGCCAAGGCGGTGGCCGACAACGCCATCCAGCTTTACAACGCGGAGCTGGCGAAGTTCAAGGAGCTGCTGGACTCGTATCGCACCTATGCGGCGGTCTACGACACGCTGATCAAGGGCGAGCAGCTCAAGGTCGAAGTGCTGCGCGCCGAACTCGCCGCCGAGCAGACCAAGGCCGACATCAACAAGACCCTGGTCGAAGAGTACAAGGCGGGCATCGAGGCGAGCATGTCCCTGGTGCGCATCTACGAGGCGCAGATCGGCGCGGCCAAGACTCTGGTGGAGCTCGAAGGCGCCAAGCTGGCGGCCAAGGGCGAGCAGATCAAGGCGTACATCGCGGGCATCAATGGCGAGACCGCCAAGGTCGAAGCCTTCAAGGCCAACGCGCAGGCCCAGGGCATCGTCATGGATGCCTGGGGCAAGGGCGTGCAGGCCGAGCTGGGCAAGGTGGAGCTCTATAAGGCCAAGGCCCAGGCGTTCAGCGCCAAGGCCAGCGCCCAGGGCGAGAAGGCCCGCGCCAACGTCGCCTACTACGACGGCCGTGCGCGCGCATTCAGCGCGAAGTGGAGCGCCTGGGAGGCGCGCGTGAAGGGCGAGACCTCGCGCTTCCAGGCGCTGGCGGCCAAGTCGGGGATGCTGCTGGACGGCTTCAAGGCCGGGCTGGCCAAGGCCCAGGCGATGGTGGAGCAGGACGTCAAGCGCTGGCAGATCGGCATTTCCCAGTACGAGGCGCAGAAGAACTATTCGCTGGCGGTGGAGAAGATCAACACCGAAGTGATTCAGGGCAACCGCCAGGCGATGCTGGATGCGGCCAAGACCGGCGCGCAGATCTTCGCGCAGCTGACGTCCTCGGCCTATTCGATGATCCACGCCAGCGCGGGTGTCTCGGCCAGCGCCAGCAACTCGGTGGGCTACTCCTACAGCAACGACACCAGCAGTACGGTCGCGCCGATCACCTCGATCTGACCACCCCGGTAAGGTTTGCCCGGGTGCGCAGGCGCTCCCAGAATCCGGCGCAACCCGGAGGACCCGCCATGCAAGTCACGCGCACCCGTGAAACCAAGAACTACGCCGACGGTGGGCTGATCCAGACGGTCAAGGAAAAGCTCTTTGGCCCGTCCGGACCGCCCGAGACGATCACCCAGAAGTACGCGCGGCAGGACGCCGAGCGCGCAGCCAAGACCCCGGCCGCCGCTGCAATGGCTGCACCGGCACCCGCGCCACAACGCAATGCGATTAGCGACTACGCAAGCGGCATGCAGTCGACGATGCAGCGGCGCGAGGCGGCGGCGGGCCTGAAGGACGGTGGCACGGTGAAGGCCAAGCCGATCAAGGGCGCGGGCACGGGCACCAGCGACTCGATTGCGCGCAACATGCGCCCGGGCTCCTTTGTCATGCCGGCCGACTCCACCAAGAAGATGGCGGTCCCGGTCAAGGTGAGCAACGGAGAAAGCGAGTTCACGCCCGAGCAGGTGCATGCCATCGGCGCGAAGGTGCTCGATATGGTCAAGGGCAGCACGCACAAGCCGGCGGCCAAGAAGTCCAACAGCCGCGCGGCGCGCCAGTTGGCCGATGGCGGCGAGGTTCCGCTGGACTCCCAGGCGGCCAGCGATCGCAAGAGGGTAGGCAGCGCGGTTGCCACCTTGTCGGACATGAACACCCGAGCCGGCGCTGCAATTGCCGATGTGGGCACGATGCCGCTGCGCGGTCTGGCAGGAGCCTACGACACCGCCGTGGTGCGCCCGATGCGCGCGGCCGGCATCAACGCTGCGTACACCAGCCCGATGGTCAGCCCCGCCGGCGCCGATCCGGCATCGCAGACCCCGTTCTACGACCAGATCAGGGCCCGCGACGCCGTGGGCGCCGGACGCGGCACGGTCAATCCCCCTGTGGTGAACCCGATGGCCGCCATGCCCAGCGTGCAGCCGACCACTTCAGCGGCTGGCGCAGGACGCGGATCGGTCAACCCGGCCCCCGCCGCGATCAACCAGCCTGCCGGTGCAGGCCGCGGCTTCGTCAACCCAACCCCCGTCGACCCGAACGGCCCAGCCCCGAGTTGGAACCCCAACACCACAGTCACCCTGGGCGGGCAGGCCGGTGCCGCAGTGCAGGGTGCGCCCGGTGTTTCCAAGTTCACGACCGCTGACGGCCGCACGTTGTACTCCAACGTCACCGGCAATGACAACAACGTGCTGATGTCCAGCAGGCCCGGCGTGCAGACCATTCCGGCGGCAGCCCCCACGGGTGGCGCATCGCCCGCCGCGGCCGCGATGAGCGCGGGCTATGACCAGCCCGGGGTGATGAGCAACGGCGGCGGCATGCGGGTGATCGGCGGGCCCAGCGCGGGCTTTTTCCGCACCGCCAATGGCGGCGGCATTGCCGAGACCCCCAGCCTGAGTACGCTGGGCAACAAGGACATCAGCGCGCGCGAATTGGCACGGCTGAACAACGCCAGCGGCATCGCCGCTGGCCACGACGCGACCCTGATGGCCGATGCCCAGGGCCGCGCCGCGGCCCAGCTGGCGGGCCAGCAGATTTCAGCGGATGCGCAGCGCTACGGCACGGACAGCAACGCCAAGACCGCGGCGCAGCGCCTGGCCATGGATGCCGGCGTGCACTCGCAAGATGCCCCGTTGAAGGCCAGCCAGGTGAAGCTGGCCCAGCAGACCGACACGGCGCGCGCCGCCGTTCTTGCGGCCAAGACGCCCGAGGCCAAGGCCGCAGCCGAGGAAACCCTGCGCACCCTGCAGGGCAAGAGCGAGGTCGCGGAGCTGTATTCGACCACCGTGGTTCCCGGCGTCGTGGACGCGCTGGGCAACAAATCTCCGAGCACCATCGTTGTCACCGACAGGCGCACCGGCAAACCAGTTTCCTACAGCGCCGAAGGCCGGCCATTGGCAGACCAACCTGCAGCTGGCGCGCCCAAGGTCTCCACCAAGGCCGACTTCGACAAGCTCGCGCCCGGCACCACGTACACCGGCGCCGACGGCAAAACCTACCGGAAGCCGTGATGGCAAAAGACCAATTCGGCGGCATCGAGGTTTCCGGCAACACCGACCAGTTCGGTGGCACCTTGGTAGAGGACGCGCCCAGGCCCGAGACCAGCACCGCGGCGCGCGTGATGAGCGACCTGGGCAAGTCGCTCAAGAGCGGTGTGCTGCAGCTGCCCGGGCAGATCGCCGGGCTGGCCGATGTGGCCCCCGCGCTTGCGGTGGGCGCGCGGCCCTTTACTCGCGCAGCCGACGCGCTGGGCGACATGACCGGGTTCCAGCCGGGCAAGTGGGCCAAGGAGATCCAGTATTCGCCCGAGGCGCAGGCCTCGCAGGCCGAGATCGATAAGACCTGGGACGACCCGAGCGCCGGCGCGGCCGATGTCGCGGGCGCGTACCTGCGCAACCCGGCCTACACCGCCAACCAGGTGGCGCAGTCGGTTCCCGGCATGGTGGCCGGCGGCGTCGCATCGCGCTTGATCATGGGCGCGGGCGCTGTCGCCCCGGTGGTGGAAAAGGGCATCGCAGCCGTTCCCGGCTACCTCGAGCGCGTGGTGGGCTCCAAGATGGCCGCGCCGATCGCCGGCGGCATCGGCGAGGGAGCCCAACAGACCGGCCAGCAGATGGATCAGGGCTCCGAGCTGCCCGACCAGCAAAAGAACGCGGCGGCCGCGCTGGCCTCTGGCGTCATCGACGCTGGCATCGGTGCAGGGCTGGGCCGTGCGGCGAACGCGCTGGGCCTGGAGACCGTCGAGACCATCATGGCCAAGGGCCTGAAGTACGACCAGGCCGCCAAGCCCCTGAAGCTGGGCGCGCGCACGGCCGGCGGCGCCACCGGCGAGGCTGCGCAGGAAGTGCTGCAAAGCGGGCAGGAACAGGCGTGGCAGAACTTTGCCGAGGACAAACCGCTGGGCGAGGGCGTCGCGCGCCAAGCCGTCGAGGGCGGCTTGACCGGTGGCGTCATGGGCGGCGCTGCCAACGTCATGGGCGCGCACCAAGCGCCTGCGCCCGCGCCTGCACCGGCGCCCGCGGTTGCGATCGACCCCAACGCGGGCCCGATCTCGCGCGCGGCCTCGATGCTGGCGCTGCCCGCTCCGGTGACCCCCGCGAATTGGGAGCTGGTCGACGATCGGGTCCTGCCTGCGCCGCCGACTCTGCCGGCTGGCGCAGCACCGGAACCGGCGCCAGTCGCGCTACTGCCGGCCCCTGATCCGGACGAGCAGACCATCATGGTGGGCAGTCGCGGCGACGCCGCACCCATGCCCAGCGCCGTGCGCACCGAGGCCCAGAACCGGGCGGTCGAGGCCCAGATCGCTGACGAACGGGCCGCGAGCGTGCAGGCCGACGACATCGTGGGTGAGCAGGGCAGGCCCTTCAAGACCCGCATCGCCGCGCAAGCCGCAGCCAAGCGCGCCGGCGCAGGTTACGCGCCCACCCAGATCAACGGCGGCTTCGTGGCGCGGCCGACCAGCGATGTCACGGATGTCGCAGCCAAGACCGAGATCGACACGGCCGCGCACGCGGCGGCGACCAGCCCGCACAACGATCTGCCTGAGCCCACCGACGGGCAGAAGGAGGCCGGCAACTACCAGAAGGGCCACGTGCAGCTGCACGGCCTGAACATCACGGTGGAGAACCCGCGCGGATCCGAGCGCACCGGCAAGCGCCCCGATGGCTCGCAGTGGTCCCACACCATGAGCGACCACTACGGCTACATCAAGCGCACGGTGGGCGCCGACGACGAGCAGGTCGACGTTTACCTGGGTCCGGACTCGCACAACGCCGAGCGCCAGGTCTACGTGATCGACCAGCTGCACCAGGACACGGGCAAGTTCGACGAGCACAAGGCCATGCTGGGCTACCGGGACGAGGCCAGCGCCATCGAGGCCTACAAATCCAACTTCGATGCGGGCTGGAAGGTCGGCCCGGTCACGCCGATGCCGATCGGCGCCTTCAAGGAGTGGCTGAAAGATGGCAACACCAAGGCCCAAGCGGCCAAAGCCGCCCCGTCCCCCGCGATTGACCAGGGCGCAGCTGCTGGAGGCCAAGCGGCGGGGAGTGACGCCGCAGGGAATGGCGTACCTGTCGATCATGTCGCGCCCGTTCAACTCGCACCGGAACTGAGCAATGGCCAAGACGCATCACCAGCAGCCCCGGTCCAAGAGGTCAAAGCCCCGGGAACTGAAACGCCAACGGCAACGCGAGGCGATGCGGCCGGAACCGCCGCAGCCGCAACCGGAGGCGGAACCGGGGACTTGGAAGCGGCTGGGGTAAGGCCCCTGACGCTGGGCATCACGCCTAACGCGGCCGATCCGGTGACCGTGAAGGACGGCATTGTGCACATCGGCAAGGACGCGGCGCAGAACTTCGACAGCGGCGAGCTGATCCGCGTGCCCGAGGGTGCTACCGACGCGCAGATCAAGAAGGCGCTGACCGATGGCGGGGCAGTCTCGCGCCGGCAGAAGTTCTACGGCGGGGCGAAGGAAGAAGCGTCCACGCCGGCCGAGCAAGCCAACACCACTGCCGCCGCCGGGCCCGAAACGGCCGAAGCGGGAACCGGGGAAACTCCAGCTCCTGGCAAGAGTGAAGCCCCGCCGGAAGCGCCGGAGAACAAGCCGCGCGGGCAGGATTCGCTGCTGCAGTTCCCGGTGGGCACGCATGTTCGTATCGTGAGTTGGAACAAGGTAGGCAGCGAGAATGGTCTGTACGCGGGCCGCATTGGCACCGTCACGAAGGGCCACTTCGACGGTTGGTACATCAAGCTGGACCCGAAGCCGCGCGAGCGCACGAAAAAAGAGATCCTGGTGCTGCAGTCAAACGGGCTGGAGCGCATCGAGACTGAAACCGCCTCCACCGATCCTGCAACGGCTGTACCAACGCCGACGACGCCAGCGCGCCCGGCCACTTGGCGCACCAACTTCATCGCTGCGGCCAAGGTAGCGCGTGAGCTGGGCATTGACCCCAAGGGCAAGAAGCTGGCGGCCCTGGTGGCCGCCATCGACGCGAAGGACGCCGAAGTCGGAACGAAACAGCCCGAAAGCGGAGCAGCACCGGCCAAAGTTGAAACGCCGGCCGCGCAGCAGGAGCAGCCGACCAAGAACGTGCTTCAACAGGCCCGCGAAAAAGCCAAGGTCAAGGCTGAGGCAGAAAAGAAGGCGGCCGCGCAGGCCAAGGCCGATGCGCGCGAGGCCGAGCGCACCCTGTTCAATTCGCTGGCCGCGCGCACCGACCTGGATGGAAAGCCGGTCGAGGACGTACTGGCAGCGGTACAGGCCGGCATCCAGGCCGCCGGTGTGACCGTCGACGGGTTGAAAGTGCAGCGCCTGGCCCGCGCCATCCACAAGCAGCTGGCCAAGACGTCCGCAGCGCGCGCCAAGGAGCAGCACCGTATTCCGGCCGTGCGCGCGGCCGCACTCGGCGCCGCCGTGACCGAGGCATACCCGGACGCGGAGATACCGCCGGAGCAGCACGGCGCGTTCATCAGCGGGTTCGATCACGCGATGGCCGGCCGCACCAAGAGCACGCTCTCGGGCGATCACCTGGCCGACATGCAGCGCGGCTACGAGGCCGCCATGAAGTGGCGCAAGACCGAAGAGGGCGCCGCATGGTACGAAGGCCGCCCGGTCAACAAGTTGCAGAACACCGGCATTGATCTGCGCCGCCACTGGGAGTTGATGCGCGAGCAGATGAAGGCCGGCGAGTCCGACATCAAGCGCGCCTGGGCGCAGATCGAGCGGGCCACCACGCGCGCCGACCTGTTCGCGCCACTGCTGCCCGAAGGGGTGAGCCCCGGGTTCCGGCTCTACGTCGAGGCCGTGCGCAAGGATCTGCGCACCTTCAAGGACTGGCTGGTGACGAAGCACGTTGCCTCCAGGAACTGGAGCGGCGAATACTTCCGCGGCATGGTGGCGCCGATCGACAAGGTTGTTGAGGGCAGCATTTGGCCCGACGTCGAAGGTGTGGACTCCAGCCAGTTCATCGACGATGAGGCATACCGCGCCGAATGGCTGCGCAAGGCGGCCGACCAGTACCTGAACAAGGTGCGCGAGTTCCTGTCGTTCTTGGCCGGCAAGTCGTCCGTGCTGGAAGCCGCGCAGGCCTTCGATGAGAAGTTCGTCGACAAGGAATTTGTCGCCCGTCATCCCAATGGTGTCGGCTACAAGATGGCGCCGGAGGCGCTGAACGAGTACGGCAAGAAGCACGCGGGCGAGTCCTACTACTCCAAGGGCGGCGAGCTGTGGGACAGCAGGCCCGGCGATCTGGTGCAGCTGCGCAGCACGTCCGAATGGACCAAGGAACTGGTGGACAAGGAAGCCACGATCGCGCTCCCCACCAAGGCCACGCCGCTGACGCCGCCGCGGCTCGATCGCGTCACGCGCGAGGGCATGACCGACCAGCGCAAGGGCGAAAACGTCACGCCCCAGCAGTTCAAGGAAACCTTCGGGCTGGCCGACGTCGGGTTCGGCAAGTGGGTTGGCTCCAAGCAGGACCAGGACCACCTGAATTACGCCTTCGACGCGCTGATGGATCTGGCCAACCACTTCGGCACCGCGCCGAAGAACCTGGGATTCGGCGGCCAGCTGCACCTGACGATCGGCGCGCTGGGCCACGGCAAGTTCGCCGCGCACTTCCAGGCGGCCCACCCCAGCCCGGAAGGCACGGTCCAGGTCATCAACCTGACCAACACCCGGGGCGACGGCACCGTGTATCACGAATGGACCCACGGGCTGGACCACAACCTGGGCGGTCAGTGGAAAGAGGTTCGCCGCCGGGTGCTGCGCTACCTTACCCGATCGCTCGATGGCCAGGAGCAGATTGACGCCAATGCGGCCCGGTTTCTCACCGGCGGCTGGTACTGGAAGGGTGACAAGCGCGCCTCCAAGGCCGACGCCGCGCGGCGCACGCTTCAGCGCGACGGCGACGGCAAGAACACCACCGCCTACAAGCAGAACGCCGACAAGCTGGGCGAGGATTACTGGGGCAACGAGGCCGAGCTGATCGCTCGCGCGGCCGAGGCCTGGGCTGCCGACACTCTGGGCGGCACCGACACCTATCTGGTCAATCCGGCCTGGGTCGGGGACGGCGCGGTGACGAAAGAAAAGGGCTACCGCGGCACCCCGTACCCCAGCGGCACCGAGCGCAAGAACATGGGCGAGGTATTCACCGCCCTGGCCAAGGCGATCAAGTGGAAAGATGGGCGGCCGACGGTCGCCCTGGCCGACTTCGAAGCGGCGCTGCCGGAGCACTTCAGCGCGGGCAAGAACCGGGTCAAGGAACTGCTGCAGCCCGGAGCCATGGAAGCCTTGGAGCAAGAGCTCCTGGCCAAGGAAGCCGCCGACAAGGCTGCTTTTGAGCAGGCGAACGCCGACAAGGCGCGGCGCGAGCAGGAGGAAATCGACAAGCTGGCCGAGCAGCAGATCAACGACCTGCAGCCGATCGTGGATCCGGCCACGCCGGCCGAGACCATGGGGCCGCTCAGCGATGGCGACCTGAGCGACATTTTCGACCAGGCGGCCGCCGAGTTGCGCGAAGAGGGCGCCGAGAAGCCCGACCAGCCGGCGCCGGGCGTGCACGCCGAGGAACTTCCGGCCGAGCAGGACTATGCGGCCGAGCGAGCCGACAAGGACAAGCCATCGGCGCGCGACCTCGCCTTCATCCGGGATCGAGTAGCCAACGGCTCGCCGGTGCTGCTGCCTGGAACCGCATGGGCTCATCACAACGGATTCCCGACCATCCAAAGCATGCAGTCGATCGAGGGCGCCAGCGTGCGCCACGTCGGCTATGGCATGTTCGAAGTCACCGGGCGGGACCTCCAGGGCACCTTCGACGCGGGCGGCGCGATGCAGCAAGCCCCGGACGGCACCCCTTACACGATCTTCAGCAAGCGCGGCGGCACCTGGGAGTATCCGAAGGCGCGGCTGCTGGAAGTGCTGGACAAGGCGATCGGAAAAGCCGAACCAACCACTCCCAATCGCGCCGCATCGCCGACCAAGGAACAGTCCGAGCAGTACGCCAAGGAAGACGCCCAGCAAAAGACCGCCGCGCAGCTCATTGCCGACGCCGCGAAGCTGGGCGTCAACGGAGCCGACGAAGCCCTCAAGGGCCTGTCGGCCCTGTTCGGCGGCAAGCCCGGCCGGCTCAATTCCTTCGGCGCTGGGTTCGATGAAGAGACCTACCAGGCTGCCAAACCGCACTTCGAGGCCGCGCTCAAGGCCTTCCAGGCATCAGGCAAGTCGCTCAAGGATCTGTTCAAGATGCTGATCCAGCGGTTCGGCGACGGCATCAAGGAATACGCGATCCGCTTCGCCAAGGACCAGAACCTCACGACCCACCTGGGTGCGCAGGCGCAGGACGCGCCGCTGTCGCCGGCCGCCACGATCGCGCGCACGGTGGCCAAGCGCCTGGAGACCGGCGCCGGATTCGACTGGAAGATGCTCTTCGCCCTTGCCGATTCGGCCTTTGGCGGCACCCAGGCCGAGGGCAAGTACAGCGTGCAGGACGCCTACGACGCGCTGGAGCTGGGCATGAACCAGTATCTGCGCACGATGCAGGGCCGCGCCTACAACCCGGCCGTGGACGCCGATGCAGCTGGACAAACCGTGGCGGCGCTGGAGCGCGTGACGCAGCTGCTGCCCACGCAGACCAAGCGCACCAAGGAAAAGGACCAGTACCAGCAGTTCTCCACGGTGCCGGCCTTCGCCTTCGTGGCCAACTGGGCGGCCAACATCCAGCCGGGCGACGTGATGATGGAGCCGTCTGCTGGCATCGGTGGCCTGGCGGTGTTCGCCAAGAACGCCGGGGCCCGTCTGATCCTCAATGAGCTGTCCAGCAGCCGCGCCGCGGTGCTGCAAGAGATCTTCCCTGGCGAGAAAATCTACACCGAGAACGCCGAGCAGATCGACAACATCCTGCCTGAGAGCGAAGTGCCGACCGTGGTGGTGATGAACCCGCCGTTCTCCAACAGCGCCGCGACCGGGGTGAACAAGAAAACCGCGATCGGCGCGCAGCACGTCGAGCAGGCCCTGGCCCGGCTCGCCCCTGGCGGGCGACTGGTGGCGATCGTCGGTGAGGGAATGGAGCGCGGCAAGCCGACCTTCGCGGCCTGGTGGAAGAAGATCGACGCGGCCTACGACGTGCGCGCCGTGATCCCGGTGGACGGCGCCGGCTATGCCAAGTACGGAACCACCTTCAACAATGCCCTGCTGGTGATCGACAAGGTAGCCCCTTCGGGCCGCAATGTTGTAACCGGGAAGGCTTCGAACTACACTGAGCTCATCCCGCTCCTGGGAGCCATTCGCAATGAACGCCCCGCATCAACCATCGCAGCAGACGGTCGTGGAGAACTTGAACAGCACTTCGCTGAGCAGGAACATTCTGGCCCTGTTCGCCAAGGCGAAGCAGAGACCGGAGCCGGGACTGGCCCTGGTGGCGCTGATCTTGTGGGTGAAGGACAACCCGCAGGGAAGAGACCCGGCGTGGGTGGAGGCGGTGGCCGACGCGGCGATTCAGGCCGAAGCGGACGACCCGGAAGCAACGTACCAGAATCTGGCCCACCCGGATCTGGAGAGCGCGCAGAGCCTGGAGGAAGCGGTCCCGCTGGTAATGAGCCTGGCGCGGGAGTTCGTGACACCGCCAGCGGAGTAACGCTCGGCACCGAAACGGTCGGCCCGCAGGCGCTGACCGAATCCATCTTCGAAAACTACCAGCCGCAGCGGCTGCAGGTGCCCGGCGCCAAGGCGCACCCGGGCGCCCTGGTGCAGTCCGCGGCGATGGCCTCGGTGCTGCCACCCAAGCCGGTGTACGTGCCCAACCTGCCGGCCAAGACGATCACCGAGGGCGCGCTGTCGATCGCGCAGATCGAGGCGGTGGTCTACGCCGGCCAAGCGCACGCCGAACTGCTGGAACGCACCCCCGAAGGCGTGCAACCGCGCCGCGGCTTCTTCATCGGGGATGGCACCGGAGTGGGCAAGGGCCGCGAGATCGGCGGCATCATCCTGGACAACATCCGTCAGGGCCGCAAGAAGCACGTGTGGATCTCCGAGAAGCAGGGACTGCTCAATGACGCGGCCCGCGATTTCGCTGGCGTGCTGGGAACCACGGCAGATTCGGTCCTCAAGAGCGGGCAACTGTTCAACCTGAGCAAGCGCACGCAGCCCGGGACGTGGAAGGTAACGGCCGAGGACGGCATCCTCTTTACTACCTACTCGACCCTGCGCTCGGCGCAGAAGTTCGGCCAGTTCGACGCTGGGGATCCGGTCGACCTGAAAGACGGAAGTAGCGGCACGCTGAAATCCATCGCCAAGAGCAAACGCACCATCAGCGTGATTCTTGAGGGACAGAGCAAGGCCGTGACCATCCAGTTCGCCGCGGTGGACTCGATCGGCGGCGATGCGGCGTGGGAGCGCAACCTTGGCAATAAGCCGCCCGCCGGTTGGAAGCCGCGCACGCGCATGGAGCAGATCAAGGAATGGCTGGGCCCGGATTTCGACGGCGTAATCGCCTTCGATGAGGCGCACAACGCCGGCAACGCGGTGGCGATCAAGGGCGAGCGCGGCTTTACCGACCCGTCCGCGCAGGCGCTGGCGGTGGTGGAGCTGCAAAAGCAGTTGCCCAATGCCCGGGTGGTGTACGTGTCGGCCACCGGTGCAACCCAGGTGTCCAACCTGTCCTTTGCGACCCGCTTGGGGCTGTGGGGACCTGGCACTCCGTTCGCGGCGGTGCACCACTTCATCGCGCAGATGACCGCGGGCGGCCTGGCCACCATGGAATTGGTGGCGCGCGACATGAAGCAGATGGGCGCCTACCTCGCGCGCTCGCTGTCCTACGACGGAGTGACCTACTCGCGCGTGGAGCACGAACTGACCGAGGTGCAGCGCGAGATCTACGATCGGCTGGCGCAAGCGTGGCAGGTGGTCCTCAAGAACATGAACGTGGCCCTGGAGATCACCAAGGGCGGCAAGGACGGCAAGGCCAAGGGCGCGGCCCGATCGGCCTTCTGGGGCGCGCAACAGCGCTTTTTCAACCAGATCATCACGTCGATGCAGATGCCCGCCGTGCTGGCGCAGATGGAAGCGGACATTGCCGCCGGCCATGCGGTGGTGGCGCAGCTGGTCAACACCAACGAGGCGCAGGCCAACCGCGCCATGGGCAAGCTCAAGGAAGAGGACGCCGACCTGGAGGAGTTGGACCTGACCCCGCGCGACCAGCTGATTGGCATGGTCGAGAAGGCATTCCCGGTCCAGCAGTACGAAGAGTACGTTGACGATGAGGGCAAGAAGCGGGTCCGCCCGGTGGTCGACTCCAAGGGCAATCCGGTGCTGAACAAGCAGGCCGTGAAGATGCGCGACAAGCTGGTCGACGATTTGCGCAACATCCGGGTGCCCGAAGGCCCCCTGGAGCTGCTGGTCAACCACTTTGGCCCCGATGTGGTGGCCGAAGTCACCGGACGCGGCCAGCGCGTGGTCGCCGGCCAGTGGAGCCGCGAGCGCGGTGAAAAGGCCGGCAAGGCGTTCATCCAGAAGCGCGGATCCAGCGCCAACCGGGCCGACTCCGAGGCCTTCCAGGCCGACAAGAAGCGCCTGCTGGTGTTCTCCGACGCGGGCGGTACCGGCTTTTCGTTCCATTCGGACCTGGGCGCCAAGAACCAGCGCAAGCGCATGCACTACCTGCTGCAGCCTGGCTGGCGTGCTGACAAGGCCGTGCAGGGGTTCGGTCGCACGCACCGCACCAACGAGGTCAACCAGCCGCATTACTACCTTGCCTCGACCGACATTCCGGCGCAAAAGCGGTTCCTGTCCGCGATCGCGCGGCGCCTGGACCAGCTGGGCGCCTTGACCAAGGGCCAGCGCGACACCGCCAACCAGGGCCTGTTCAGCGAAAAGGACAACCTGGAATCCAAGTACGCGACCCAGGCCGTGCGCTCGCTGCTCGATGGCGCGAACGCGGGCCAGATCGCGGACCTGGACTTCAACGAGCTGCTCCGGCAGATGGGTCTGGAGGACATCGTTGATCCGACGACCCACCAGATCGCGGAATCGAAGTACCCGCCCACGCAGCAGTTCCTGAATCGCATGCTGTCGCTGACCCTGGACATGCAGGGCAAGGTGTTCGATGCCTTCGCCACGCTGATGGACGAAAAGGTCCAGGTGGCGATCAAGACCGGCGAGATTGATGCCGGGGTGGAGACCATCCGGGCGCTGGAGACCAAGATCCAACGCGAGGAACTGGCCTACACCGATCCCAAGAGCGGCGCCGAGACCAAATACGTCGAGCTCGAGCTCACCCACGCCACGAAGATTTACCCGTTCCAGTCGCTGGCCGAGCGCAGCAAGAGCTACTTCGCCAGCAAACGCAAGAGCGATTACGTGGTCAACGTCAAGAGCGGCCGGGTCTACTTGCGCACCGCCACGGGCATGCAGACCCAGCACAAGGACGGCCGCCTGCTCGATCGCTTCTCGATGGAGGGCACCGGCGGGCACGCCACGCGCACCAGCGACGACTTCGCCAAGAAGGAAAACTGGAAAGAGGTCAAGGAGGCTGAAGCCCGGGCCCTGTGGGAAGCGGAGAACGCCAAGAAGGAGCCGACCTGGACCGAGCGCGCTCACATGCTTGTGGGCGCCATCCTGCCGATTTGGGACCGCATCAATGCCGACCGCACCCTCAAGGTGGTGCGCACGCAGACGACGGACGGCCGGCGGCTGCTGGGCATGCGCATCTACGAGGACCAGCTGGGCGACATTCTCAAGCGCCTGAACGTCGAAAGCGCCGTGGCCAAGATGAAGCCGGCGCAGATCATGGCCGAGGTCCTCAAGGGCAAGGTCGCGGAGCTGGCCAACGGCTGGAAGATTGAGCGCGCCCGCGTGTCCAACGACGTGCGGGTGGAAATCATCGCTCGTTCCCTGTACGGGGCGGCCGAGCGCGAGCTCCTGGGCTACGGGGTGATCGGCGAGCGCATTTCATTCCAGCAGCGCTTTTTCATCCCCACCGGCGCCGATGGCGTCCAGGTGCTCGAAAAGATCCTCAAGAGCAAGCCCGCGGTGGACCTGACGGACCCGCGCCAGCAGACCGCCGCCAAGGCGGCTGACGACGAGGACGCCGGGCAATTCAGGCGCGGCGACGCCACGCAGAGCCGCGGCCTGTCCTCGGCCGAGATCCGTACGGTCCTGGCCCAGGCCTTGGCCGCCCTGAAGGTGCCCTACGCGCTGCATGCCACGCTGGAAGCGGCGCGAGCGGCCACCGGTTTCAGCGACATCCCGAACGGCGTGAAAGGGGCCTACTTCAAGGGCAAGTTGCACCTGATCGCGGAGAACATCGCCGGGCCGCTGATGGCTGAGGAAGTTTTCTGGCATGAGGTCAATCACGCCGGGCTCGATGCGATGTACGGCAGCGGCTCCAAGGCTTACGAGAACGCGCTGCGCGGGCTGGCCCTGCAAAACGCCAACATTCGCGCGGCCGCCAAGGTCTGGATGGAGCGCTACGGCAAAGAGGATTACGAGGGCCGTGTCGCTGCGGGCGTGAACCCAGAGCGGGCGATGCTGCGCACCAAGCTGCAGGCCGTCGACGAGGCGCTGGCCGAACTGGCCGGGCGCAACGCGACGATCAAGGGGCTGCCCCGGTTCATCGCCCAGGTGCAGAAGTTCATGCGCGCGATCGGGCTGACGCGCCTGGCCAACGCGCTGGAGGGCATGACGGACGCCCAGGCGCTTTCGATGATCCTGGGCGCGCGTGACGCAGTGACGCACCGCCGACAGGCTCAAGGCGCTGGCGCGCTGCAACCGGCCTTCAGCGCTGCGGTGGAAGGGCCTTCCGCATCCGATGGCGTCGCGCAGTTCTCGCGCGGCGGGCACCTGGGCGCGCTCGACGCGCGTCAGGAGCGGGCGCTGAAGGCCGTTGGGGCCCTCAAGCAGCCGCTGACCGCCAAGGAGCGCTTCACCCAGCTGCGCTCCAACCTGGGCACGCGCCTGGCGCAGGGGCTGTTCGACCAGTTCGCGCCGATCAAGGACCTGGACCCCAAGGCCTACATGATGGCGCGCCTGTCCAAGGGCAGCGAGGGCACCATGGAGGCGGCGCTGCTGTACGGGAAGCCCTTCCTGCGCGACGGGGTGCCTGACGTGGACATGGCCGAGGGTGGGTTCGCCAAGGTTCTGGCCGCGCTAAAGGGCGAGCATGACCGGTTCCTGTGGTGGGTGGCAGCCAACCGCGCCGAGCGGCTAAAGGCCGAGGGCCGCGAGAACCTGTTTACCGACCAGGACATCAGCGACTTGAAGACGCTGGCCGACGGCGACATGGCCGACGGCACCAGCCGGGCCCAGGCGTTCGCCACGGCCTTGCGCGGTCTGAACGAGTACAACGACGCGGTGCTGAAAATGGCCGAGGAATCCGGCCTGATCGACGCCGAGGCGCGCGAGCTGTTCAAGGGCCAGCCCTACGTGCCGTTCTACCGCGTCATGGAAGACGAGATGACCGGCCCGCGCTTTTCGTCGGGACTGGTGAACCAGAGCGCCTACAAAAAGCTCAAGGGCGGCACCAACCAGCTGAACGACGACCTGCTGGAGAACATGCTGCTGAACTGGGCGCACCTATACACCGCGGCGGCGCGCAACCGGGCGGCCCTGGCCACCATGGAAGCGGCCGACCGCCTGGCCATCGCCTACAAGATCAACCCGCACGCCGGCAGCACGAAAAAGGCCGTCAAGGTGATGCGGGATGGCGTGGCCGAGCACTGGCAGATCGAGGACCCATACCTGCTCGAGGCGGTGACGGCGCTGCACTACACGCCCAGCCCGCTGATGAAGCCGCTGGCCAAGATGAAGCAGCTGATGACCTTCGGCGTGACGGTCAATCCGGCCTTCAAGGTGCGCAACCTGCTGCGCGACTCGATCGCCTCGCTGGCCCTGGCCGACATGAACTACAACCCGCTCAAGAACGTCGTGCAGGGCTGGAAGACCAGCGGCCAGAACGCGCAGACCTATGCCAGCATGCTCGCGTCGGGCGGGGTGATGAAGTTCGGCACCCAGGAGAACGCTGAGCGCATGCGCCACAAGATCGCCAGGCTGGGCGGAACGCTGGTGAGCCAGGGCAACTGGTCGCAGCTGTCGCAATCCATGATCCAACTGTGGGAGGCCTACGAGGAACTGGGCGACCGCAGCGAGAACGTGAACCGCACGGCGCTGTACGAGCAGCTGATCGCCAAGGGCAAGACCCATGCGGAGGCCAGCTTCATGGCGCGCGACCTGATGGACTTTTCCATGAGCGGGCGCTACGCGGTGGTGCGGTTCCTGATTCAGACGGTGCCGTTCCTGAATGCCCGGCTGCAGGGCATGTACAAGCTGGGGCGCGCCGCGAAGGAAGACCCCAAGCGCTTTGCCACGATCGCCGCGGCCGTGTCGATGGCCAGCCTGGCACTGCTGGCCGCGTACAGCGATGACGACGACTGGAAAAAGCGTGAGGACTGGGACCGGGACAACTACTGGTGGTTCAAGGTTGGAGACACCGCCTACCGGATCCCGCGGCCGTTCGAGATCGGCGCCATCGGCACGCTGGCCGAGCGCACCGCGGAACTGATGTTCTCCAAGGAAATGACGGCGCAGCGCTTCGGCGATCGCCTGTCGTTCATGATCGGCCAGACCTTCGCGTTGAACCCGGTGCCCCAGGCAGTCTCGCCGCTGTTCGACGTCTATGCCAATCGGGACGCCTTCAGGCGCCAGCCGATCGAGTCGATGCACGACAAGAGCCTGCAGCCGCAGGACCGCCATGACGAGCGCACCAGCGAAGCCGCTCGCTTCCTGGGCCAGCTGGGCCTACCCGAGCCGCTGGCCCTGGCCAAGGGCGAGTACAACGAGCTCAGCCCGAAGCAATGGGACTTCCTGCTGCGCGGGTACTTCAGCTGGATCGGCGCGTCGGTGGCTTCGCTGACCGACTACGCCATCCGGCCCATGATGGACCGCGGCGCGCGCCCGGACATGAAGATCCGGGGCGGGTTCGTGGAGCCGCTACCCAGCGGCGGCAGCCGCTATGTGAGCGTCTTCTACGAGCAGGCGCGCGACATCCAGGAGGCCTTTGCGAGCTACCGCGCGGCGCTGAAGGACGGCGACACCGAACGCGCGCAGCAGCTACTGGGCCAGGGCAAGGTGCAAAACCACATCCAGGTGGGCCGCATCCGTCAGCGACTGGACGAGCTGAACGCGCTGGCCAAGCGCATCGAGGGCAACCGGATGATGAGCGGGGAGGTCAAGCGCACCAGGCTCGACGCGATCGATGCCAAGCGCAACGAGATCGCCAGCAGCTACGTTCTGAGGAAGACTCCGTAGACCAGGAAACCGGCAGCCAGCAGGGCCAGCGCGGCCCGCGCTGCCGGGAATACGGCCACCGCGATCGCCAGCCCAGCGCACACCGCCAGCGCGACATGGCCGCTGCGGCTGCTGCGCCGGTAGGCCGCGCGCACGTAGAAGAACACCAGGCCGGCGCCGATCGCCACCATCAGCACCATCGCGTCCTGGCCGAACCCGTCGGCATCGGCACGCCAGCTTTGCGCCCGCGCCGCAAGGGGGATGAGCAGCGGCGCGAGGGCGATGAATTTCATGGCCCTGGAGGATAGACCCCCGGTAGGGTTTTGTCATCACGGATGAGCCTCGGACACTGCGGGCCATGCGCCGAATCCTTGTGTTGCTGATCCCCATCATGCTGACCGCGTGCGGCGGCGGAAATGCCGGTTACGGCCCGGTCAGTTGGTACTGCAACAGCGCCGAGAGCAGCGACTGGATCGACAACGGCGTCGTGGTGCACTCCAGCCCGACCTTCATCGAGCAGCTGAACGCCCTGGGCTCAACCCGCAACATCGACCACTGCCGCAACGGGCTGCAGCTGGGCGAGCTGCTGGCTGGCAGCCCGGTTGCGATGGACGTGCCGCCGGGCCCGCCGGTCCCATCGCTGGCCGAGCAACTGAAACACGACCCGGCGCCCGTCATCGTGATCGCCATGGGCGAGGTCGAGGCCATATTCACCGACCAGAAGCCGCCGGAGCACCTGGACCTGCTCGAACAGGCCGTGCGGATCGTGCGCGCCGCCGGCAAGACACCACAAATCGCCGGGCTGGTCCAGTTCGCGCCCACCGAGATCGTGACGACCGAGCGCCTGGAGCGCGTCAAGCAGTTCGACGACGTGCGCAGGTCCTTCGCGACGCTGAACCACCTGACCTTTTACGACCACCGCGCCGTGCCGTTCTATGGTGCCGACGATCAGCGCCCCGACCACCTGCACCCGGGGCCCGAATACCGCCAGCGGTTGGCCGGGGCCGACGCTGCCATGCAGCGGGCTGCGCGCGTTCCAGCTTACTGAAGGACACTTCCGATGGCCGACACATCTTCCACCCTCGCAGAGGCGGCGACTGCCACCTTCGTCACCAAAGCCGGCTACACGGTCGGAACCGCCGGCGCTGCGTCAACGCTGGTGCTGGGGCGCACCAGTGACGAATGGACCTCGATCGCGGCCCTCGTCAGCATGGCATTCGCGGTGATGGGGTTCCTGGTCGGGGCGCTCACCAACTTCTATTTCAAGAACAAGCACTACCGGCTGGCCGAGCTGCACGCCACAGCGATCGGGGACAGCGGTGACTGAAAAGCTCTGGTACGAAAGGGCGGGTGGCCGCAAGTTCCTGCTGTGCAGCTTCTTCGGCGTGGTGTTCTGCCTGATGTTCGTCGCGGGGGCCCTTTCCGAGCCCGCGTTCGAGCGGCTGATCGCGGGAACCGTCGTCGCCTTCATCGTCGGTAACGTGGGCCAGAAGGCCCTGACCAAGCCGGCTGCGCCATGAGCAACGCGCGCATCATGGTCGCCGCCTTGAGCCTGTCGGCCACCGGCTTGGTGGCGATGGCCGTGCACGAGAGCTACACCGACCAGGCGGTGATCCCGGTCAAAGGCGACGTGCCAACCTATGGCTTTGGTATGACCACGCGCCCGGACGGCTCACCCGTCCAGCTGGGCGACCGCACCACGCCAGTCGAGGCCCTGCAGCGCACGCTGGCCTACACCCAGAAGGCCGACGCCCAGATCAAGCGCTGCGTCAGCGCGCCGCTGCATCAGGCCGAGTACGACCTGATGGCCGACTTTGGCTACCAGTACGGCACCGGCGCCCTGTGCGCCTCGAGCATGGTCAGCCGCGCCAACGCTGGAGATTACGTCGGATCGTGCGAGGCCTACACCGAATACCGGTTCGTGGGCAAGAAGCCGAACCGCTACGACTGCTCCACCCTGATTGACGGCAAGCCGAACCGGCGCTGCTGGGGCGTCTGGACCCGCTCGCAAGGACGGCGCGCGAAGTGCCTGGAGGCCCAATGAACGTGATGCCCGATCACCGGCTGCGCATCGTCAAACCCGGGGTCCTGTCGATGTGGTGCCCAGGCTGCATGAAGGCACACCATTTCGATGTGCACGCCCTGAACCACGACGGCAAGGCCATCGGCTGGGATGGCGACCATGCAAGGCCGACCGTGGAGCCGACGCTCAGTTTCGACGGCTGCGAGTTCCTGCTGCGCGCCGGAACGCTCTATTTCTTGTCCAACTGCACTCACAGCCTTGTGGGCCAAACCGTGCCGCTGCCGCACTTCCCGCTGCCATGATCCGCGCGATGACTCCCGACGAGACCCGCAAGGCGCTGAAACACGCCGCGGATGTCTGCGTCGAGGACGGTCGCATCTGCTGGGACGCGATCGATGTGTGCCGCGCCGACGCCACGCTGGACGCCGCGCAGCTCCTGCTGACCCCAGGCGATGAGCACTGCTACGCCGACACCCCGCTGCACGCGGCGATCTTCCTCGACCTCGCGGCCGAGGCACTGGGAAACCTATGACCACCATCCTGCTGATCTTGCTTGGCGTCTACGTTCTCGGCGTCATTGCCCTGGTATGGAGAAGGTTGGCCGACTGGCGCGCGGCGCTGCTCTGGCCGCTGCTGCTGATCGCCTTCGCCCTGTTGTGGAGGCACGATTGAACTTGCTCCTGCTCGCCCTGGCCATCAGCGTGCTGGTCAACGTGTTTCTGGGCAATGCCTACCTGCACCAGCGCGACGCGAAGGTGAAGGTGGAGACCGAAACCGTGTTCGTGAAGGCCGCGGCAACCGAGTGCAGCGCCGGAACTGCGGCCCTGGCCACCAAAGCGGCGGCCAACGCCAGCGCCGCAGCACCCGCGCGCCGCGCCGCGGCCAGCGAGGCCGCCCAGCGCAACGCCAAGGCCGACGCCATCCTGGCCGCGCCGCCGGCCGCGCCGGGCGACGCTTGCAAGAGCGCCCAGGCGGCCGTTGATGCCTGGTGGGCAGATCGGAGCAAGCCATGAGGCGCAACGCCATCGCCCTGGCCGTCGCCGCTCTGCTGGCGCTGTTGGCCGGCTGCACCACGGCCCCGACCACCACCGTGAGGGTCCCGATCGCGGTGCAGTGCCAAGAGACCATTCCGGAGCGCCCGCCCATGCCGACCGAATCGTTCAAGGTGCGGCCGCTGATCGACGAGTACGTCAAGGCCGCCCAGGCCGAGATCCACCGGCGCGAGGGCTACGAGGCCAAGCTGCGCGCCGCGCTGCAGGCCTGTACCGCACCGACCACCCCTTAACTCCACCACCGAAAGGCTTTCCCATGAAACTCGCTCTTGGCGACTCCATCGTTGTGCAATGTGCCAGCTCCTTCAACGGCAACTTCGAGCAGCCCGCGATCGTCAATCGCGTCTGGGGCACGGACGACACCCGCAACGGCCCGCAAATGGCCAACTGCATGGTGTTGCCCGACTGCGGCTCGCCCTTCCCCCTGGGGTCGGTGCTGGTGCACGACCTCAGGCCGTTGACACCCCAGCTCGGCCAGGCCTGGCTGCCGCGCGCCAGCGACTGAACACACTCCGGAATCCCGCTATGGCGAGGGTCTTGCCGTCAGCCGCGGCGCCACTTGAAGGAGTCTTTTCCATGAAAGGTCTTTACCGTTCCCGCGGCATCCTTGCCGCCCTGGCCATCGCAGCCTGCGCCGTAGTGAGCGTTTCGGTTTCGGCGGTCGATCGAATGTGCAGCTTCGTCGACCGGGCTGCGGTGCGCGCCTGGCGCTGGGCCGTCGACCTGGTGTTGGCCCCGCTGGCCACCATGGCGAAGTCCGCGCTGCGCAAGCTGCCGGGCCCGGCCGTGGCCCTGATCGCGGCGGTGCAGTACCTGCGGCGACAGATCAAGCGCGACCGGCCGGTGTGCACGCCCGGCTGGCGCATGTGCCCGTCAAGTTGAGCAGTTGTCTCCCTGCCGGGGTTCTCCAGCCCGGCCCTCCAATCCCTCTGCAGCAGGCAAGCGGCAGGGGGATTTTTTCATATGTGCTTCGAATGCCTCATGATCGCGTGCGCAAATTGCGCCTCGTCAAGCCACTCGATAAAGTCCGCCAGCTCGGTGGCGATCTGCGTCAGCTCCTTCTGGCCGGCGCCGTCCGCGCTGCAAAGGCTCAGCAGGTCCAACCAGCCGGCCAGCGTGCCGCGGACGTTCGCCAGCACTTGCGCGCGCGCGGTCGCGCCGCGTACGCGGTCGCCAAGCGAAAGCTCCTGCCGCCACAGATCCATGCAGCTGCGCATTTGCTGGAGGTTGAGGTCGACGTGCATCGCCCCGGGATGGTAGCTCAACGGCTAGCGCCAGCTGTCGGCGCCGCCCGCGCGGCCGCGTTGCCGCATCCTCGGTTTTTTCTTCAGGGCCCCCGGATTCCGGAGATTCGGCACTACCAACCTTGATAGTGGCGCCCAGGCATGTTGCAGTTGTCAAATAGCCGTGGCGCAATAATGGCAGGTACCCCCTCGCTCGCGCGGCGGGTTCTTCTGCCTCTAAACAAGGAGAACAACATGCTGCCGGATCCGGATTTTGTTGACACCGTTCCTTCGCACTATGCGAAAGGCGAGGAGTCGCCAACTCAGAAGCGTCCTTATTCGACGCCCAAGCTCACCGTCTTTGGTTCAGCGGCTGAATATCTGGAGAGGCGCAGCTTGGGCGTTCAACCTGGCCACGAGGTTCTACCGCATCCCCAGGAGTTCGTCGCCTCCTGGTACAGCCTGGACGTTACCGAGACGGCCGTGGAGCTGATCGAGGACACGTGGAAACTGGCCTGGGCGGTGTCGCAATCGGGAGCCGAACCTGACCACAGCAACGCCATATTTCAGAAAGTCTTGCCCAGCAAGGGGTCGACGCTTTACTTCAGTCCAACGGCACGACCGCTGGCAAAAGCCTTCGGTGCGAAACCATGCGACAGACCCTCGCCGGTGGATATGCGCTTGATTGCAGGCGACGATCGAGCTTGGCAAATTCACTTTGGCCGCGTTTTCGTGAGACCGAAGAAGCCCTTTGCGGAAACCCGCCCGGCCGGTCTCTCAGAGCCAACCCTGCCATCGCCACTTCACTGATGCCGCTGGCGCCTGGCAGGCTGTTGGCTGGCCGGGATCTCGGCCTCGGTGTCGGGTAGGTCGACCAGCACGCGCGAGCCGTCGATGGGCGTGGCCTCAGGGTGCTCGCGCCGGATCTCGGCCTCGGTCATGGCAATGCGGGTGGTGGTCCAGCGCCCCCGCCCAGCGGATCCGCCAGCGCCATTTTTCGACCTGCTTCATGGGTCGTACAGACTACTGTATTTTGGGCAACTGCCTAATAAAAGCCTAACAGCGGCGAAGAAAAAGGGGCTACGATCGCTCGTAACCCCTTGATTTTATTGGCTCCTCGACCTGGGCTCGAACCAGGGACCTACGGATTAACAGTCCCGGCTCCTAATCGCCCAGCAGGCCGCGCCAATGCTCGTTTCACGTGGAGCGATTGCCTAATATTTCTGGACAAATGTGGCACCGTGGCTGCTGACTTTGCGGCCGATCAGCACTGGATATTAGGCAAGGAAAAGTAAGGTCTCCGGTAGTGGCCCATGGTGATGCTGGGCTCGTCGCAGCGCGGGCTTCGCCTTCACATCGACATTCATAGCTATAAGCTGGGACACCACGACATTGTTGGCGAAGGTGAACAGTTGGAATAATTTCCAGGGTTCAAGCCCGTCGCGGTAGTCGGGCCGCCACGCCTGACGCTCCACCGGGCCAGCCGCAAATTCAGGCAGGTGGACGCCGTGGTATCGCCAGTCGGTATGCGCGATTGCTTGCTGGCGCATGTCCATCACCTGCTTGTGCAGTGTTTTAAGATCCGGCTCGCCTTTGAAAATCGATGGTCCGATCTTCGGCAGGGCCATTCCTCTAGCCTCGCTGTCCACAAATGACCTGGCATAGATGATGATCGTGGCGACGAACACTGCCTCGGTTGCGAATGGATGGGATGCACTACGTTTTTCCGCTGGCAGGTCGTCCAACTCGCTCAGCGCCCGCAGATAGTTAAGGGCTTCCTCGATGTCAAGGTGGGCTAGATAGAGCCGGTTGGCTTTCTGTTCCTTGTGCGCCAAGCCGCCGTTCACGCCATCACCACCATGTTCGGCTGCACCGATTCGGTCCAGCGCTGCTTGATGTAGATCTCGGTCGTGGTCTTGCTGGCGTGCCCCAGCAGCGCCTGGATCTGCTCGATCGGCTGCTTGGCCAGCCACATATCGGTGGCGCCCTTGCCCTTGAGATCGCGATACCCGAAGGAAGGCATGGGGTCGATGCCGCGGACCTTGCGCCTGACGTTGGCCACGGCGATCGAGCGCTTGAGCATCGAGCTCAGGCCGCCGTACGTGTAGAACCCGCCCTTGAGCGTGCCCACCAGGGGCTCCTGGAGCTTGCGCACCGTTCCGCTCGGCCTGGGGATCAGCGCGTCCAGCGCGGGGCTGAGCGCAATCACCATGTTACGGCCCGTCTTGTTCTGTTTGAAGCGCAGGAACCGGCCGGCCAGCTCGTTGCTAACGGCTCGCGAGTCCCACAGGATGATGTCGCTCTCCGGGCGCTGCAGCGTGCGATAGGTAAGCTCCATCAGCAGCCGCTCGGCCCGCGTGGCCACATCGAAGACTTCTTTGTACTCGGCGTCGGTGACGTAGCGGGTGCGCTTGGTTTCCGGGTTGCGCTGCACGCCGCTGCCGCGCAGGCAGGGGTTCACCATCAGGCCGGGCACCTTCTTGTTGCGCAGCATCCAGCCGAAGCAGCTGGACAGCGCAGCCTTGTCGCGGTTGCCACGGGTGGCGCGGCCCGCCTCGGCGTTAGCGAGCAGGAAATCCTGCACCATGTCGGGCGTCAAATCGAGCGGGGCCAGGGGCGGGGCGAAGAACACGCGCAGCGCGCCGGGCTTGTTGTCAGTTCCGATCGCGTCGCGGTAGTCCTGCAGGGTGCGCGCCGACAACTTGATGCCCTTGATCTTGCTGGCCAGCTCGACGCGGCGCTCGCACTCGACCAGGAACATATCGAGCCAGTAGACCAGTGAGCCATAGCGCCCGTTGGGGTCGTTGTAAAGCTTGGCCTTGGCGTTGGCCTTATCCCGATCCTTGCCCAGGTTCTCCCAGCCGCGATCGCGGTGGGCATAGAAGAACGCGCCATGACTGGCATACACCCGCGGCTCCAGCCCCAGGTCGTGTTTCCGCTTCCGGCCCATGGGCGCCATGTTACCCCGCCTTCTTTTTGCTCAAGAACGCCTGCAAGGCGGCCCGATCGGGCTGCGCAGGCACGCGCGCGGCCGGCTCGTTGGCCGCCGGGCCGTACTGGCCGCGCGTGACGGCCTCGTAGTGGGCCCGCTCCAGCACCACCTTGCCGGTAACCTTGGCGACGTAGGCGCGCGTGAAGCCACGCGCGTGAAGCTCGCGCAGCTGGTCGGCCGCGCGCTTGTAGCCGCCGCTGGCTTCGCGGATCTCGTCTGGTGCCAGATTGAGGCCGGTCGGCCTGGGCACAAACTGCGCTGCGCCGGGCAGCTGGTGGACGTTGGCGGTCATGGTGCAGGGGCAGGCAGCAGCCGCGATAGCAGGCCGCGCCGTGCGTTATGGGTGGGGCACACATCCAGTTCCGGGCCGAGCGCCAGCCGGTGCTGCTCGCAGATCGGGACATCGCAGCCGGGCCAGTCGCACAGGTAGGGCGCCATCGCCATGCAGCGGACCTTCACACGACGGGCCACGATGATGCTGTCAGGCTCCTGCTCCCAGGCCCAGCGAAAGAACCCGCAGGCCGGCGGCGCCTTCTCGCGCTGGCGCTTGCTCATGTGGATGTGCACCATGCCGGCGCCGAAGCGATAGAAGGGCATCAGGCGATCTCCCCGGTGCGCGAGTTCAGCACGCCGTTCGCGCAAGCGCGCCACAGCACGGTGTCCACGGTGGCAACGCGCAGTTCCAGCTCGCGGGCCAGCCGCTCGCACATGCTCTGGACCGTGCAGCCTTCGCGATCGGCCAGGCGCTGCAGGTGGACGTCGGGCTTGGCGACGTCGAGGCCGAAATTCTTGGCCAGGTGGTACTTCGTGATTCCTCCGATCCACGGCAGAGTTTCCAGCCAGGCAAGGCGATCGGTGGACTGGCAATACGCGAGAAACAGCGCTTCACGGTCGCGCCAGATCGTCTCAATGGCAGCGGCTTTCCCTGGATGGCGGAACACATCGCATACCGGTCGCCCGTGAGTCAGCGCGATCTCGCAGCGCTGGTAGATGCCGCGCGCCACAGTGTTTTTCATGCCGGAGTTGCAGATAACGAAGATCGTTTCTAATGCGAAATCAATCCCTCCGACAGGCGGCTGCAGCGACTCGGCCCATTCAATGTCGTCCTCTGCCTGCGTACCCAGCAGCGCGCGGATTCGGCGGAAGTCGTCGGCGGTGATCACAGCTTGAGCCTTTGAAACTCGACGACCCACACCCAGGGATTGGCATCCCAGCTGCCGGGGCCGTTGATGCGCTCCCAAAGCAGGCGGTAGTAGTCGCGCTCGCTGTAGCCGTGCGGAACGGCCTGAGCACCTTCCTCGCGGCGCCATAGCTCCACGCCCTCGGCCATCGCATCGGCCTCGCTGATCGCCTGCAGCGGCTCGATGCGCAGGCCGGTCACTTCCAGCAGGATGCGGGAGGCCACGCGGGGCATGTGGATGGATGGGATCCACCTGTCACCGAACTTCCCCAGCGGCAGGTTCATCGTCGCGCGATAGGCGACGTCAGGGTTGGCGCTGGTCCATGCCCGCTTATCCCATGTCTCGCGCACCCACAGCCGGTCGCCGGGCTGTCCGTAGGGGCACAGCGACAGGTAGGTGTGCGGCTCGGGCGAGTTCACGGCTTCATTGAGCAGGTCGCGGCCTTGCCTGTCCTTGAACATCAACCGCGTGCAGCCGCCCATTCCAATGCTCACATCCGGCTGCGGCTTGATCGCCCTCCGCGTCTGCGTCTTGGTGCCGGCCAGCAGGGCGCGCACCATCGGCGCGCTGAACAGGATCGGGCGCTCCTTCGGCTTTATCAGCGGGTCAAGCAGGTACATCGCTCGCCCCCGGGTAGCCGTCGTGCGTCACGCCATCGAGCAGGCGGCCGGCGGCCTTTTTGCCGACGCGGCCCGTTTCCTCGGTGCCGCCGAAGAAGTCGATGCCATCGCTCCCGTCCGTGAAGGTGCCGTCACGATTCACATACACCACGCCGCGGTGCGGCATCATGGCCTGTTCGTCGGTGCAGTCCTTGGTGGGCAGCCACTCGCCCCATTGCTTGAACAGGAACGGCACGCCAGCTGCGGCGCATTGGTCGCGCAGGCTGCGGGCCCAGTCGGGGTGCATCGGCCGCGCCTGGGGGCCGCTCTCGCCGCCGACGATCACCCAATCCACCTTCGGACCTGTGGTGCCGCTGTAGGGGCTTGTGGCCTTGAACCCGGTAAGCGCGTTCATGTTCAGGGTCCAAGTGTCGTCCGCGCGTTCCTGCGTGGCGTGGCTGATGTGCCGCAGGTCCACCGGCCCCAGCAGCGGCTCCATCGAAAGGAACCGCACGCGCGCAGGCGTCGCGAGCAGCTTCGGTATGTCGCGGTCGGCCTCTTGCTGGTTGACGATGGTGGCGCCGAGCCAGACGTTGGGCGGCGCGCTGCCGCAGGTCCAATCGTGCAGCCAGTCCCAGCCATCCAGGCGGTCCTCGGCGCGCAGCAATTCCCGAGCCTCGGCCAGCAGGCGGGTGACGTTGCCGATTCGCTTGGTCAACAGCAGCCAATCGAGGTTGGGTGTCGCGCGAATGAGCATCAGGAGATCCGCGCGCCATGCCGCCGGCACCTCGTTGTCGAATACATCGCCCAGCGAGGCGCAGAAGACGCGGCGGCGCGCCGGCTGCAGGCGCATGTCGTTGCACAGAGGGCACGCCGGAATGCCGGCGGTGAAGCTGCTCGCGCTCTCCGCGTCGCGGTCAAGATCAGCGGCCGTGCCACGCCAGCCGCAGCCTTCGCATTCGAAGAAGCTTTGCGCGTTCCACTTCACCGGATCGCCCCAGGTCTTGGTGCGCTTGCGCGGCTGGCCTGCGCCCCACTTCACGGCGTGCAGCCGGGTGTCCTGCCGTGCCTCGGCGTAGCAGTTGTCGCAGCCGGGACTGACCTTCGTGCAACCTTGCCAGGGGTTGAAAGTGTGGTCGCACCATTCGATCGCGGTGTTTTCAGCCATTGGAAAGCTCCTTGAGCGCTTCGTCGCGCGCCGCGTTCAATTCGGCCATCTTGGCGTCGGTGCCGCCTTTGTCGGGGTGGTGCGCGGCAGCCAGGTGGCGATGCCGCACCCTGATGATGTCCACGTTGACTATCTCGGCCGGGCCAAATCCAAACACTTCCCGCCAGCTCTTGCCGGCCGGCGCTGGCAGCGCCTTGAACCCGGTAAAGCTCGCGCGTACCAGGGCCAGGGTGCCGTGGCGCAGCTCGACGCGGCGGGCCTCGATGATGTGGTGGATGGCCTGCAGGTTGCCCTCAACGCTGGCGTAGCGATCGACCGGAATGCACACCTGCAGGCCGTCCCAGGCAAACCAGACGGCCACGGCGGGATCCTCGGGCCGCTGCACACCCAGCGTCACGTTGCTGCTGATCACCAGCCCCTCGACCTTCTTGCGGCTGTCGGCGGCAAAGCGCCGCAGGCTGTCGTCGACGTTCTTGAGGGCGCCGGCCAGCGTCGTCTTGAACTGGCATTTCTCGCGCGCCTTCGAGCGGGGAAAACCTCTGGGCCAGGACAGGGGGTAGGCGGTTGCGTTCATTGTTGTTTCCCTCGTTTGTTGCAGACCTCGATCACGCGCTGGCACTCGTCCAGATCGAACTGGCCAATGTGGGTCTTCTTGTAGGGGATGCCCAGCTGCTGGGAGAGCCAGCGATACCCGGACTTGCGGGCGTGACTTTTGGAGCAGCCATCCCGGGCCATCTTGGCGCGCCAGAGCGGATCGAAGGCGGCATGCGCGGCCATCTTGGCGGCGCGCAGCTCGGCGTTGGCCAGGCCGCCCAGCGCGTTCTCGGTGCCCGGGTGGCAGCCCACCCAGGCCTTGCAGGGGACGCAGGTCCAGGTCGGGCCGTAATCCTTGTGCGGGTACGGGTAGCCGCTCTCTCCGTGCTTCAGGAGCTGGGCCGGTCGCAGGCAGTAGCGGCAGGTTTTCAATTCGACCACCTGATGCAGCCCTTGGCGGCACACTTTCCGCTGGACCTGTGGGGGACGAGTGCCGTGAACTTCACGGCGCTGCCGCACTTCGGGCAGGCAAAGGTGCCGGACTTGGTGCCGGCCTTGGACAGCTCGTAGGCCTTGTTCATGGCCTGCGCGATCGGGCCGGCCTGGCTGTTGAAGTTCGGGCTCGTCATGGCCGCAACCCCGCGGGGCGATGCGCCCAGCCGATCACGCCCTCGATGGGCATGCCGTCAGCGGTGAACCATTGGTTGGCGCAGTGGTAACCGGGCCAAGTCGGTTCGCTGTGGGTCTCGTCAAGCGACAGTTCGACGGTGATCTCGTCGTCGGGCAGGCCCTCGCTGACCGGCGTCCATGTGATCGTTTCGGTGGTCATGCGGCCCGCCGAAGTGCCGGCGCCTCGCTGTAATTGGCCATGACGTAGGCGCAGGCCTGCATCGGGCTCACGCTGTTGCCCACCATGCGCACCTGGGCGGTCTTGGTCAGCGGCACGCCGTCGGCGCGGTGGGTGTGCTTGAAGCCGACCGGGAAACCCTGGGCCCGATAGAGCTCCGGGGGCGAGAGCATCCGCATGCCGATGTCGACGATCGCGTAGGGCTCGCCGTGCACCATCACCAGGCCGAAGCGGTGCTTGGTGGTGACCGTGTGCAGCGGCTCGCGCAGCTGGGGATCCTGGTCGGTGCCGTAATACTTGATCAGGAAGGCCCGGACCTCGGCGTGGTGCAGGCCCTGGGCGCTGACGGTGTGCAGGGGTTCCCGCATCGACTGCGCGCCCTTGCTGGTGCCGCGCAGCTTGATCAGGTTGCTGGTGACGAGCTGCTGCTGCGTGCCCCGGCCCGTGATGGTGCTGAGCGGCACTGTCGCGGCCCGGCCCGGGTTGTGCCCGTTGCGCTCGGTGTTGTGCTGCGCCAGGAACGCCGTGACCAGGGCGTGTCGGTTCTCCGTGGTGGTGGTGCGTAGCGGCTCGTTCGCGCGCCACGTGGCGGTGCGCGCGCCCTTGTTGTCGATGGCCATGAGCGACGGGGCGATGAGGCTCAGCGCGCGCAAGGGAACGATGAACGGATCGGGGGACTCGACGACGTAGCGCATAACGCCCTTGGCGATGCGCCGGCAAGTGGCCTCGGCCAGCGGCCGATCGCGCGTGAAGATGCTGGGGCAGGGCGCGTCCCAGTCGATGCACTCGGCAGCGGTGCGCCAGGGCTTGAGCTTCTTGGCCCGCACCAGCATGCCGCCCGGCGCGCCATGCGTCGGCGGTGGGAACACGATCGGCTGGCCGTCGCAGCGGGCCACCAGGAAAAGGCGCTTGCGGATCGTCGGCGCGCCGAAGTCGCAGGCGCGCGATTCTTCGAAGTCGACCGCATAGCCCAGGTTCTCCAGGGTGGTCCTCCAGCGCTTGAAGGTGCGGCCCTTGCGCTTCGCGCACGGCATATCGTTGGTGTCCAACGGGCCCCAGTGCTGAAATTCCTCGACGTTCTCCAGCAGGATCACGCGCGGGCGCAGGTTCTCGGGCAGCTTGGCCCACTTGATGACGACCCACGCGAGCCCGCGAATTTTCTTGCTGACTGGCTTGCCACCTTTGGCCTTGCTGAAGTGCTTGCAGTCCGGGCTGGCCCACAGCAGACCGATCGGACGCCCATCGCACACGGCCGCGGGATCGACCTCGAAGACGTCGCTGACGTAGTGCTGGGTCTGCGGGTGGTTGGCCTGGTGCAGGGCCACGGCTTCGGGATCGTGATTGATGGCGATGTCGACGTAGCGCCCGATCGCCTGCTCGATGCCGGTGGACGCGCCGCCGGCGCCCGCGAATAGGTCCACGACCAGCTCGCGATGCAGGGGGATAACCAGTTGGGGGGTCAGCATGTTGTTGTTGTGAGGGGCCCGCCAGCTCGCGCCGGCGGGCTGGGTTGCTTACTTGCGGGCGGCGGCGCCGTTGGCCTTGCCGTCCTTGTTGGCCGCGTTGGGGAACGGCCAGGCGACTACGCCTTTGCCGTCCTTGCCCTCGGGGTCCTTCTTCACGCTGTCGGCCAGCGCACCGGCGGGGGTCAGCTGCTCCTGCTCGTCCAGCAGCTGCGGCTGCTTCTTGCTGATCAAGTCGGGGGCCGTGAGCTCGAGGTCGCGGTCCAGGCTCTTGATCACGCCCAGCGCGCCCATGATGTCCTCGTCAACGTCGGCGGTGTAGAACTGCCAGGTCCAATCGACGGTGCCGCCCTCGTTCTGAACGGTCTTGATCTTGCGAACCTCGCCGCCCTTCAGCTTGATGTCGGCGTGGCCGCTTGCGCCCTGGTAGATCACCAGCTTGCAGCCGGTTTGCTCATAGTCCCAATTCAGGGCGCCGAGCATCAGCGCCACGGGCGTGAGGTTGGGCAGATCCGAGACCACCTGGATGCCTTCGAGCTGGCCGGTGTTCTTGCCGGTGTTCTCGTACAGGAACGGCAGGACCGCGGGGCCCAGCATGTTCAGCGAGCTGTTGGGCAGTGACGTCTTGAGGGTGAGGCACACGGCCGGCTTGACGTCCTTCTGCCCCGATTTCTCGGACAGGGGGAGGATGCCCTCGATCGTGGTCTTGGTCTTTCCAATGAGTTCGAATCGCATGGTTGCTTTCGTAGTGGCAGGGGAGGGGGATCAGGTGGCGCTGCCGTCGGGAAACGGCCAAGTGGGAATGCGCTTGATCGAGCCGGGGCCTGCGGCAGCGGGCTGCAGCTTGTCGTCGGCGGGATTGAGGCGGGGCGCTTCCTCGATGCGCGTGTAGCCTTCCTCGAAGGCCGCAGCCGGGCTGTAGCTCTTGTAGCCGTCCTCGTACATGACGAAATAGCCGCCGACCTGCGGCTTGTGGCGCACCACGTAGTCGTAGTGCGGGACACAGATGGGCGCGAAGCCGGCTTCTTGCGGGATCAGCATCCAGTCGCCGCCGCTGTGCAGGCGCTCCTGATCGGCCGGCGCTTGCTCGATGGCCTTGATCTTCAATGCGCGCACGATCTTGTGCGAGCGATAGCGCGGCAGCTCAGCGGCCGGCGCATTGGTGTTCTGGTTGGCGATCATGGGTTCTCCGGGATCTCCGGTGGAGGAAATGCCGGGCCTTCAAGCAGGCGGCCCGGCTGGGCCTGTGGGGGATCAGGCCGCGGCCAGGGCTCGGGCGATGTGATCGTCATTGGTGGCCGCTGCCGCGCGCAGCGTGCCCTCGTACTCGTCGACCATGGCCTTGAAGGTGTCCAGGTCTCGGCTCATGGCTTTGATGTAGGCGTCGTCGCGCCACACCAGCCGCAGCGTCAGCGCCGTGCCGATCGGCGCCAGGGCCGGGCAGTACAGACCGAAGTGCATGAAGTCGCGCTCGGTCACCAGCAGGCCGGTCTGCATCTGGTCGGTGAAGGCGCTCAGGTCGTCGGTCAGCAAGATTTCGCGCAGGCCGTCGGCCGCGACGAGACACTTGTACTCACTGGCCCCGCGCGGGTCGATCAGGCCATCCACGCTGGCGCCGATGCGCCCGTTGTCGGTGGTGACGAATCCGGCGCGCCGCACGACCACGCCCAGGGCTTCGTGGGCCTTGCGCGCGTCGGGCTCCAGCTCATGGCCGCGGCGCATGGCGAAGGTCTCGAAACGGTCGTCTTGCAGCGGCGCGCCGGCGATGCGCTCCAGGGCGAGCTGAAATGCATAGTTCTGGCACTCGGCGCCCGGCCCGCCCTTGTTCTTGCCGGTGAGCATCACCAGCCGGCGCGCGTCGACGACCTTGCTGGCCGTGATCACGCCGGCGCGGGCCTGATGCCATTCGGGCGAACCTTGTGCGACTTCGAAGATCTTCATGGCGTCACTCCTTGAGTTCGGTCATAAACTGGGCGCCCTTGGCCGTGAGCTCGTCGCGGTGCGCCGGGTCCTTCACGTCCTGGATCCACTCCATCGCGATTTCCAGGGCAATCTTGTTGGGGGCCTTCACCATCAGGTCCATCACGCTGGCGTAGGTGGCCACGAATGAAGCGGCGTCGCCTTGGGGCGGCGCAATCTCGCCGGTGTCGGGGTCGGCCCCGGCCGCGGCGGTGGCGGGCGCGGCGGTGGGCAAGGGCGTGGGCGCTGGCGTCGGCCTCGGCGCGTTGTCGACGGTGCGCTTCTTGTCGGCGTCGACCGAACGCTCTTTCAGCCGTTCGTGCTCGTCGCTCAGCTCGTTCAGCTGGGCGCGTTCCAGGTTCGTGCAGGCCTTCCAGAACGCCTGATAGGACGCCACACCCTTGTTCGCCGCTTCGGTTGCGCGCTTGAGCAGATCGGGTGGCACCTGGCCCACCACATCGGCGGGGCCCATGTCCGTGGGCGGCTCAAAGCTTTCGAGCTCGTCGGGGGAGTAGACGCCCATGATGACGTCGGGCGCGTGCAAGCGGCCCCAGCGGCGCCCGCCAAGGTAGGCCAGCTGCTGGCGCGGGTCCTCGACCCACAAGGGGGAGTTGCGCACCCGGGCCTGCTTCATAAACAGTCGCAGTTCGCGCGGCTCGCGTTCCCCTACCAGCAGGGCCGACACGACCACGCACAGCCCGTCCTCGTCCTTGTCGCCCCAGGTGGCCGCGAGGTACTTCTTGGGGTTTCCCTCCGCGTCTTCTTTCTTCTTGGACTCGCGCCACTCGAATTTGCCGATGATCTTTTCCCAGTGCCCTTCCCACCGGAACGCCAGCCGGGTGGCCAGCAGCGGCGAGTTGTTCAGCGCGGCGATGATGGCCTGACCCTCGTAGGAGATTGGGCCCTGGTCGTCGGTGGTGTAGACCTTCGTGGCCAGCGCGAACGGGTCCATGTTCCAGCGCATCGCCTGCATCGCAACGGCCATGCACGCGCCCTTGTTGCCGCGCAGGCACTTGGCCACCGCCTGCCTGGACTCAGCCATCAGCCCGGCGACCGACAGCACCGCGGAGAGGTTGCCCGGGTTGAGGATCAGGTCGCGGCCGGTGAGGGCGGGGTGGCCCCCGACGTATTGCGGGGTGTCTTCGCTTCGTGCCAGAGCGTTGTGCTCCGGGCGTTGGGTGGGTGCGTTCATGTTGTCTCCAGGGGTGAAAGGGTTAAGCGGCACGACCGCCGAGAATGCGATCGCGCTGGGCCTGCAAGTCCATTTCGGTCAGCCACGCGAGCACGTTCATTTCGTGTTGGTCGAAGTGGTCGGCCAGCAGCTGCACGATTTCGGTGTCGCTGGGGCGCTCGGGCATGACGCCCAGCTCGGTGGTGCGATCGGCAGCGGGCAGGTCGTGGGTGGGCGATGGGCCCTGCGGCGCCTCGTCGATCGCGCCGCCAGCGATCCCGTCGCACAGCCGCATCACCGGGCCGTCCTTGTCGGCCAAGGCGGCCACATGCGCCGGGATGGCGGCGCGCCCCACAGCCGCAATGGCCACGGGCGCGGTGGTGGGCTCCGGCGTCGGCGCAGCGGTCGGGGCCGGTGTTGCGGCGGCCTGCAGCGCGGCCAGGGCCACAGCCTCGGCCTGCTTCTTGGTGGTGATCAGCTCGCGCAGTTGCGTCATCACCGACAGCCGCGCGTCCGTTGCTTCGCCCTGCAGCTCCTGGAAGTCGGGCCCGACCTCGATGGTCGTCACCTGGGCCAGGATGCGCTCCAGCGTCGCGCTGCTGCGAGCCATGGCGGCAGTGGCCATGAAGCCGCGGATCGCAGCGATGCGCGCGCGAATTGCGTTCACGCGGGTCTGCTCCTTTTCCAGCTCGGCCAGCTTCGCGGCCGCTTCCACGTTGGCGCGCGTTTGCACCAGCAACACGGTGACCTTGCGGGTGGCTTCCTGCTGCGCAGCGGCGGCCTGCTCGCGGTATTCCTCGAACGACGGCAGGTCCAGCGTGTTCAGCGCTTCGACGATCTGCTCGAGCTCGGCCACGCCCTTGCCGATGGCGGCGTCGGCGGTCTCGCGGATCTCACCCAGGCGAGTCTCGATGGCGGCCTTGCGATCGGCCTCGCGCCGTTCCTGGGCCTTGATCTGCTCGTCGATCGGGTCCTCCAGCGCAACCAGGCGCGCGGTGATCTCGGCGGCGCGCCCGTCGATCTGCCTGCCCAGCGCGTTGATGGGCGCCTTGGCCGCCTTGCGCGCGTGCTCCACCGCGATACGCGGTGTCTTGATGGCCAGCCGCGCAGCGATCGCGTCCTTCATGCCCTTGGGATCGGCGCAGGCGTAGGCGACGCCCTTGTACGTCTTTTCCAGCTCGGCCAGGCCGGTCTCCACCTTGTCAATCTCGGCCAGCTGGGTGTTGATCGTGGCGATACTTTCCAGCGCGGCGTTGTCGGCAGCGGGCGCGACTGCGAGCTGGGCCTGTGCCGGCGGCGGAGCCAGCGGATCGGGCATCGCCTCGCGAGCGATGGGTTTCTTCTTGGTAGCCATCAGAGTCCTTTCGGCCGGCGGGCGGCGCAGGAGTTGGGATTGGGGGGCTCGTCGTTGTCATGTGGCGCAGTGCGGGTGGAAAGTGCGAGCCAGATCCGGGCGGCCAGCCGGTCGAACCAGTCGGGCGCGTTGCACGTTTCGGGCGTCGGGCAGGGGAGGTCGCCCTGCTGGCATGCGTCGGTGCGGCAGCAGCTCATCGCGTCGGCCTTTCGATCTCGTTGCGCTCGATGCGCAGCTGGCCCAGCTGCGGGGCCATCGGGTTGATCGTGGCCAGCTTGAAGTCCAGCCACGCGGCGCGAATCAGGTTCAGGAGGGGGCGAAGGGATTTCACGACAACACCGCCTTTCCGCAGGCGGCGCATTTGCCGCTGTCCAGCTCGCTGACGGTGAGTTCGAGATCGCAGGAGCATTCTTCGCGCTCGTCCTGGCCGTCGCCGCCGCACTCCGGGCAGTGGTGCCCGATGCCGTGGCAATAGGTGCAACCGCGCTCGCGGGCCCGCTCGTTCTTCTCTTCGGCGATGGCCTCGGCCATTTCGTCGGCGATTTCTTCGGTGATGCGGCTCATGACGCAGCCCTCGTGGCTTTGGAAATCACCGCCTGGATGTCGGCGCAGTCACGGCAGCCCCTCCCCTGACACTCGGCGCATTCGCCGGCCAGCTGGCGCAGTTTGGCGAGCATTCCCGGCGCAGCTGCAATCAACGCCTCGGTTGCGTCGGCCGCAGTCAAGCTGTCGCAGCCGCCCGACCAGACTTCACAGAACGCATTGCCGTTTGCGTCGGCGATCATGCGGTGGCCGATGCGCTTCCAGGGGCCGGGGGCGTGGGCAGCGGTCATGACGCGGATCCCTCCTGCGAACTGCGCTCGCCCAGCGGCGTCACTTCGATGCGCGCGCAGGGGTCGTTCGCTAGGTCGGCCGCGCCGTCTTGCGCGGCGAAGGCGTCGACAAAGGAATCGGTGAACTCGATCACCGAGCCATCGAGCTTTTCCACCCGGATGTGGAACAGGTTTCCGGGGGCCGCTTGCTCTGACCGGCAGAACGAGACCTGCAGGCCACGGCCCATGTGGCGCGGTGCGAGGTTCACGAGGTTCTCCTGCAGGGCACGAAGCCGGGGTAGACGTCGCCCACCTGCGCGCTGTCGGCCCAAGCCTGGACGTCCGGGTCATCGGTATTGGCGGCAAGCAATTCGCTGTGCGTGACGGGCCTGCCGTCGACTTCAAAGGTGCGGGGGACGGTGGGTGCCGGCTCGAAGGGCTCAGCTCCTGCGACGGCCGCCGCGAGGGCGAAGTCCGCTGGTGAAAGTGGCCTGGTGTGCATAGGTTTCCTCTGCTGCCCTTTTTGTGGGCTCGGAGGCAGTTTAGTTGCAACTAAACCAATAGTCAAGCAAAGACTAAACTATTCCGGCATCATCGGGTTTGTCCCAATTCGGACAGGCAACAAAAAGCCGCCTCAAGGGCGGCGGAAAGGTGGGGCGATTTACGCGATGGACGACGAATTCACAGGCCCGCTCAAGGCCGCGTTCGACCGCCTAGAAAAGGTGCGGCTGGAGTTGGCTTCGTGGCAAATCGCAAAAGCGTGTCTCGCAAGGCATTGTCGAGCTCCGGAGCCTGCATCGCCATTTGTTCGCCGACTACTTGGGTTGCCGCCAAGTACGCCAGAAACGCCTGATGGTCATACCCGGGTTGCGCCTGGAGCGCCTGAATTACCTGGGTCAGCGCC
>JAHFQI010000101.1 GCA_023259355.1 Comamonadaceae bacterium
CGGGTGCAAGTGAATTTCGGCCCCACGTCGAGCGGCCTGCAGCACGCCCGCGCCGGCAAGCTGCGCATGCTGGCCACGATGTTGCCCGAACCCAGCGCCGTCGCACCCGAGGTGCCGACCCTGGCTGCGGCGGGTGTCTCAACCGGCACGCTGCCCACCTGGCAGGCCGTCTTCGCGCCAGCCGGCACCCCGCGCGAGATCACGCAACGCCTCTCGGCCGCGATCGCCCAGGCCGTGAAGACCCCGGCGCTGCGCGCCCAGTTCGACCAGCAATCGCTGCAGCCCGTCGGCTCCACGCCGCAGGCCCTGGCCGAGGTGGTCGTAGCCGACACGCAGGCCTGGCAGGCCTTCGTGCGGGATTACGAGATTCCGCAGGAATAAGGCAACAGGTCGAAAGTCAGCGCCCTGCGCGGATAGCGAGGCGCAACGCTCACGACCCGATACCCACGCGACGGCGGCTGAAACGCTGCTCCACCACCGCCCTGCCCCACTGGCTTCCCTCGGCTTCGTCCGTGAGACGAAAGCCGTGCGACTCGTACAGATGGCGCGCCGCGTCCAGGCCCTTGAAGGTCCACAGGTACGTCTCATCAAAACGCGCGTCCACAAAGTCCAGCGCGTGTGCCAGCAGCGCGCGCCCCACGCCGCGGCCGTGCAGCGATTCATCGACGATGAACCAGCGCAGATGGGCCACGCGGGCCTGCTCGTCCCCGTCGATCGCAATCGAGGCCAGCGTACGGCCGTGGTCCAGGTACAGCCAGAGCGCCTTGCCACTGGCGGGCAGCGATTGCGCGAAGTCGCCCAGCTCGGCCGCCACCTTGCGCTCGAAGAAAACGCCGAAGCCTGAGGCCCGCGCGTAAAAGCGGGCATGCAGGCTGGCCACATCACCGATGCAGCCGGGCTGGTAGCCCTCGCGGATGCAGTCGGCTGGGGAAGATGGATCAGCCACTTTATTCATGTGCAACTCCATGGGGGGCGAATCGCCAGGCTCAAGGCACGGGAGGCGGATCAGCCCCGCAAACACGACCTGTCACTTTCCGGACCGGATCTCACCCAAGAGCTTCTCCGCCTCATCCTCGAGGACATCCAGGGCTCGGATGAAGGCGGCGTACTCGGCTGAACTCAAGCGTGAGCGCAGCCGTGCCTCCCGCTCCAGCGAGTCTGGAAGGCCGCTTCTCAAATGATCGATGCCCGCCGGCGTGAGAGAAAGAATTTGCTTGCGGCGGTCCACCGGATCGCTGCCCTGCGTGATCAATCCCTTCTCCGCAAGCTCGAATGCCACACGGCTGACCTGGCTGTTGTCGAAGTTCGCCATGCGTGCGACCTCTCCCGACGGGGAGGTGCCCAGCCGATTCAGGATCACAAGCACCCGCCACTGACGGCTCGTGAGCCCCAGCACCTCTTGCACGGACGCATCCACGAGCCGGGAGAGCACCTGCGCGAGCACCGAGACACGGTAGGTGATCAGCGCCTCCGGCGAATGTGCGGACACCTGAGCCAGCGAAGCACGACGCAGGGCTTTGCGAGGTGCTGCCCCACTTTTATTTGCTAACGCACTGTTTGCCATGACAAGTATTTTTCATTAAGATCAAAACATTATGAAGACTTCCCATGCATTGGGCTGCCCACAGCCAGGCCATTGCGACCACTTTCTCCGGCCCTGCCGGGTTTACCAACCGGCTCTGAACACGGAATGACCTTGCCACCGCTCATGCCTCCCCGGCCCATGCCGCATCCTGCGAACGGTACCGCTCTACCAGGAGCGCTCCATGGTGTCCGCGTGATCGACCTGTCGCGCCTCGTCGCCGGCAACATGCTCTCGCTCCAGTTGGCTGACTTCGGCGCTGATGTGATCAAGATCGAGTCGCCACGAGACGGCGACACGTTACGCCACTGGCGTGAAGACACCGGTGACGGTGAGGGACTGGACGCCTGGTGGCGTGTGTATGGCCGCAACAAGCGCAGCCTGGCGATGGACTTGCGAGACGCACAGGCGATGGAAGTCCTCCGCGGGCTTCTCGCCTCCGCGCAGGTGTTGATCGAAAGTTTCCGTCCCGGAACGCTGGAGGCCATGGGCCTGGCGCCGGCCACTTTGCATGCGACCAACCCCAGGCTCGTCGTCGTGCGCGTGTCCGGCTGGGGGCAAAGCGGACCCTATCGCGACCTGCCGGGGTTCGGCAGCCTGCTCGAAGGGTTCTGTGGTTTCGCCTACAAGCACGCCACGGACGGGGTGCCACGGCTGCCCAACATGGCCCTGGCCGATATGGTGGCCGGCCTGACCGGGGCTTTCGCCACGCTCGCAGCTTTGCGCGAAGTGGAGGTCAACGGCGGCCCAGGTCAGGTGGTCGATCTGTCCCTGCTGGAGCCGATGCTTGCGATCATGGGACCGGATGTGACGGCCTATGCCGCCACGGGCCGTATCCCGGAGCCCTCCGTGAAGATCGCATCGCCCAGGGGGGTCTATCGCTGCAGGGATGGCCGGTGGGTGGCCATGTCCGGCTCCACAGACACCATGGCCCGGCGCGTGCTGGAAGCGATCGGGAAAGGGGCGCTCGTGAGCGATGCACGCTTCGCCACCAACGCGGCCCGGCTTGCGAACGACCAGGAGCTGGACGGGATGATCGCGGAGGCCATCTCGGAGATGGATCAAGCCGACTGTCTGGCCTTGTTCCGTTCCAGAGGCGTCACGGTGGGCCCCATCTATCACGCAGGCCAGCTGTTAGCCGACGCGCATGTCGCCGGTCGCGAGTGCTATATCGCTGCCGACGACGCTGACCGCACGGTGATGCACAACATCACGCCCCGCCTCAGCCGCACGCCCGGTGCGGTCCGGCGTGTCGCTCCGCGCATCGGCGAACACACGGCTGAACTGCTTCGGGAAGCTGGAGTCAGGGAGGCCGAGATGGAAGCGATGTCCAGCCGCGGAGCGATCCGATGCCACTGAGCAACGCGCGTTCCCTGCTGTTCGTGCCTGCGACATCCCCGCACTTGCTTGCAAAGGCGGCGCAACGCGGCGCGGATGCCTTGATCATCGACCTGGAAGACGCGGTGCCGCTCGAGCGCAAGTCCGAGGCCCGCCGGATGGCCCGACAGGCGATCGAGCAGTTGGCCGCCCAGGCGCCCGTCCTGGTTCGCGTCAATGCGCCCCTGGATCTCCTGCGCGCCGACATCGAAGCGCTGCCTCTGACACTGCTTCAGGGGATTCTGCTGCCCAAGGTGGAGTCCGCTTCGCAGGTGCTGGAGCTGGCAGGGTTGCTGGCGACCCGGCAAGGGCCGAATGCGAAGCCCATCCCCATCGCCAGTTTGATCGAAACGGCGTTGGGCGTCGTTCGCGCGGAGAGCATCGCCACAGCGCACCCCAGCGTTTGCGCGCTCGGCTTCGGGGCGGAAGACTACGCCGCCGAAATGGGGGTGCAACCGCAGCCGCAGTCGCTGCTGTGGGCCGCACAGGCCGTGACGACCTGCGCACGCGCGTTCCGTCTGGCCTGCTGGGGTTTGCCCGGAAGCGTCGCCGAAATCGAGGACATGGCGTCCTTTGCCGAAGGGGTGAATCTGGCCCGCAGCATCGGCTTCAGCGGCACCGTCTGCGTCCACCCACGCCAGGTCGCCGTGGCCAACGCCGGCTTCGGCCCGGCGGAGCAGGAACTCGCCTGGGCCCGGAAAGTGCTGGCGGCGGACGAAAAAGCGCGTGCCCAAGGCCTCGGTGCCGTGACCCTGGACGGCCGCATGATCGACCGCCCCATCGTCGAACGCGCTCGAAGATGGCTCCACCCTTAGTACCGCCCCGCGAGAGCAGGCGAAGCTCAACCCACCGGTGGCCATCCCCTGGCCGCCCTTCCCCATGACCACAAATCCCAAACCCGTCCGCAAGGAAATCACCCGCGTCGCTCCGGCCCTCGTCTCACGTGCGGCGCCATATGGCTCCTCGCTTATCGCCGACGTTGCCGGCCGGCGTGGGGCCTTGAACGGCAGGATCCAAGGCCTTTCCAGGTCCATGAAGTTTGCCGGCCCCGCCCTGACGGTGGAGGTCCGGCCGGGTGACAACCTGATGATCCACGCCGCGCTCGCGCTGGCCAAGCCAGGTGACGTGATCGTCGTCGACGGCGGCGGCTACCTCGGCGGCGCGCTCACCGGGTTCCTGATGGTGAGCCAGGCGCGCGCAGCCGGCGTGGCGGCGTTCGTCATCGACGGCGCCGTCCGCGACATCGAGGAAACCTGCGCCAGCGGCTTTCCCGTGTTCGCCGCGGGTGCGAATCCGAACGGCCCCACCAAGGCGATCGGCGGCAAGGTGAACTGGCCCGTGTCGGTGGGCGGTGTCGCCGTGAACCCCGGCGACCTCATCGTTGGGGACGCCGATGGCGTGGTGGCGGTGCCGCAGGAAAAGGTCGAGGAAGTCGTCGCCGCCGTGCAGGCCAAGCTCGACATGGAACAGCAGTTTCTCAAGGCGCTGTCCGAAGGAACCGTGATGAACGCCTGGGTGACGGATGCCCTGCGTTCGGCCGGCATGCTGGCGGCGGGAGAGTCCCTGTGAGTGCAGGCCGGGAGGTGCTGGTCACCGCGCGGTTCTTCGACGCCCAGGCCATCGAAGCACTGCGCGCCCGTGGCTTCGCCGTACACACAGGCGGCGTTGCGTTCGACGGCGTCGATTCGTCGATCACCGAAAGCATGCACGCAGCGCTGGAGCGGTGCGGCGCGTGGATCATGGGGATTCCGCCGGTCTCAAGGGCGGTACTCGAACGCTACCCGCGGCTGCAGATTCTGGCCCGGCGCGGCGTCGGCTATGACACTGTGGATGCCGAGGCCGTGAAGGACCTGGGACGCGTCCTGACCATCACGCCCGGCTGCAACGAGCCGACGGTGGCCGACCACACGGTGGGCCTGATGCTCGCGGTCGGCAAACGTTTCTTCGAGTCGCACCGTCGCATGGAGACGGGTATCAAGGCCGTGGTCGTCGGCAACGAGCTGTTCGGCAAGACCGTCGGCCTGGTCGGACTGGGCCGGATCGCCCGGCTCGTGGCACGGCGCCTGCAAGGATTCGACGTGCGCCTGATCGCGTACGACCCTTATGCGGACGCCGGCGTGGCGCGCGAGGCGGGGGTCGAACTGACCACGCTCGATGAGGTTTTGGGGCAAAGCGACTTCCTCAGCCTGCACGCCCCGCTGAGCGATGGCACGCGGCATCTGATCAACGCCAGGACGATCGCGAGCATGAAGTCCGGGGCCGTCCTCGTGAACACGGCCCGCGGCGAACTGGTGGACGATGCCGCACTGCTGGCGGCGCTGAAGGCGGGGAAGCTGGCGGGTGCGGGCCTGGATGTGCTCGGCTCCGAACGGGATCCGTCGCTGGAAGGCCTCACGCGAGAGTTGCTGGCCTTGCCCAACGTCGTGTGCACCCAGCACACAGGGGGATCCAGCCACGAAGGCCTCGCCCGCGCCAACATGCTGGCCGCCCAATGCGTCATCTCGGCGCTGGACGACCGCCCCCTTCCGCCCGGCTGCGTCGTGGCAGACGGACGAAAGCGCTGACCCTGCCGAGTCAGCGTCACCCCCACCATTTGACTTTTCCAGGAGAGAGACACCATGTTTTCCAACTTCATCCCCCGTCGCCGACAGGTCTGCCTGGCCTTGGCCGGACTCGCAGCGCTCCACGACCCTGCCTTTGCGCAGGGGAGATTCCCGGAGCGGCCCATCACGCTGGTCGTGGGCTGGACAGCCGGCGGCTCCGCCGATGCCGTGGCGCGACTGGTGGCCAACGAAATGGCAGGCGTCCTCGGTCAGTCGGTGGTGGTCGAAAATCGTGCTGGAGCAGGCAGCAACATCGGCTCCGAACTGGTCGCAAGGGCCAAGCCGGACGGCTACACGATCATGCTCGCGACTTCAGCCTCGCATGGCTTCAATTCAGCCCTCTTTTCCAAGCTTCCCTACAAGCCGGTCGAAGACTTCGCGCCCATCGGGATGATCAACACGTCGCCGGGAACGCTGCTGGTGCCGGTCGATTCGCCGTTCAAGTCCGTGCGTGATCTGATCGAAGCAGCCAAGGCGCAGCCCGGGAAGCTCAATTACGCGTCCGCCGGCATTGGCTCGTCCCAGCACCTCGCGGGTGCGATGTTCAAGAAACTGGCCGACGTCGATATCCCCCACATTCCTTTCAAGGGTGCGGCTCCCGCAATGACCGACCTGATGGCCGGCCGGGTGGACATGATCATCACCACGGGGCCGCTCCCGTTCATCCGCTCCGGCAAGCTACGCCCGCTCGCCGTCGCCGCCCGCGAGCGGCACCCCGCCCTGCCGGATGTGCCCACCTTCGAGCAGGCCGGCGTGAAGGGTTTCTATACGGACAACTGGTATGGCTTGGTGGCCCCTGCCGGCACGCCGCGCCCCGTGCTGGACACGCTCAATGCAGCGTTGAACAAGGCCCTGACCAAGCCCGAAGTGCAGAAGCAGTTCATCGAGCAGGGCGCCTTTCCTGCCAAGCCCGGGTCGCCTGATGCGTTCTGGACCTTTGTGAAGAAGCAGATGCCGGATGCCGCCGAACTGGTGCGGGTGTCAGGAGCAAAGGTCGAGTGATACCGGAGAGCCGCGCTCAATCACACCCCGCCACACACGCACCCGCCCCATTGAACTCCAGGGTCTTGCCCGAGATCGCCGGGTAGACCGGGCGGGCCGTCACGAGGGCGGTGAATTCGGCGGTGCGGCTGCCGGGGCGCAGCTTGCCGTTCACCGTCGCGGTTTCGTTCACATGGGTTGCGATGACGGATGCGGGGCGCACCAGATCGTTGGCGATATGGGCCGCTTCCTGCATCGTGACGGCTGTGGCGCCCAGGTTCAGCACCATCAGATTGGCCTTGTAATAGTCGCCCACCACCGATTTCATTTCGGCGTGCATGCCGGTGTCCCCGGAGAGGTAGGCCACCAGGCCGTTGCTGAATCGAACCACGTAGCCGCTCGGCGGGCCCAGGGTCAGGCTCATGTTGTCGGCGTCCAGCAGTTTGCGCGTGCCTTCGTGCAGCAGTTCGCGCGGGATCGTGTTGTCGTGCGCGGCCGTCACCATGGTGATTTCGACGGCGTTCGCGGCGTTCGGCATCCTGAACTTGCGCGTGCCCCCGGTGTGCGTGGTGGCCAGGCAGGGGGCAGCCAGGGGCGTCGTCACTTCGCCGGCTTTTTCAGGGCAAGCCCCTGTGGGTTTGCCGCGCAGGGTCTCGATCTTGCGGCCCAGGAAAAGTCCCATCTGCTGCATGACCACCAGGGCCGAGTTCCTGGCCGCCGCGATTTCGCCGGCCATGGTGGCGAAATTCGCGACGGTTTCGGCGTTGTCGCAGGCGCCCGTGCCCACGGCCTTGAGCGTGCGGTCGCCGATGTGGTCTCCATGGGCGTGGCTGACCAGGATCACGTCGATCTTGCCCACGCGGGCATCGTTGGCGCCCGTGAGGGTCTGGCCGGGGTCGTACAGCAAGCGCAGGCCACTGGGGTCCTCGATGACCATGGCGCGGTCACGGCCGCACAGTTCACCGGTGTTCGAACCCAGCGGCGTGATTTTCACGGTCTGTCCCCAGGCCATGCAGGATGCGGCGCACAGGGCCAGTACGGCGACGCTGCGCGCGGCGCGAATTCGGGTGGGCATTGTCATGGGTGTTCTCCTCCAAGTGGCCATGTTTATACCGTTCGCATTGCGCGGCGGTCAAGGCCATCAACCCTGCGGCCGACATAGGCGGCCGCCACCGTATCAGTCCGCGTACTCGCCGGCTTCCTTGATCACCTTGGACCAGCGTGCCTTCTCGGCTTCGACGAATTTCCTGTGCCCCGCGGGGTCAAGCCGGTCGTCTTTCACCACGGTCAGGCCCAGTGCCTCCTCGCGCCTGATGAGCTCGGGGTCCTTGAGCGCGGCACGCAATGCGCTGTTCAGCTTGGCGATCACGGCAGGCGGCGTGCCGCGTGGCGCGTACAGGCCGTGCCAGACCTGGACATTGAAGTCCTTCAGGCCGGCATCGGACAGCGTGGGCACATCCTTCAACGCGGGAATCTGCAAGCGCTGCAGGCTGGTCACGCCGTAGACCTTGACCTTCTTGCCTTCGATCTGCGGCACGGCATTGGTGGCTTGCTCGCACATCAGATCAACTTGCCCGCCGATCAAGTCGGTCATGGCGGGCGCGGTGCCTTTGTAGGGAACGGGCGTCATGTTGGTCTTGAGCGCGCTCTGAAACATCATGCCGCACAGGTGCGAAGCCGAACCCAGGCCGGCATTGGCCAGGTTCACCTTGCCGCCGCTCGCCGTGATCCACTTGCGCAGGTCCGCAAAGCTGCCGGCCTCCAGCCCCGGCTTGCCGATGAGGACCGATGGCGCCTCATTGATCAGGCCCAGAAACTCGAAGTCCTCCGGCACCTTGTAGCTCAGCTTGCGGTACAGCGCCGGCGCGGTCGCCATGCCGATGTGGTGCACCAGCAAGGTGTACCCGTCCGGGACCGCCCTCGCGACCTTGGCCGAACCGATCGTGCCACCCGCGCCGGCCGCGTTGTCGACAATCACGGTCTGCCCAAGGGGCTTGCGAAGCGCGTCGGCCAGATCCCGTGCGATCTTGTCGCTGGGCCCCCCGGCGGCGAACGGAACGACCAAGGTAACGGGCTTGTCCGGGAAGTCCGCCCAGGCCAGCGTGGCCGTGCTGGCGATGCCGAAGAGGCCAATGACGCGTGTCAAAAGTTTCATGCTTGTCTCGCTGCAGGTCGGCCGGCTCAGGCCGACAGGGCCTGCATTTCGCGGTAAAGGTCCGCCTTGCCTTCGAAGCCGATGCCTGGCAGGTCCGGCAACGTCACGTAGCCGTCCTGCACTTTCACGCCGTCCGGGAAGCCGCCAAACGGCTGGAACAGGTCCGGGTAGGACTCGTTGCCACCCAGCCCGAGGCCGGCCGCAATGTTGAGGGACATCTGATGGCCGCCGTGCGGAATGCAGCGGCTGGGCGACCAGCCATGGGCCTTCAGCATGTCCAGCGTGCGCAGGTACTCGACCAGGCCGTAGCTCAGGGCGCAGTCGAACTGCAGCCAATCGCGGTCCGGGCGCATGCCGCCGTAGCGGATCAGGTTGCGTGCGTCCTGCATCGAGAACAGGTCTTCGCCGGTCGCCATCGGGTTCTTGTAGTAGTTGCGCAGCGTGGCCTGCAATTCGAAGTCGAGAGGGTCGCCCGGCTCCTCGTACCAGAACAGGTCGTATTGGGACAAAGCCTTGGCGTACTGGATCGCGGTGTCCAGGTCGAAGCGGCCGTTGGCGTCCACGCACAGCTTCTGGCCGTCCTGCAGCACTTCCATGATCGAGTCGATGCGGCGCAAGTCTTCATCAAGCGAGGCGCCGCCAATCTTCTTCTTGACCACGGTGTAGCCACGGTCGATGTAGCTGCGCATCTCGTCTTTCAGCTTGTTGTGATCCTGGCCTGGGTAGTAGTAACCGCCGGCCGCGTAGACGAAGATCTTGCGGTTGGGTTGGCCGTTGCCATAGCGGTCGGCCAGCAGTTGAAACAGCGGCTTGCCTTCGATCTTGGCCACCGCATCCCACACCGCCATGTCGATGGTGCCGATCGCCACCGAGCGCTCGCCATGGCCGCCCGGCTTCTCGTTGGTGAACATCGTGTTCCAGATCTTGTGCGGGTCGAGGTTTTTGCCGCTGTCGTCCATCAGCGATTCGGGGCTCGCCTCCAGCACGCGGGGGATGAAACGCTCGCGCATGAGCTTGCCCTGCCCGTATCGCCCGTTCGAGTTGAACCCGTAGCCAACGACCGGTTTGCCGTCGCGGATCACGTCGGTGATGACGGCCACGAGGCTCAAGGTCATCTTGCTAAAATCGATGTACGCGTTGCGGATGGGTGAACTGATGGGGATGGTCTTTTCACGGATTTCGACGATCTTCATGGGGTGACTCCTGAGGTGTGAGAGAAGCCTGAATGGTCGGCGCTATCGACTTTTTTCTCCAATGCTCTTTTTCTCTGCTTCAATGCTTTGGAAGCACCGATGTTGAACTTCCTCTGGCTCGACGACTTCCGCGCCCTGGCGGCCACAGGCAACTTCTCGCGGGCAGCGGAAGAACGCCACATGACGCAGCCCGCCTTCAGCCGTCGCATTCGTGCCCTTGAGGAATGGCTGGGCGCCGATCTGTTCGACCGGAGCACGCAGCCGGCGAAGCTCACGGAAGTCGGCGAGTGGTTTCGCGGTGTCGCGGATGAACTGATCGTGAGGGTTGCGCGCGTGCCGGGGGAGGCACGGGTCGTGGCCGAAGCCAACGCGGTGACCTTGCGTATTGCGGCCACGCACGCGCTGTCGTTCACCTTTCTGCCACGATGGCTGCGCAGTCTCGAATCACGCACCACGATCGGGCCGGTGCAACTGGTGTCTGACGTGTTGCAGCGATGCGAGGCACTGATGCTGCAAAGCAAGGTGCAGTTCGTCCTGAGTCACGCTCACGTTCAGGCACGCGGCGTGCTGGACGCCGATACCTACCTGTCCGTCCAGATCGGCAACGACCAGTTGATTCCGGTGTCATTGCCCGACGAGCAGGGCAAGCCGCTGCATCACCTTGCGCCTCAATCCGGTGCTGTCGTGTCCGTGCTTCAGTACCCGGACGAATCCGGCCTGGGTCGCATCGTGCGCGCCGTCGTGGGCCAGCGGCTTGATCTTCTGCCGGTGCGGGTTGCTTTCACGGCGCACCTCGCGTCGGTGTTGAGGACCATGGCGCTGGATGGGCGTGGAATGGCCTGGCTGCCCGAGACGCTGGTCGAAGACGACATCACAGCGGGACGGCTCGTGGCGGCGGCCGGAAGCGACTGGCATATTCCGCTGGAGATCCGGCTTTACCGCGATCGGAGTCCAGGCGGACGCGCTGCTGAAGCGTTCTGGAGCACGGCCGCTGGTCGGACCTGAACTTCGCACCCGACAAGCCGGGCCTGCATGGAATCAGGCCAGCCAGGGGTTCTGTTCGAGGTGCTTCTGCTCGAAGCGCCGGATATCGCCGACATGCTGCAGGGTCAGTCCGACGGCATCCAGGCCGTTAAGAAGCATGTGCCGGCGCAGCGGCTCGAAATCGAAGTGCACGACACGGTCATCGGCCGGCGTCGTGATCGTCTGCGCCTCCAAATCCACCATGATCTCGCAGCACTTGGGATCGATCGCGAGTGCGACCAGGCGATCCAGCTCTTCGACCGGCAGACTGATCGCCGGGACGCCGTTGCGCGTGCAGTTGTCTGCGAAGATGCCGCCAAAACTGGTGCCGATGACGCAGCGCAGGCCCAGTTCGCGCAGGCCCCATACGGCATGCTCGCGGCTGGAACCGCAGCCGAAGTTCGGGCCTGTGATCAATATGGCAGCCTGGTTCCACGGGGCGCGGTTGAGGACGAAATCCGGCCGCAGCCGACCTGGCGCCTCGAAGCGCAGGTCGAACAGGAAGCCGTCGCCCAGACCCCGACGGTCGATGCCCTTGAGGAATTGCTTGGGCATGATCTGGTCGGTGTCGAGGTTCGCCTGCGGCAGCGCCGCTGCCACGCCGGTGAGGGAGATGAAGGGTTCCATGGCAGTAGCTCTCAGTTCGGCAGCAGGCGGCGCACATCCGTGATGGCACCGGTGAGCGCGGCAGCGGCCACCATCGCAGGGCTCATCAGATGCGTGCGCGCACCCGCGCCCTGCCGCCCTTCAAAGTTGCGGTTGGTGCTGGAGGCGCAGCGGTCTCCGGCATCAAGATGGTCATCGTTCATGGCCACGCACATGGAGCAGCCCGCCTGGCGCCACTCGAAGCCCGCATCGCGGAACACCTGTGCAAGGCCCTCGGCCTCAGCCTGCATGCGCACAGAGGTCGAACCGGGCACGACCATCGCGCGCACGCCGGGTGCAACGTGGCGGCCGCGCAGCACCCTGGCCGCGTCGCGCAGGTCGTCGAGTCGGCCATTGGTGCACGAGCCGATAAAGGCGTGGCTGATCGGCAACCCATCCAGGCGCTGGCCGGGCTGCAGATCCATGTACGCCAGCGCGCGGGCCATGCCGCGTCGCCGCGTGGCGTCGGCTTCCTGAGCGGGATCGGGGATCACGGCGTCGATCGTCACGCCCTGGTCCGGGCTGGTGCCCCATGTGACCATGGGTGCAACGGTCGAGGCATCCAGCCAAACATCCGTGTCGAACACGGCGGCGGCGTCGCTGCGCAGACTGCGCCAGGCGGTCACTGCGGCATCCCACTTCGCGCCCGTGGGCACGCGCGGTCGGCCGTGCAAGTACTCGAACAGCGTGTCGTCGGGTGCCACGATGGCGCCGCGCGCGGCAGCCTCCACACTCATGTTGCACAGCGTCAGCCGCCCCTCGACGCTCAACGCCGAGATCGCCTCCCCGGTGTATTCGATGACGTGGCCGCTTGCGCCGTCCGCACCGATCTGCCTGATCAGCGTCAGAACCAGATCCTTTGCGGTGACGCCCGGGCCCAACCGGCCGCGGACCGTCACCCGCATGTTGCGCATGACGCTGTACACCAGCGTCTGCGTGGCCAGCAGGTGCTCGATCTCGCTGCTGCCGATGCCAAAGCCCAGCGCCCCCATCGCACCGTGCGTCGTGGTGTGGCTGTCTCCAGCCGCGATCACCATGCCGGGAAGCACCAGACCCTGCTCACTGGCGACCACATGCTCGATGCCCTGACGGGCGTCCAGCATGTCGAAAAGTTCAATGCCGTGCCGGTTGCAGTTCGCCGCCAGCGCACTCACCTGCCGCGCGCGATCCGTATCCGCCAGCACCATGGTGCGTGCATTTCGCTCAGGCACGGTGGGGTTCACGTGGTCCACCACGGCCACCGAGGCGGCCGGACGCCAGACGGTGCGCGCCGCGGCGTGCAGTGCGGCGAAAGCCTGGGGGCTGGTGTACTCGTTGAGCACCTGACGATCGACATACAGCAGAACTTGCCCGCCGCTGCCCAGCGTACGCACCGTGTGGCTATCGACGATGCGCTGGTAAAGGGTGCGCTGCGTCATCGTGGTTGACCCGCGGTGGTGGCGTAGGCCGCGGTGGCCGCCAGGGCGTCTTCAACGGCGATGTCGGCTTCCATCACACCGGCCGGCAGCACGATGACACCATCCTCGTCAGCCACCAGACGGTGGCCCGGCGTCAAAGTGATGCCGCCAAAGTGGAGGGGCACGTCCACCTCGCCGGCGCCGGTACGCTCGCCGCGGCGTGACACCGTGCCCAGCGCCTTGACGCCAATGTCCATTCCATTGATTTCCACCGAATCGCGGATCACGCCGTTGATCACCAGTCCGGCCCAGCCATTGCGCGAGGCGATGTCGGCCATGACATCGCCGAAGAGCGCGCGCGCCAGCGAACCGCCGCCGTCGATCACCAGCACCTGACCGTGGCCAGGCTGGTTGACGGCGCTGCGCATGAGCGCGATGTCCTCAAAGCACCGAATGGTCCGGATCGTGCCGGCGAAGGCACGGCGTTGGCCATAACCTTGAAAGGGCAGCGCGCAGGCGAGCGCTTCATTGCAGGCGTCGCACAGGTCGGAAGTCTTGAGCGTCATGGCAGTGTTCAATCCGCGTGGATGTTGGCGTCCTTGACCAGGCGCGCCCAGGCGGCCGTGTCCTTGGGCAGGAAGGCAGCGAAGTCTTCTGCAGATCCGCCGACGATCTCCCCGCCCTGGGAGGCAATCTTCTCTGCGACATCGGGCCGCTTCAGGATGGCGTTGATCTCGCTGTTGAGCTTCTGGATGATGGGCTGCGGCAGGCCAGACGGGCCCAGCACCGCGAACCACTGAAGCATTTCGGCGTTAGCCACTCCGACCTCGGCCAGGGTCGGCACGTCAGGCAGCAGCGGCGAGCGTGTGGCACTGGTGACGGCCAGCGCCCTGAGTTTGCCGGTCTGCAGATGCGGCAGCACGTTGGGCGGGCTCTCGAAGTTGAGATCAATATTGCCAGAGAGCAGATCCACGATGGCTGCGCCACTGCCCTTGTACGGCACATGCGTCATCTGCGTCCTGGTCGCGAGCATGAAGCGCGCAGCAGCCAGATGCTGAGAAGTGCCATTGCCCGAAGACGCAAAGCTCAGGCCATCAGGCTTGCTCTTGGCAAGCGCCACAAAGGACTTGACGTCGCGTGCGGGCAGCGCCCCATTCACCGTCAGCAGCAGCGGCGTCGTCGCGATCCTGACGATCGGCGTGAAGTCGCGCACCACGTTGTAGGGCAGCTTGGGGTACAGCGCGGGTGCGACGGCATTGGAACTGCTGTGCCCGAGCAGAAGCGTGTAGCCGTCAGGCCTGGACTTGGCGACCAGATCGGCACCGAGCGTGCCGGCCGCACCCGGCTTGTTTTCCACCACCACGGGTTGTCCCAGTCGATCCGCCAGTTTCTGGCCGACCAGTCGAGCCAATACGTCTGTGAACCCGCCCGCTGCAAATCCCACAACGATGCGGATGGGCTTCTCTGGCCACGTCTGCGCAAGTGCAGGCCCTGCTGCGGCGACGGAAAGCAGTGCGGCCAGGGCACAACGGCGGATTGCGCAGGGAACGGACATGGAGTCTCCAGAGAATTGAACTTGTCTGCGCATTCTGGAGATTGCCTTCCCGCATGAGAAGCGACATTCTGCTGCCCAGCCATCGCGTGACGCGATGGCTGGTCGGCTCGGAGAACCTGACGGTCAGCGCGCTGCGCAGGCTTGCAGGTGCTCGACCAGCCGCCGTGCCGCAGCTGGCAAGTGATCGAGGCTTCGCACCGCCAAGCGCAGTTCACGCTCGGCCCAGTCGTCCTTCAACGTCACTTTGCAGATGTCCAAGGCTGCGGCATAGAGTTGAAACACACCCTCCGGCGCCACGCCAATGCCAAAGCCTTGGGCCACCATCAGGCATAGCGCGTCGAAGCCTGTCACCTGGATGCCCAGCCGCAGCGAGCGCCCCAGCCGCGCCGCTTCCGCAGCCAGCAACAAATTGATCGCGCTGCCCGTGCGCAGGCCGACGAAGGCTTCGTCCAGCAACTCGGCAAAAGCCACACGTTGCCGTCGCGCCAGACGATGCTGCGTCGGCACGACAAGGCAAAGCCGGTCTCGACGGTAAGGCAGCGACTGCACGGTGTCGCCATGGGCAAATGCCGTGTAGACGCCAACGTCGGCAGCGTTCTCCGCCACAGCGCGTACCGTCGCCAGGCTGTTGCTTTCCTCCAGCAGGATGCGAACCTGGGGATGTGCTTGAGCAAACGCGGCCAAATCCTGGGGCAAAAACTGGGTAATGGCCGAAATGTTGGCGAAGACCCGCACCTGTCCCCGAACCCCGCTGGCGAAGTCCCGCAACTGCACCGGAAGGTCGTCCAGGACATGAAGGGCCTGGCGTGCCAGATCCCGCAACGCCAGGCCTGCGGCCGTGGGTTCAACACCCCGGGCGTGGCGA
>JAHFQI010000003.1:0-16126 GCA_023259355.1 Comamonadaceae bacterium
AGCGCATCAGCAATTTCCTGCTATGGCAGGCGGCCTATTCCGAGCTCTATTTCAGCGACCGCCTCTGGCCCGATTTCGACGAAGCGGCGCTCGACGAGGCGATCACGTCTTTCCGGCGGCGAGAACGCCGGTTTGGCCAGACGTCAGAGCAGATTGCATCCTCTCCCGGCAGCAAGGTTGCTGCCTGAAACAAGCTCCATGCTCAAGCAGCGCATCATCACCGCCCTGATCCTGCTGGCCATCCTGCTGCCCGCACTGTTTTACCCTTCACCCGAGCCGTTTGCGCTCGTCGCCCTCGTGCTCATTGCCGCAGGGGCCTGGGAGTGGGGGCGACTCAATGGCTGCGCGCCAATCCCCTCCCTGCTTGTTGGCGGCGCTTGCGTGGTGTTGTGCGTGGGCAGCTGGCGGATGGGCTGGCTGCATCAATCCATGCCGGTGCTTTGGAGTGTTGCCGGGGCTTCCTGGGTGCTGGGGGGCGCGTGGCTGCTGCGCCGGGGTGTGGCGGGCTGGCCGGCCATTCCGCAAGTCGTGCGCGTGATCGGCGGTTTGCTGGCGTTGTGGCTGGCCTGGCTGGCCGTGGCGCAGGCGAGGGTGATCGGTATCAATTTTCTGTTGTCCGTGCTGTTGCTGGTGTGGGTCGCGGACATTTTTGCCTACTTTGCAGGCCGGGCATTCGGCGGCAAATTCAGCCATGGCAAGCTGGCGCCGGCCATCAGCCCGGGAAAGAGTTGGGAAGGTGTTTGGGGCGGCATGGCGGGGGTGCTCGTGCTGGCGCTTGTCTGGGTCTGGGCCGATCGCTTCTTGCAGGCCGGCGTGCCGAGCTTCTATGGACGGCTTTCGCTTCACGGTGGCTGGCTGCTGTTGATTGCCGTGCTGTTCATGGCGGCCATGAGTGTTGTGGGTGATCTGGTCGAGTCGCTGATCAAGCGGAGCGCCGGTGTCAAGGACAGCAGCGCTCTGCTGCCGGGGCATGGCGGTGTGCTGGACCGCGTGGATGCGCTTTTGCCGACATTGCCGCTGGCCATGATGCTGGTCACATTGGGCCGGTCATGAAGCAACGCATCACGGTTCTGGGATCCACGGGCTCGATTGGCACGAGCACGCTGGATGTGGTGGCGCGCCACCCGGACAAGTTTGAAGTCTTTGCCCTCAGTGCCGCGACCCAGGTGGATCTGATGCTCGCCCAGTGTGCGCGGTTTCAGCCTCAATATGCCGTGATGGCGAGCGAACCTCACGGGCGGGCTCTGGCCGAAAAAGCAAAGTCAAATGGACTGAATGTCAACGTTCTGTGGTCGCCGGACGCGATTGAAATGATCGCTTCAAGCGATCTGGTGGACACCGTGATGGCCGCCATTGTGGGCGCGGCTGGACTGGCCCCCTGCCTGGCGGCCGCCCGCGCGGGCAAGCGATTGCTGCTGGCCAACAAGGAGGCGCTCGTGGTGGGGGGCGAGGTCTTCCTTGACGCTGTCAAGCAGGGCGGCGCCACGCTGCTGCCCATCGACAGTGAGCATTCCGCCATTTTCCAGTCCTTGCCCGAGGACCCCGCCACCTGGGCGCAGCGCATTGACAAGATCATCCTGACGGCATCGGGCGGGCCATTCCGTGAGCGCGACGTTGCCACGCTGCGGGATGTCACGCCCGAGGAAGCCTGTGCCCACCCGAACTGGGTGATGGGCCGCAAGATTTCGGTGGATTCAGCCACCATGATGAACAAGGCGCTCGAAGTGATCGAGGCACGCTACCTGTTTGGCGTTTCGCCAGATCAACTGGAGGTGGTGATTCATCCGCAAAGCATCATTCACTCCATGGTGCAGTACCACGACCATTCGGTGGTGGCGCAATTGGGTACCCCCGACATGCGGGGGCCGATCGCCTACGGGCTGTCGTGGCCTGAGCGAATTGCTTCCGGTGCGGCAGCCCTGAATTTCAGGGCGCTGCCGGCGATGACTTTCGAGGCGCTGGACAGCCATGACCACTCGGAGCGCTTTGCCGGCCTGCAGCTGGCCTGGGTGGCTTTGCGCGGGCCCGCAGGAGCCTGTGCGGTTCTGAACGCAGCCAACGAAGTGGCCGTGGCGGCCTTCCTGGACCGGCGCATTCGCTTTGACCAGATCCACCATGTCAATGTGGAAACGCTGGCCAATGTGACCTGTTCACCGCCTGCGTCGCTGGACGATCTTCTTGCGCTGGACGCCCATGCCCGCGAGGCCGCGAATACGTCCGTCGCCCGCATGGCGCGCTGAAACCCATCAAGGACTGACATGCTGACCGTGTTTGCATTTGTGGTGGCGCTGGGCCTGTTGATCGCGGTTCATGAATACGGCCATTACCGCGTGGCCGTGGCCTGCGGTGTCAAGGTGCTGCGGTTTTCGGTGGGTTTTGGCCGGCCGCTGCTGCGTTGGCAACCACGGAAACAGCGGCATGGGCAAGTCACCGAATTTGTCATCGGCGCGTTTCCGCTGGGTGGGTATGTGAAGATGCTTGACGAGCGCGAGGGGCCGGTAGCGCCCGAGGAGCGGCATCTGGCCTTCAACAGCCAGCCCTTGCGCGCCCGCGCCGCCATCGTCGCCGCCGGCCCGATCGCCAACCTGTTGCTCGCCGTTTTGCTGTATTCAGTGGTCAACTGGAGTGGCGTGCAAGAGCCGAAGGCGGTGCTGGCCAGTCCTGTCGAGGGATCGATTGCCGAGAAAGCCGGTCTTCGGGGTGGTGAGTGGGTCCAGCGCGCCGGGTTCGTTGGCCAGGAACCTGAAGACGTGCCGTCGTTTGAAACGCTTCGTTGGCTGTTGACGCGCGGTGCGCTCGATGGACAGGACGTGTCCCTGACGGTGGCTGCCCGACCGGGCAGTGCTGGGCATGAAGTGATTTTGCCGCTGGCCGGTATGCAGGTGGGTGACGCCGATGCACGGCTGTTCCGTCGGATTGGCCTCACGGGCCCCTGGACCCGGCCGGTGATTGGTGAGGTCATGGCTGGCAGCCCGGCATCCAAGGCGGGTTTGCGGACCGGCGACCTGGTGATGCGTGTGGGAGAGACCTCTGTCGTTGATGGGCAGCAATTGCGCCAGCTGATTCGTTCGTCAATTCAGGGGCAGCAAGCGGTTTCCGGTCTGTGGCGTGTCGAGCGGGAAGGCCAGCTGGTGGTCCTGACCGTCACGCCCGAAGTCAAAGTTGACGGCGGCCAGTTGATTGGACGGATTGGGGCCTATGTTGGCGCTCAACCCGACATGGTGACCGTGCGGCTCGGCCCTCTGGAAGGCTTGTCGAAAGGGGTATCGCGCACCTGGGAAGTTTCGCTGCTGACGCTGCGCATGATGGGGCGAATGGTGATTGGCGAAGCTTCGCTCAAGAATCTCAGCGGGCCTCTCACCATTGCCGACTATGCGGGCAAGTCGGCGAGCCTCGGGTTCACTCAATATCTGGTTTTTCTCGCGCTCATCAGCGTCAGCTTGGGGGTGCTCAACCTGCTGCCGTTGCCAGTCCTCGATGGAGGGCACCTGATGTATTATCTTTGGGAAGGTGTGACCGGTAAAAGCGTTTCCGACATCTGGATGGAGCGCCTGCAGCGCGGCGGTGTTGCCTTGCTGTTGGTCATGATGTCCATCGCGCTGTTCAACGATGTCACCCGGCTCCTCGGCTGATTCCCGGACCGGCGCTGTGGCGCCGTGTCGTCAAAAGACTCTTTCATGAAAAAACAACATAACTGCTTTCGCCTGCGCACCGTTTCAGCGGTGGTTGCCATGGTTTTCGCTGCCAATGCGGCATGGGCCATTGATCCTTTTTCGGTTCGGGACATTCGGGTCGAGGGCTTGCAGCGAGTGGAAGCGGGAACCATTTTTGCCTCTTTGCCATTCCGGATCGGAGACACCTACAACGATGAGAAAGGGTCATCGGCCATTCGCACCTTGTTCGGGCTGGGGTTGTTCAAGGACGTGCGGCTTGAGGTCAGCGGCGACGTGCTGGTGGTGATTGTCGAGGAGCGGCCGACCGTGGCGGTGGTGGATTTCGTCGGCGCCAAGGAGTTCGACAAGGACGCACTGCAAAAATCGTTGCGGGAGGCCGGGTTGTCGGAGGGGAAGCCCTATGACAAGGCCTTGACCGACCGCGCCGAGCAGGAGCTCAAGCGGCAGTACATCAACCGCAGTCTGTATGGTGCGGAGGTGGTGACAACAGTCACGCCCGTTGAAAGGAACCGGGTCAACCTGACCTTTACGGTGACTGAAGGGGAACCTGCCAAGATCAAGGAAATCAGGATTGTTGGCAACAAGGCGTTCGGCGAGTCCACCCTTCGCGGCCTTTTCGATCAGGACACGGGTGGCTGGCTGAGCTGGTACACCAAATCAGATCGCTACTCGCGCGCCAAACTCAATGCCGATCTCGAGACGCTGCGCTCGTATTATTTTTCCCGTGGCTATCTGGAGTTCCGGATCGATTCGACGCAGGTGGCCATTTCCCCGGACAAACAGGATATTTCCATCACGGTCAACGTGACAGAGGGTGAACGGTTTGTGGTGTCTGGCGTCAAGCTCGATGGCAACTACCTGGGCAAGGAGGAGGAGTTCAAGACGCTGGTCACCATCAAGCCGGGTCAGCCCTACAACGCCGATGACGTTGCCCAGACCACGAAGGCTTTCACGGAAAATTTTGGCAATTTCGGTTTTGCCTTTGCGAAGGTCGAAGCGCGGCCTGAGATTGACCGCGCCAATAACCGCGTGGCATTTGTCTTGCAAGCCGATCCTTCACGCCGGGCGTATGTGCGCCGCATCAACGTTGGCGGTAATGACCGAACCCGGGACGAGGTCATCCGCCGGGAATTCCGCCAGTTGGAATCTTCTTGGTACGACGGCAGCAAGATCCGGCTGTCACGTGACCGCGTCGATCGACTGGGCTACTTCACCGATGTCAATGTGGATACAACCGAAGTGCCAGGGACGGTTGATCAAGTGGACCTGAACGTGGCGGTAACGGAGAAGCCCACGGGCAGTGTCCAGTTGGGCGCCGGCTTTTCGAGTGCCGAGCGATTGGCGCTGAGTTTCAGCATCAAGCAGGAAAACGCCTTCGGTTCAGGCAACTACCTGGGAGTGGAAGTCAACACCAGCAAGTTCAATCGGACGCTGGTGTTAAGCACAGTGACACCCTATTTCACCCAGGATGGCATTTCGCGCATCATGGACGTCTACCACCGCAGTTCAAAGCCGTACACCAACACGAGTGGCAACTACCAGCTTTCGACAACGGGTGCGGGCCTGCGCTTTGGTGTGCCGTTCAGTGAAACGGACACGGTGTTTATGGGCGGTAGCCTGGAGCAGACATCCATCAAGCCCGGGACGAACATTCCGGCCGTTTATCTTGCCTATGCGGACCGTTTTGGCTATACCAGTTCTGCTGTCCCGTTGACCGTGGGATGGGCGCGGGACGACAGGGACAGTGCCTTGGTGCCAACCAAGGGGCGTTACCAGCGGCTCAATACGGAGTGGGGTGTTGCCGGTGATGCCCGATACCTCAAGGCCAACTACCAGTACCAGCAATTTCTGCCAATCAACAAGCAGTTCACCTTGGCCTTGAATTCCGAATTGGGTTGGGGGAAGGGCTTGGGGGGCCGCCCTTTCCCGGTTTTCAAGAACTTTTACTCGGGGGGACAGGGTTCTGTTCGCGGGTTTGAGCAGTCAACCTTGGGTCCAAGGGATGTGACGGGCTCGTCCATCGGTGGCCCGAAAAAGGTGACACTCAACGCAGAGTTGCTCGCGCCATTCCCCGGTGGTGGCAACGACAAGACCCTGCGCATGTTTGGTTTCACGGACATTGGCAACGTGTATGGTGAAGCTGAAAAAGTGGACTTGAGTCAACTTCGAGCCTCTGTTGGTTTAGGGATAAGCTGGCTTTCTCCAATGGGACCCTTGCGCCTTGCGATCGCGAATCCGGTTCGCAAGTTCGCTGGCGATAGAATCCAGAAATTGCAATTTCAGATCGGGTCTTCCTTCTAATGAACTTCATTCGACATACTCAGTGGCTGGCCCTGGTCTTGGGCGCATCCGCACTGTTCGCGCCAGCCCATGCCGATGAGTTCAAGGCCGGCTTTGTCAACACGGACCGCATCTTCCGTGAAGCCAGCAGCGCCAAGGCTGCACAAAGCAAGCTGGAGCAGGAGTTCTCCAAGCGTGAGAAAGAGCTGGTCGATCTTGGAAATTCCATCAAGGCGCTCTCCGACAAGTTTGAGCGTGAAGCCCCCACACTTTCGGAGAGCCAGCGCAACTCACGGCAGAAGCAGCTGGTAGAGCAGGATCGCGATTTCCAGCGCAAGCGCCGTGAATTTCAGGAAGACCTTAACGCCCGCAAGAACGAAGAATTGCAGCAGGTTCTGGAGCGCGCCAACCGGGTGGTGAAGCAGGTGGCCGAGGCCGAGAAGTACGATGTGATTTTTCAGGAAGCCGTCTACATCAATCCCAAGCACGACATCACCGACAAAGTGCTGAAGGTACTGAACGCCGGCAACGGCAAGTAAGCCACGGCTGCTCCGACAACGTGTGGCATTGCGTTTAGGCTTCATCACCGAACGTCTTGGCGGCGAGCTTCATGGCGACCCGGCCCTGCTGATCAGCGGGTTGGCGCCTCTTGAATCCGCGGACGCCACGCAACTCAGCTTTCTCAGTCATCCCAAGTACCAGCGGCAGCTTGCGTCGTCGGTGGCCGCTTGCGTCATCGTGGGGCCATCGCAAGCCGATGCCGCCCGTGCCCGCGGCGCGTGCATTGTGGCTGACCAACCCTACCTTTATTTTGCGCGGCTGACGCAGCTCTGGAAGCGCGAGCATTCACGGCCGTTGGCACAGCGCATCCATCCCAGCGCTGTGATCGATCCATCGGCTGACGTCGATCCGTCGGTGATCATTGGCGCGTTGTGTGTGATCGAGCGTGGCGCCCGGATTGGTGCCGGAACGGTCGTCCGGTCGCGCGTGACGGTGGGCGAGGATTGTGTGGTGGGCGAGCGCTGCCTTTTGCACTCCGGTGTTGTGATCGGCGCGGATGGTTTCGGTTTCGCACCGGACCAGGGCCGGTGGGAAAAAATAGAGCAGCTCGGCGCGGTACGCATTGGCAATGATGTCGAGATTGGCGCTAACACCTGTATCGACCGGGGTGCCTTGCAGGACACTGTCCTGGAAGACGGCGTGAAGCTCGACAACCTGATTCAGATCGGCCATAACGTGCACATTGGTGCCCATACGGCCATGGCGGGCTGCGTCGGCGTGGCGGGAAGCGCCACCATCGGTGCGCATTGCACCGTGGGAGGCGGCGCGGTCGTGTTGGGGCACTTGACGTTGGCCGATGGCGTGCATGTGTCGGCGGCATCGGTCGTGACGCGCTCCATCCTGAGGCCGGGGCAGTACACCGGCATCTTTCCTATCGACGACAATGCCGCGTGGGAAAAAAACGCAGCGACGCTCAAGCAGCTTCACAGTTTGCGCGAACGTCTCAAGGCGCTGGAAAAAGCGCGCTCAGCAGATCAATGAACACGGACAAGCTCATCATGATGGATATTCACCAGATTCTCAAACAGCTGCCTCATCGCTACCCTTTCCTGCTGGTGGACCGGGTGCTGGAGCTTGAAAAGGGCAAGCGCATCAAGGCGCTGAAGAACGTGTCCATGAACGAGCCCTTTTTCACGGGCCACTTTCCGCATCGTCCCGTGATGCCGGGGGTGTTGATGCTCGAAGCGCTGGCACAGGCGGCGGCCCTGTTGGCCTTTGACACGCTGGGCGTGACGCCCGATGACAAGACGGTCTATTACTTCGCTGGTATCGACGGCGCCCGTTTCAAACGTCCTGTGGAGCCGGGTGACCAGCTCATTCTGGAGGCGGAACTGGATCGCATGCGAGCTGGCATTTTCAAGTTCAAGGCACGTGCCAAGGTGGGCGATGAAATTGCGACCGAGGCCGAACTTATGTGCACCATGCGCACCATTGCCTGACCACATCGACGCGAGCGACATGGCGAACATTCACTCCTCGGCCATCATTGATCCGGCGGCGCAGATCGACGCCTCGGTCACCGTCGGGCCGTACACCGTCATTGGGCCCAACGTGAAGATCGGCGCGGGCACCACGGTGGGTGCGCACTGCGTGATCGAGGGGCACACCACCATCGGCCAAAACAACCGGATCTTCCAGTTCAATTCCCTGGGGGCTGTTCCGCAGGACAAAAAATACGCGGACGAGCCTTGTGAGCTGGTGATCGGTGATCGCAATACGGTCCGTGAATTCTGCACCTTCAACATCGGCTCGCCGGGCGGCGGCGGCGTGACGCGGATTGGCAACGACAACTGGATCATGGCCTACGTGCACCTTGCGCACGATTGCGTGGTGGGGAACCACACTATCTTCGCCAACAACTCGCAACTGGCCGGCCACGTGCATGTGGACGATTGGGTGATCCTGGGTGGATTCACCGTCGTGCATCAGTTTGTGCGTCTCGGGGCGCATGCAATGACGGCCATGTGCTCGCTGCTGTTTGCCGATTTGCCACCGTTCGTGATGTGCCAGGGCCAGCCCGCCGGTGCGCGTTCAATGAACTACGAAGGCCTGCGCCGCCGCGGTTTTTCTCCCGAGCGCATCTCCGCCGTGAAGGCGATGCACAAGGCGCTGTACCGCGACGATCTGACACTGGAACAGGCCCGCGGGTCGATTGCCGGACTGACGGAAAAATTTCCGGAGGCGGCAGCCGATGTACAGCTCATGCTGTCCTTCCTGTCCCAAACCTCGCCCCAGCGCGGCATCGTCAGGTAAAGACGCACCTGTTGGCCCTGGCGGGTTGACGGACGCCGACCCTTTGAACAGTCCCGCCCAACAATTCATGTCGTCACCCACGTTCGCCATGGTGGCCGGAGAGACTTCCGGCGACTTGCTCGCCGGGCTGCTCATGGATGGCCTGTGCGCCCGATGGCCATCGCTTTCAGCGCATGGTATCGGTGGCCCGCAAATGGCGCGGCGTGGTTTTGACGCCTGGTGGCCGAGCGACAAGCTCGCGGTGCGAGGCTATGTGGAGGTCTTGCGGCACTATCGGGAGATCGTGGGTATCCGTGAGCAGCTCAAGGTTCGCCTGCTCACGCAGCGACCTGACGTGTTCATCGGCGTCGATGCGCCGGACTTCAATCTGGACCTGGAAGCGGCACTGAAAAGCCGGGGCATTAAGACCGTTCATTTTGTTTGTCCGTCGATCTGGGCTTGGCGCGCCGAACGGGTGGAAAAGATCCGCCAGAGCGCCGACCATGTGCTGTGTATTTTTCCGTTTGAACCCGCGCTGTTGGCTCGCCACGGTATTCCTGCCACTTACGTTGGCCACCCCTTGGCGAATGTGATCCCTTTGGTGCCCGACCGTGCCGCCGCCCGGACGGCGCTGGGTCTGTCGCCGGATGACACGGTGGTCGCCATTTTGCCGGGAAGCCGCGAGTCTGAAGTCAGGTACCTGGCGGCGGGTTTTTTGGCGGCTGCGGTTCTCTTGCGGCGGGAGCGGCCCGAAATCCGCTTTGTCCTGCCTGCCATTCCAGCCCTGCGCCCCATGATCGACGCTGCGGCACGCGCCAGTGGGCTTGGTGACAGCCTGATGGTGGTCAACGGCCAGTCGCACGCGGTGCTGGCCGCCTGCGATGTGACGCTGATCGCCAGTGGCACGGCCACACTCGAAGCCGCGCTGTTCAAGCGGCCCATGGTCATTGCCTATAGCATGAACTGGCTGTCGTGGCAGATCATGCGACGCAAGAAGCTGCAGCCCTGGGTAGGTTTGCCCAACATTCTCTGCAACGAGTTCGTTGCGCCCGAACTTCTGCAGGAGGCGGCCAAGCCCGAACGCATGGCGCGCGAGCTGCTGGCCTGGTTGGACGCGCCTGAGAAAATCAAGACTTTGCAACAACGATTTACCTCGCTGCACCATGAGCTGCGGCGAGACACGGCACAACTGGCAACCGATGCGATCGAAAAAATTCTTGCAAGCTGAGCAGGCGGCCCTGGTCTGGGATGGTCCCGGGCTGATCGCAGGCGTGGATGAAGCGGGCCGTGGGCCGCTGGCCGGGCCGGTGGTGGCCGCGGCCGTGATTCTGGACGAATTGAATCCGATCAGGGGGTTGGCTGATTCCAAGAAATTGACGCTGGCGAAACGCGAGAAGCTCTACGACGAAATCCGCGCCAGGGCCCTGTGCTTTTCAATTGCAGAGGCCAGCGTGGAGGAAATCGACACGCTCAATATCCTGCAGGCCACGATGCTCGCCATGCAGCGTGCTGTCGAGGGGCTTCGGCTCAAGCCCGCCAAGGTGCTGGTGGATGGCAACCGCCTGCCCAGGCTGGACATGCTGGCTGAAGCCATCGTCAAAGGAGACGACAAGGTGCCCGCCATCTCGGCGGCATCGATTCTGGCCAAGGTGCACCGGGATCGCTGGTGCGTGCAATACCATGAGCAATACCCCTTGTACGGCTTTGCCGGGCACAAGGGTTATGGCACGGTGGAGCACCTTGCGGCACTGCGCGAGCACGGCGCCTGCCCGCAGCACCGCCGCTCGTTTTCGCCGGTGGCGAGGGTCTTGTGATGAATGCCCCGGAGCCCGTGTTCATCAGTTCTCGTGACAATGCGTTTGTCAAGGACTTGCGCCGCCTGTCGCAGGAGACCACGGCGTATCGAAAGCAAGGGCAGGTCTGGCTCGAAGGTGACCACTTGTGCCGCGCCGCACTGACTCGCGGGCTGAAGCCGGTTGCCGCCGTTTTTTCGGCGACTTTCTGGGCGGAAACGGGCGCTGAGTGGGCGCATTTTTCGGCCAGGAATATCATCGTCTCAGACGGACTTTTCGCTGGGATCAGCGGGTTGGAGTCACCCGCGGCCATGGGCTTTGTGCTGGAGGTGCCTGTCGCTCCCGCGCTGCTGCCTGGCATCGCATCCGTCATTCTGGACCGCGTGCAGGATGCCGGCAATGTCGGGTCCATTTTGCGCAGCGCCGGCGCATTCGGCTTCCGGCAGGTGGTTGCACTCAAAGGGACAGCCGCATTGTGGAGTCCGAAAGTCCTGCGCGCTGGCATGGGGGCCCACTTCGGGCTGCAACTGATCGAAGGCGTCGAGCCAGACGTCCTGGACGCACTGACGGTGCCCTTGGTCGTGACCAGTTCGCACCATGGCGACTTTTTACACGAGCAGGCACCGCCGTTCCCCTGCGCCTGGGTCCTGGGCCACGAAGGGCAGGGCGTTGGCGAGGCGCTTGCCGCGCGGGCGTCTGTGTCCGTGCGTATCGCCCAGCCCGGCGGAGAGGAGTCGCTCAATGTGGCGGCGGCGGCGGCCATTTGCCTTCACACCAGTGCGGTCGTGGCCTATCGGTCGGGTTGACTGGGTTCGCGGCAGGGGCGGCGGCACCTCTGCGATTGGCCGTCAGCCCGGGGTCAGTTCAGGGTTTCCCCGGCTATAATAAGAGGCTTTCCCGCATCAACCGTACGCTCAAGCCGCAGCCTTAGCCCATATCCCACAAAAGCAGCCATCAAGAGTCAGGTCTTGAGCGCGTTTGGGCGTACCCGCAACCATCCGGAGAACCCAGTGCTTTTGTCTCTACAGGGAACTTTCCCGCCCGCCATCCTGGCGCTCGCAGACGGCACGGTCTTTATCGGCAATTCGATCGGTGCCACCGGCACCACCGTCGGCGAAGTGGTGTTCAACACCGCCATCACCGGCTACCAGGAAATCCTCACCGACCCGAGCTATTGCCAGCAGATCGTGACGCTCACGTACCCGCATATCGGCAACTACGGCGTCAACACCGAGGACATCGAAGCCGACAAAGTCCATGCCGCAGGCCTCGTCATCAAGGATCTGCCGCTGCTGGCCAGCAACTTTCGCCTGACCCAGACGCTGTCGGAATACCTGGTGAGCGAAAAAACGGTCGCTATCGCCAACATCGATACCCGCAAACTCACCCGCCTGTTGCGGACCAAGGGCGCGCAGAACGGTGCCATCGTGGGTCTCGCGGCTGGAGAAGCCGTCACGCAGGCCCTGATCGACAAGGCTGTCGCAGCCGCCCAAGGCGCGCCGAGCATGGCGGGCCTGGATCTGGCCAAAGTGGTCAGCACGACCTTACCCTATGACTGGTCGCAGACCGAGTGGGTGCTTGGCACGGGCTATGGCAAGCAGGTCGCGCCGAAATTCCATGTTGTTGCCTATGATTTCGGCGTCAAGAAAAACATCCTTCGCATGCTGAGTGAGCGCGGCTGCCGGGTCACTGTGGTGCCAGCCCAGACGCCCGCAGCCGACGTTCTGCGGCTCAAGCCCGATGGCCTGTTTCTCTCCAATGGCCCCGGCGACCCCGAGCCTTGCACCTACGCCGTCGAAGCAGTCCGCACCTTGATCGACACCGGCATTCCCACCTTCGGGATCTGCCTGGGTCACCAGATCATGGCGCTGGCTTCCGGCGCGAAGACGTTCAAGATGAAGTTCGGCCACCATGGTGCGAACCATCCGGTGAAGGATCTCGATACCGGCCGCGTCAGCATCACCAGCCAGAACCACGGCTTTGCGGTCGATGAAAAGAATTTGCCGTCCAACCTGCGCGCCACGCACGTGTCGTTGTTCGATGGCACTTTGCAGGGCCTTGCACGCACCGACAAGCCGGCATTCTGCTTCCAGGGCCATCCGGAAGCGTCGCCCGGCCCGCACGATATTGCTTATCTTTTCGACCGCTTTACCGCGCTGATGGAAAAGGCTCAGGAGAATCACAATGCCTAAGCGCACAGACCTCAAATCCATCCTCATCATTGGCGCCGGCCCGATCATCATCGGCCAGGCCTGCGAGTTCGACTACTCCGGCGTGCAGGCCTGCAAAGCGTTGCGCGAAGAGGGCTACAAGGTCATCCTGATCAACAGCAACCCCGCCACGATCATGACCGATCCGGCCACGGCGGACGTGACCTACATCGAGCCCATCACCTGGCAAACGGTTGAAAAAATCATCGCCAAAGAGCGCCCCGACGCCATCTTGCCCACCATGGGCGGCCAGACCGCACTGAACTGTGCGCTGGACTTGTGGCACCACGGCGTGCTGGAAAAATACAAAGTCGAGCTGATCGGTGCCACGCCCGAGGCGATCGACAAGGCCGAAGACCGCCTGAAGTTCAAAGATGCCATGACCAAAATTGGCCTGGGCTCAGCGCGCTCGGGCATCGCCCACAGCATGGAAGAAGCCTGGGCTGTCCAAAAGACCCTGGGCTTCCCGACCGTGATCCGCCCCAGTTTCACGCTGGGCGGCACGGGCGGTGGCATTGCCTACAACTCCGAAGAGTTCGAGGTGATCTGCAAGCGCGGCCTCGAAGCCTCGCCGACCAACGAGTTGCTGATTGAAGAGTCGCTGCTCGGCTGGAAAGAGTACGAGATGGAGGTGGTGCGCGACAAGGCGGACAACTGCATCATCATCTGCTCGATCGAAAACCTGGATCCGATGGGTGTGCACACCGGCGACTCGATCACCGTGGCACCGGCCCAGACGCTGACTGACAAGGAATACCAGATCATGCGCAATGCCAGCTTGGCAGTGCTGCGTGAAATTGGTGTGGATACGGGCGGCTCCAACGTGCAGTTCTCGGTGAATCCGAAGGACGGCCGCATGATCGTGATCGAGATGAACCCCCGCGTGTCGCGTTCCTCGGCGCTCGCGTCCAAGGCCACGGGTTTTCCGATTGCGAAGGTGGCGGCCAAGCTGGCCGTGGGCTACACGCTTGATGAATTGCGCAACGAGATCACCGGTGGTGCCACCCCGGCGAGTTTTGAGCCCAGCATCGACTATGTGGTGACCAAGATCCCTCGTTTTGCGTTTGAAAAGTTCCCGACGGCCGACAGCCGTCTGACCACGCAAATGAAGAGCGTGGGCGAAGTGATGGCCATGGGCCGCACCTTCCAGGAGTCGTTCCAAAAGGCCCTGCGCGGGCTGGAGGTCGGCGTGGACGGCATGAACGAGAAAACCCAGGACCGCGAGGTGCTTGAAAAGGAACTTGGCGAGCCTGGTCCTGAGCGCATCTGGTACGTGGGCGACGCATTTGCCCAGGGTATGTCGCTCGACGAAGTGCATGACTTGACCAAGATTGACAAGTGGTTCCTCGTGCAGATCGAGGAAATCGTCAAGATCGAACTGGATCTCGACAAATTGGCCGCGGGGACGGGCGAGGGGGCTCTGGCCACGCTGGATGCTGTGACCCTGCGTGCGCTCAAGAAAAAGGGCTTTTCGGACCGGCGTCTGGCCAAGCTGCTCAAGACCACCGAAAAAGCCGTGCGTGAAGCCCGCCGCGCGATGAATGTGCGCCCGGTCTACAAGCGCGTGGACACCTGCGCCGCCGAATTTGCCACCAACACCGCCTACATGTACTCGACCTATGAGGACGAGTGCGAGGCCGAGCCGACGAACAAGAAAAAAATCATGGTGCTGGGTGGCGGCCCGAACCGGATCGGCCAGGGTATCGAGTTCGATTACTGTTGCGTCCATGCCGCGCTCGCCATGCGCGAGGACGGCTACGAGACCATCATGGTCAACTGCAACCCCGAGACCGTGTCCACCGACTACGACACCTCCGACCGCCTGTATTTCGAGCCGCTGACGCTGGAAGACGTGCTGGAAATCGTGGACAAGGAAAAACCGCTTGGGGTGATCGTGCAGTATGGCGGCCAGACGCCTTTGAAACTCGCACTCGGCCTCGAAGCCGAAGGTGTGCCCATCATCGGCACCAGCCCGGACATGATCGATGCGGCCGAAGACCGCGAACGCTTCTCGGCCCTGCTGCGTGAGTTGAACCTGAAGCAGCCGCCCAACGCGACTGCCCGCACCGAAGCTGAAGCCCTCGAAAAGGCATCCGCTCTGGGTTACCCCCTGGTGGTGCGCCCCAGCTACGTGCTGGGTGGCCGCGCGATGGAAATCGTGCACGAGCAACGCGACCTCGAGCGCTACATGCGCGAAGCCGTCAAGGTGAGTAATGACTCTCCGGTGCTGCTGGACCGCTTCCTGAACGACGCGATCGAGTGCGATGTGGACTGCCTGCGTGACCCGGAAGGCAAGACCTTCATCGGCGGCGTGATGGAACACATCGAGCAAGCCGGCGTGCACAGCGGCGACTCTGCCTGCTCGCTGCCGCCCTACAGCCTTTCGGCGGAAACCGTGGCCGAACTCAAGCGCCAGTCTGCGGCCATGGCCGGTGCGCTGAACGTCGTGGGCTTGATGAACGTGCAGTTCGCCATCCAGAACGTGGACGGCCAGGACGTGATCTATGTGCTGGAAGTGAACCCGCGCGCCTCGCGCACAGTGCCTTATGTGTCCAAGGCCACCGGCATCCAGCTGGCGAAGGTCGCTGCGCGCTGCATGGCCGGCCAGTCACTGGCCTCCCAGGGCATTACCAAAGAAGTGACCCCGCCTTACTTCAGCGTCAAGGAAGCGGTGTTTCCGTTCGTGAAGTTCCCCGGCGTGGACACCATTCTTGGCCCCGAGATGAAGTCCACCGGTGAGGTGATGGGCGTGGGTAAAACCTTCGGTGAGGCGTTTGTGAAGAGCCAGCTCGGCGCGGGAACCAAGCTCCCTAGGCCGTTGAACGCCGCTGGCGAGTCTTCCGGAAAAGTGTTCCTGACGGTCAAGAATGGTGACAAAACGCGTGCTGTCGAGGTGGCGCGCCAACTCAGCAACCTGGGTTTCGAGCTCGTCGCGACCAAGGGCACCGCAGCGGCGATTGCTGCGGCCGGTGTGCCCGTGAAAACGGTCAACAAGGTCACCGAGGGACGCCCTCATATCGTGGACATGATCAAGAACAACGAGATTGTCCTGGTGATCAATACCGTGGAAGAACGGCGCAACGCGATTGCCGATTCGCGCCAGATTCGCACTTCGGCGCTGCTGGCCCGTGTGACCACGTTCACTACCATCGCCGGCGCCGAAGCTGCCGTCGAGGGCATGAAATACATGGACCATCTCGACGTGATTTCGGTCCAGGAAATGCACGCGCAACTGGCGGCTTAAATCCCCGGTTCGCGGCATAATCTGCTGCTACAGACACCGCCGGTCGGCAACGCTCGGCGGTTTCCTTTTGGAGAAACACAAATGGCCACCATTCCAATTACGAAACGCGGCGCTGAAAAGCTCAAGGCCGAA
>JAHFQI010000003.1:16226-61309 GCA_023259355.1 Comamonadaceae bacterium
CCGTAGTTCTATTCTTGCCAGTGTTCGGCGACCCAGCGGGCGGGCTGGATGAACCTGAAACGGCGGTTGCGGCGTCCCGCCAGTGCATCGGGCGGGTTGCATTCGCCATGAAAGATCACGATGCGCGCGCCAGGTGGCACAAATGGCGGCTTCCAATAGTTGGTGGGCCAGGCCGGAATCCCGTGGTACTTGAAGCTCGGGCACCATGCCGCAGGCCAGTACTTGAGTTTGCCCTGTCGGTGCAGAAAATCTGACAGGTAGGCCTGCTCGTTGCGAAACTTCGCGCGAACTTCCTCCACATGGGTACGGAAATACGCCAGCACATCCGGGTGTGCGCCGAGTTCGAAGCGATAGACGGACGAATTGCCGGTCACCCGCCAGGGGCGCTTGTAATCATGAATGATGAGGAACTCGCCAGGCTCCGTGAAAAATGCATCCAGCGAGCCGACGATCACGACGTCCACGTCCAGAAACAACGCCGTGCCCTTCAGGCCGTGCAGGTCGGCTGCGAACGAAACCAGCTTGGTCCAGCCGCGCTCGGGAATGCCGGGCGGAAGGTCCAGTGGCGGAATCGGGAAACATTCGACCTCGGCGCGGATGCCGCGGGCGTCATCTGTCAGGCAGACCATGCGGAAATCGCCGCTCAGGTGCCGGCGCACCATGGCATAAAGCCGGTTGACGTATTCGGGGCCGTACTTGGTGCCCCATTTCATGCAAATGATGTTGCGCAGCGGCGCGTCAGTGACCCTCATCGGCTTCAATCGTGGCGGCCCTTCTTGACCGACTTTTGTTTGGGCTTGGCGCGCTTGATCTGTCCGCCGGACGTCAGGCGCTGATTGCCCAGCACGCGCAGTGTTTTGACCTCAGGCCGCTGGCCACCGCGCTTGCTGTATTTCAGGATCTTGAAATCGCGAGGGCCCGGCATGCGGTCTTCGTCGACCGCCTTTTCCTTTTCAGGCGTCGGGCGCCACAGCACCAGCAGCTTGCCGATGTGCTGGATCGGCGCTGCGTTGAGTTCGTTGGCCAGCGTCTGGTACATCAGTTCTCGGGCGGCGCGGTCGTCGCCGAGCACGCGGATCTTGATGAGTCCGTGGGCGTTGAGCGCGGCGTCGGCTTCCTTGATGACGGCGGGCGTCAGGCCGTCACCGCCGATCATGACGACCGGGTCCAGATGGTGGGCTTCGGCACGGTGAACCTTGCGCTGGGCAGGGGTAAGTTGAATTTGAGGCATGGCCGTATTATCAAGGCCAAGATGAAAACTAAAACGAAAAGCAAAAAAGTCAACAAGGCTTGGCTGAATGACCATGTCAATGACCCTTACGTGAAATTGGCCCAAAAGGAGGGCTACCGGGCGCGCGCAGCCTTCAAGCTCAAGGAGATCGACGAAACGTTGGGGTTGATCAAGCCCGGCCAGTTGATTGTGGACCTAGGTTCGACGCCCGGCGCGTGGAGCCAGTATGTGAGGCGCAAGCTCTCACCCAAAACCGCCACGGGAGGCGGCGCAGCCGCCGGTGAACTCAACGGATGCATCATCGCGCTGGACATCCTGCCGATGGAGCCGGTTGAGGGCGTGACCTTCCTGCAGGGCGACTTTCGCGAGCCCGAGGTTCTGGCCCGGCTGGAAAGTGCCGTGGCGGGACGGCTCGCCGACGTTGTGGTGTCCGACATGGCGCCCAACCTATCTGGCATTGAATCAGCCGACGCTGCGCGCATCGCGCATCTGGTGGAGTTGGCGGTCGAATTTGCCAAGGCGCACCTCAAGCCGGAGGGCTCGCTGGTGGTGAAGCTGTTTCACGGCAGCGGCTATGACGACCTGGTGCGGCTGTTCAGGTCCACGTTTCGCGTGGTCAAGCCGTTCAAACCCAAGGCCTCGCGCGACAAATCTTCCGAAACTTTTCTGGTGGGCATGGGCGTGAAACCGGGCCTGGAAAGTTAACCCAGATCAAGAGTGGCCTGCCGTTGGGCCGCAAACCCTTGTTGCGTCTGTGGCCGCTATGGGCAAAAACCAGTTGGCGGGCGCTTGAAACGCCTAAAATGGACCGCAGATACTGCAACTTGCTGAAGATATTGTGACTGGAGCCTCGCTTGAATAATCAGTGGTTCTCGAAAATTGCCATCTGGCTCGTGATCGCCATGGTGTTGTTTACTGTTTTCAAACAGTTTGACACCCGCGGTGCGACGGGGGCGGGCTACGTGGGGTACTCGGACTTCCTGGAGGAAGTGCGCAGCAACCGCATCAAGACCGCAACCATCCAGGAAGGGCAGGGCACTACCGATATCGTCGCCACAACCACGGATGATCGCAAGGTGCGTACCACGGCCACCTACCTAGATCGTGGGCTTGTTGGCGATTTGATCAATAACGGCGTGAAATTCGATGTCAAGGCACGCGAGGAAGGCTCGCTGCTCATGACCTTGCTGGTCAGTTGGGGGCCGATGCTGCTCCTGATTGGCGTATGGGTCTATTTCATGCGCCAGATGCAGGGTGGCGGCAAGGGCGGTGCTTTCAGCTTCGGCAAGAGCAAGGCGCGCATGTTGGACGAGAACAACAACCAGGTGACGTTTGCTGACGTGGCCGGTTGTGATGAGGCCAAGGAAGAAGTCAAGGAAGTGGTCGACTTCCTCAAAGACCCTCAGAAATTCCAGAAGCTTGGCGGTCGTATTCCTCGGGGTTTGCTGCTGGTTGGTCCACCCGGCACCGGTAAGACGCTGCTGGCCAAGGGCATCGCCGGCGAAGCCAAGGTGCCTTTTTTCAGTATTTCCGGCTCGGATTTTGTTGAAATGTTCGTCGGCGTTGGCGCGGCCCGCGTTCGGGACATGTTCGAGAATGCCAAGAAAAATGCCCCCTGCATCATCTTCATTGATGAAATTGATGCCGTGGGTCGGCAGCGCGGCGCCGGCCTGGGCGGCGGTAACGACGAGCGCGAGCAGACGCTCAACCAGATGCTGGTCGAGATGGATGGCTTCGAGACCAACCTGGGCGTGATCGTCGTCGCGGCCACCAACCGGCCCGACATCCTCGATGCCGCGCTCTTGCGTCCTGGCCGTTTTGACCGTCAGGTTTATGTGACGCTGCCCGACATCCGGGGCCGTGAGCAGATTCTCAACGTGCACATGCGCAAGGTGCCGATTGGGCAGGACGTGAACCCGGGGATCATCGCCCGGGGCACCCCCGGCATGAGCGGGGCTGACCTGGCGAACCTGTGCAATGAGGCGGCCCTGATGGCTGCCCGCCGCAACGCCCGCGTGGTTGAAATGCAGGATTTCGAGAAGGCCAAGGACAAGATCCTCATGGGCCCCGAGCGCAAGAGCATGGTCATGCCCGAGGAGGAGCGCCGCAACACGGCATACCATGAATCAGGACACGCGCTGATCGGCAAGCTGCTGCCCAAGTGCGATCCGGTGCACAAGGTCACCATCATTCCCCGGGGCCGCGCGCTGGGCGTGACCATGAGCCTGCCGGCGCAGGACCGCTACAGCTACGACAAGGAGTTCATGCTGAACCAGATCAGCATGCTGTTCGGCGGTCGTATTGCGGAAGAGGTGTTCATGCACCAGATGACCACCGGCGCCAGCAACGACTTCGAGCGAGCCACCCAGATCGCACGCGACATGGTCATGCGTTATGGCATGACGGACGCACTGGGGCCCATGGTCTATGCCGAGAATGAAGGCGAGGTGTTTCTGGGCCGTTCTGTCACCAAGACCACCAACATGAGCGAGTCCACGATGCAGAAGGTGGACGCCGAGGTTCGCAGGATCATCGACGAACAGTACAGCCTGGCCCGCCGCTTGATCGAGGAGCACAGCGACAAGATGCACGCGATGGCCAAGGCGCTGCTGGAATGGGAAACCATCGACACCGAGCAGCTTGACGACATCATGGCGGGTCGTGAACCCCGTCCGCCGAAGGACTGGACGCCACGCACGCCGCCGGCAGGCGGCGGTGGAAGCGGCGGCACACCGGCGGTCAAGACCGATCCTGCGCCCACTGCGGCTTGATCCGGTATTTCATCCGGCGCTACCGGACCATTCAACCTGGCATTTAACCGGGCAAAATCACGGGGCTTCGAGCCCCGTTTTTTTGTGTTCACATGTTCTGGCAAACCACCCGCTTTCGAATCGATCTGACCCAGCCGCAGGTGATGGGCATCGTCAATGTCACGCCCGACTCGTTCTCGGATGGTGGCCGGCATGCAACGCTGGCCAGCGCGCTACGTCACTGCGAGAAACTGCTGAAAGAAGGGGCTCGCATTCTGGACATCGGAGGCGAATCCACGCGTCCCGGCTCCCTCGCTGTGCCGCTGGACATGGAACTTGACCGTGTCGTGCCGCTGGTGCGTGAGGCGGTGAAACTGAACGTCCCCGTTTCCGTGGACACCTACAAGCCCGAAGTCATGCGGGCCGTGCTGGATCTTGGCGCCGACATCGTCAATGACATCTGGGCCTTGCGTCAGGGGGATGCCGCAGCGGTCGTGGCACGGCATCCATCCTGCGGCGTTTGCCTGATGCACATGCATCGCGATCCGCAAACCATGCAGACCGCCCCCATGGATGGCGACGTGGTTCTGCAGGTGCGGACCTTCCTGTCTGAAGCGGCAGCGCAGTTGCAAGCCAGGGGGGTGGCGCGCGAGCGGATCGTGGTGGACCCCGGCATCGGTTTCGGCAAGACCGTGGCGCAGAACTTCGGTCTGCTCGCGCGACAGGCCGAGTTGCTGACCGACGGTTTTCCGCTGCTGGCCGGCTGGTCGCGCAAATCTTCATTGGGGGCCGTTACGGCCGTCGATGGCATGCCGCCCGAGCCTGCGGCGCGCGTCGCCGCCAGCGTGGCTGCCGCCGTGCTGGCTGTGGAGCGGGGTGCCGCCATCGTGCGCGTCCATGACGTGGCCGAAACCGTGCAGGCGCTGCAGGTATGGCGGGCTATGGTCGCCGCCACGCCCCATTCATCGATCTGCAAATAACAACAGGGAATTCTGGAATGACCCGCAACTACTTTGGAACAGACGGCATCAGAGGCACGGTCGGGCAGGCGCCGATCACGCCGGACTTCGTGCTTCGCCTGGCGCACGCGGTGGGCCGGGTCCTCAAGCGAAGCGAGGCGCACCCCACGGTGCTGATCGGCAAAGACACACGCATATCTGGCTACATGCTGGAAAGCGCACTCGAATCGGGCTTCAACTCGGCCGGAGTGGATGTGGTGCTGCTGGGCCCCGTGCCCACGCCCGCCGTGGCGTACCTCACGCGCGCACTGCGCGCCAGCATGGGCGTGGTCATCAGCGCCAGCCACAACGCATTTCAGGACAACGGCATCAAATTTTTCAGCGCCCAGGGCACCAAACTGCCCGATGACTGGGAACAAGCCGTGGAGGCCGCGCTGGAAGAGCCCCCAGTTTGGGCCGACTCGGCCAACCTGGGCAAGACACGCCGCCTGGACGATGCCGCAGGCCGGTACATTGAATTCTGCAAAAGCACCTTCGCCAACGACCTCACGCTGCGCGGCCTGAAAATCGTCGTGGACGCCGCCCACGGCGCGGCCTACCACATCGCACCCAAAGTGTTCCACGAACTGGGGGCCGAAGTAATCGCCATCGGCTGCGCACCCGACGGCCTGAACATCAACCGTGAAGTCGGCGCCACTCACCCGCAGGCGCTGGTGGACGCAGTCAAGGCGCACCAGGCCGACTACGGCATTGCCCTCGATGGCGACGCGGACCGATTGCAACTGGTGGACGCGGGCGGTCGCCTGTACAACGGCGACGAACTGCTTTATCTCATGGTGGCCGACCGCATCGCCCGCGACGAAGACGTTCCCGGCTGCGTGGGCACCCTCATGACCAACATGGCCGTCGAAGTGGCCCTCAAGGCCCGGGGCGTTGGCTTCGTGCGCGCCAGGGTCGGAGACCGCTACGTGCTGGAGGAGCTGCATCGACGCCACTGGATACTGGGAGGGGAGGGTTCGGGCCACCTACTGGTGCTGGACAAACACACCACCGGAGACGGGCTGGTCAGCGCCCTGCAAGTGCTGCAGGCCTGCGTGGGCAGCGGCCAGACGATGGCCGAACTGCTGGCCGGCGTCACGCTCTATCCGCAGACACTGATCAACGTGAGGCTGGCGCCCGGCCAGGACTGGCGAGCCAGCACCCGCCTGCCTGAGGAGACGAAGGCGGTCGAAGCCGAGCTGGCCAGCAGCGGCCGGGTGCTGATCCGTGCCAGCGGTACCGAACCCTTGCTGCGGGTAATGGTTGAGGCCAGGGATGCCCAGCAGGCCAGGGCTTGCGCCGAGCGGCTGGTCAATGCTGTGCGGGCCGGGTAGTCTGACTCGGGGATTGCGCCCCCGCAGCTGAATGCGCGCCGGCGGTTGTCCGTAGATATGAGAAGGCTGTATCTGTGATCGAGGCGCGACAATTTCCTGAGAGAGGCATGAAAAAGAGGGCGTTCCTACAAAAATCAAGCTCTCCTTGCCAGCTTCGATGGCACAATTGAAAAGTTTACCAAGGCCCTTCCTAAGCCACAGTCGCATCCGCCAATCGGTTCAGCCGTGTCGCGGGAGGTATTTCAACCAGCTAATGTTCCCTGAAGGGGAACTGAGGTCAGCGAAACATGAGTGAGACCAAGTCTGTCTACGCCGCTTACAGCGGCAATACGTATCTCTTCGGAGGCAATGCGCCTTACGTCGAAGAGATGTACGAGAACTACCTTTCCAATCCCGGTAGCGTGCCTGACAACTGGCGCGACTATTTCGACGCGCTGCAAAACGTCCCCGCTGTCGACGGCAGCAATGCCAAGGATGTTCCGCACCTGCCGGTCATCAATGCCTTCGCCGAGCGCGCCAAACAGGGTGGCACCAAGGTCGTTTTGGCCAGTGCCGACGCGGAAATGGGCCGCAAGCGCACCGCCGTGCAGCAGCTCATCGCTGCGTACCGCAACGTGGGCCAGCGCTGGGCCGATCTGGACCCGCTCAAGCGCACCGAGCGCCCCGTCATTCCTGAGTTGGAGCCCTCGTTCTACGGTTTCAGCGATGCCGATCAGGAAACCGTGTTCAACACCAGCAACACGTTCTTCGGCAAAGAGAGCATGTCGTTGCGCGAGTTGATGAATGCCCTGCGTGAGACTTACTGCGGCACCATTGGCGCCGAGTACATGTACACCTCGGATCAGAATCAGAAGCGCTGGTGGCAGCAAAAGCTTGAAAGCATTCGCAGCAAGCCCAGTTTCAACAGCGACAAGAAAAAGCATATTCTCGATCGACTGACGGCCGCTGAAGGCCTCGAACGTTTCCTTCACACCCGGTATGTGGGTCAAAAGCGCTTCTCGCTCGAAGGTGGCGAAAGCTTCATTGCGGCGATGGATGAGCTGATCCAGTCTGCCGGCGCGAAAGGTGTGCAGGAAATCGTGATCGGCATGGCCCACCGTGGTCGCCTGAACGTGCTGGTGAACTCGTTGGGCAAGATGCCTGGCGATCTGTTCGCCGAATTCGATCACACGGCCCCTGAAGAGCTTCCGGCGGGCGACGTGAAGTACCACCAGGGCTTCAGCTCGGATGTGACTACCGCAGGCGGCCCGGTTCACTTGTCCCTGGCTTTCAATCCCTCTCACCTGGAAATCGTCAACCCTGTGGTTGAAGGTTCGGTGCGCGCCCGCATGGACCGCCGCGGCGACCCCCGGGGCAACCAGGTGCTGCCGGTGCTGGTGCACGGCGACTCCGCGTTTGGCGGTCAAGGTGTCAACCAGGAAACACTGGCCCTGGCCCAGACGCGCGGCTACACCACGGGCGGCACGGTTCACATCATCATCAACAACCAGATCGGCTTCACCACTTCCGATCCGCGCGACATGCGCTCCACCGTGTATTGCACCGACATCGTCAAGATGGTCGAAGCGCCGGTGTTGCATGTCAACGGTGACGATCCTGAAGCGGTGGTGCTTGCCACGCAATTGGCGCTCGAATTCCGCATGGAGTTCCGCCAGGACGTGGTGCTGGACATCACCTGCTTCCGCAAGCTGGGCCACAACGAACAGGACACGCCGGCACTGACCCAGCCGCTGATGTACAAGAAAATTGGTGCCCACCCCGGTACCCGCAGGCTGTACGCCGACAAATTGGCCACGCAAGGCCTGGGGGAGACTTTGGGCGACGACATGGTCAAGGCCTACCGCGCCGCCATGGACTCGGGCAAGCACACGGTCGATCCGGTGCTGACCAACTTCAAGAGCAAATACGCCGTCGATTGGTCGCCTTTCCTGGGCAAGAAGTGGACGGATGCGGGCGATACCGCCATTCCCATGGCCGAGTGGAAGCGCCTGGCAGAGAAGATCACCACGATTCCCGAGAGCGTGACGCCGCACCAGCTGGTTCGCAAGGTGTACGACGATCGCGCCGCCATGGGCCGCGGCGACATTCCCGTGGACTGGGGCATGGGCGAGCACATGGCCTTTGCCTCGCTGGTGGCCAGCGGTTATCCGGTGCGTTTGTCGGGTGAAGACTGCGGTCGCGGCACCTTCACGCACCGCCATGCCGTGATTCACGACCAGAAGCGTGAAAAGTGGGATGTGGGCACCTATGTGCCGCTGGAAAACGTGGCTGAAAACCAGGCCCCATTCGTGGTGATCGACTCCATCCTGTCCGAAGAAGCCGTCCTGGGCTTTGAGTACGGTTACGCCTCCAACGACCCGAACACCTTGGTGATCTGGGAAGCCCAGTTTGGCGATTTCGCCAACGGCGCCCAGGTGGTGATCGACCAGTTCATCGCCTCCGGCGAGGTCAAGTGGGGCCGTGTCAACGGCCTGACCCTGATGCTGCCGCACGGTTACGAAGGCCAGGGCCCGGAACACAGTTCAGCGCGTCTGGAGCGCTTCATGCAGTTGTCGGCGGACACCAACATGCAGGTCGTGCAACCGACCACGGCCAGCCAGATCTTCCACATCCTGCGTCGCCAGATGGTGCGCAACCTGCGCAAGCCGTTGATCATCATGACCCCCAAGTCCCTGTTGCGGGCCAAGGATGCGGCGTCGCCCTTGTCTGAGTTCACCAAGGGGGGCTTCCAGACGGTGATCGCCGAGAGCAAGGTGCTCAAGGCAGAGAAGGTCAAGCGCGTGGTGGCGTGTTCTGGCAAGGTCTACTACGACTTGGTGAAGAAGCGCGAGGAAAAGGGCGCCGACGATGTGGCCATCCTGCGTGTGGAACAGCTCTATCCGTTCCCGCACAAGGCGTTTGCCGCCGAGCTGAAGAAGTACCCCAATGTCACCGAAATCGTCTGGTGCCAGGACGAACCGCAGAACCAGGGCGCCTGGTTCTTTGTGCAGCACTACATCCATGAAAACATGGTTGAAGGCCAGAAGCTGGGCTACTCCGGACGCGCGGCTTCCGCATCGCCCGCCGTGGGCTACTCGCACCTGCACCAAGAGCAGCAGAAGGCGCTGGTGGATGGTGCGTTCGGAAAGCTCAAGGGTTTTGTCCTCACCAAGTAAGTCGGCTGAGACGCAGCGCGCAAAGAATCAAATATTGAAAGAATTGAAATGGCTATCGTAGAAATCAAAGTTCCGCAACTGTCTGAGTCCGTGGCTGAAGCCACCATGTTGCAGTGGAAAAAGAAGCCCGGCGAAGCAGTCGCCATGGACGAAATCCTGATCGAAATCGAGACCGACAAAGTGGTGCTGGAAGTGCCGGCGCCCGCTGCCGGTGTGCTGTCCGAGATTGTGGTCGGCGACGGTGGCACCGTTGTGGCCGAGCAATTGATTGCCCGCATCGACACGGAAGGCAAGGCGGGGGCTGCAGCCAGCGCCCCTGCTGCTGCGGCGGCGCCCGTCGCGGCAGCCCCCGTGGCCGCGGCCCCCGCCGCGGTTGGTGGTTCCATGGCCGGCGTGGCCATGCCTGCCGCCGCCAAGCTCATGGCCGACAACAGCCTGGCTGCCGGTTCCGTGTCCGGCACGGGCAAGGACGGCCGCGTGACCAAGGGCGATGTACTCGGTGCCGTGGCCGCTGGCGCTGCCAAGCCGGCTGCAGCCCCGGTCGCCATCCCTACCGGCGTGCCGACCAAGGTGTTGCCGCAGGTGTCCACCCCCGCCGTGAATCTGGGCGATCGCCCCGAGCAGCGCGTACCCATGACACGCCTGCGCGCCCGTGTGGCGGAGCGTTTGCTCCAGTCGCAAAGCACCAACGCCATCCTGACGACCTTCAACGAAATCAACATGGCCCCGGTCATGGAGATGCGCAAGCGCATGCAGGAACGTTTCGAGAAGGAGCATGGTGTGAAGCTGGGCTTCATGAGCTTCTTCGTGAAGGCCGCTGTGCACGCACTGAAGAAATTCCCGGTGCTCAACGCCTCTGTGGACGGCAATGACATCGTTTACCACGGCTACTTCGACATCGGCATTGCCGTGGGCTCGCCCCGCGGATTGGTGGTGCCCATCCTGCGCAATGCCGATCAGATGAGCTTTGCCGAGATCGAGAAGAAGATTGCCGAATTTGGCCAGAAGGCCAAAGACGGCAAACTGGGCATTGAAGACATGACGGGGGGTACCTTCTCCATCTCCAACGGTGGCACTTTCGGCTCCATGATGTCCACCCCCATCATCAACCCGCCACAGTCGGCCATTCTGGGCGTGCATGCAACCAAGGACCGCGCGATGGTGGAAAACGGCCAGGTGGTCGTGCGTCCCATGAACTATTTCGCCATGAGTTATGACCACCGCATCATCGATGGCCGCGAGGCCGTGCTGGGCCTGGTGGCCATGAAGGAAGCGCTGGAAGATCCGGCCCGTCTGCTGTTCGACATCTGAGGAGATCACGATGTCCAAACAGTTTGATGTGATCGTTATTGGCGGTGGCCCCGGTGGCTACATCGCCGCCATCCGAGCTGCCCAGTTGGGTTTCCAGGTCGCTTGTATCGACGAGTGGAAAAATGGCAAGGGTGGCCCTGCGCCCGGCGGCACCTGCACCAATGTAGGCTGCATTCCGTCCAAGGCGCTGCTGCAGTCGTCTGAACACTATGACCAGGCCAACCATCACTTTGCCGATCATGGCATTGAGGTGAAAGGCGTGAGCATGGACGTGGCGAAGATGGTCGCCCGCAAGGACAACGTCGTGAAGCAGAACAACGACGGCATCCTTTACCTTTTCAAGAAGAACAAGGTCAGTTTCTTCCACGGCAGGGGTTCCTTCGTCAAGGCCGCCGAAGGCGGCTATGAAATCAAGGTAGCCGGTGCCGCCGAGGAAACGCTGGTCGGCAAGCAGGTCATCCTGGCCACGGGTTCCAATGCGCGCGCGCTGCCTGGCGCGCCATTTGACGAGGAGAACATCCTTTCGAACGATGGCGCCCTTCGTCTGGGCGCCGTGCCCAAGAAGCTGGGCTTGATCGGCTCGGGGGTGATTGGCCTGGAAATGGGTTCGGTTTGGCGCCGCCTGGGTACGGAAGTGACGATCCTTGAAGGTCTTTCGACCTTTCTGGGGGCGGTGGATGAGCAGATTGCCAAGGAAGCCAAAAAAGCCTTTGACAAGCAGGGTCTGAAGATCGAGCTGGGCGTCACGGTCGGCGAAATCAAGTCCGGCAAGAAGGGCGTGAGCGTTGCCTACACGAACGCCAAAGGCGAGGCCCAGACGCTGGACGTGGACAAGCTGATCATCTCCATCGGTCGCGTGCCGAACACCATCGGTCTCAATGCAGAAGCCGTGGGCCTGCAACTGGACGAGCGTGGCGCCATCGTGGTGGACGGCGACTGCAAGACCAACCTGCCTGGTGTCTGGGCGGTGGGCGACGTGGTGCGCGGCCCCATGCTGGCGCACAAGGCCGAGGAAGAAGGCGTGGCTGTGGCCGAGCGCATTGCTGGCCAGCATGGTCACGTCAACTTCAACACCATTCCGTGGGTCATCTACACCAGCCCCGAGATTGCCTGGGTCGGCCGTACCGAGCAGCAACTCAAGGCCGATGGCGTGGCCTACAAGGCCGGCAGCTTTCCGTTCCTGGCCAACGGCCGTGCTCGCGCGTTGGGTGACACGACAGGCATGGTCAAGTTCCTGGCGGATGCTGCGACGGACGAAATCCTGGGGGTTCACATCGTCGGCCCTATGGCGAGTGAACTGATTTCCGAAGCGGTTGTCGCCATGGAGTTCCGTGCCAGCGCTGAGGACATCGCGAGGATTTGCCATGCGCATCCGTCCTTGAGCGAAGCGACCAAGGAGGCGGCCCTGGCCGTTGACAAGCGCACGCTGAACTTCTGAAGCCAGTTACAGACACACCGTCCGTGACAGCCATCGGTCCGGTTCGCTCGGCCTATGAGGCCGAACTCAAGACGCGGGGTTACACCAGTGACCCCGCGCAATTGCGTGCGATTGTTGCGCTGGAACGCTGTGCGGCGGACTGGGCCGCTTTCAAGGAAAAGCGCTCCAATGCATTCAAAAAGCTGATCAACCGGCCGGAGGTTCCGCGCGGTGTCTACATGTTCGGTGGTGTGGGACGCGGCAAGAGCTTCCTGATGGATTGTTTCTACAGCGCGGTGCCGTTGCGACGCAAGACCCGTCTGCATTTTCATGAATTCATGCGTGAAGTGCACCGCGAGTTGGCGGGCATGCAAGGTACGGTGAATCCGCTCGATGAGTTGGGGCGTCGCATGGCCAAGCGATACCGCCTGATCTGTTTTGACGAGTTTCATGTCGCCGACATCACCGATGCCATGATTCTCCACCGGCTGCTGGTGGCCCTGTTCGACAATGGCGTCGGGTTTGTAACCACGTCCAACTTCCAGCCGGACGAGTTGTATCCCAATGGCTTGCACCGTGACCGCATCTTGCCGGCCATTGCGCTTTTGAATCAAAAACTCGAAGTCATCAATGTGGACAACGGCACGGATTACCGACGCCGCACACTTGAACAGGTGGAGCTTTATCACACGCCGCTGGGCGAGCGGGCCGATGCCGAAATGACGGATGCGTTCGACCGTTTGTCCGCATGTGACGACGAAAGCCCTGTACTTCACATCGAGGCTCGGGAGATTCGCGCCCGGCGAAAGGCGGGCGGCGTTGTCTGGTTCGATTTCAGGACGCTCTGCGGTGGTCCCCGCTCGCAGAATGACTACCTGGAGATTGCCTCGCAATTCCACACGGTGCTGCTCAGCGACGTGCCACACATGCCGGTGCGCATGGCGTCAGAAGCCAGACGGTTCACTTGGCTGGTCGATGTGCTCTACGACCGCCGCGTCAAGCTCATTGTTTCGGCGGCCGTCGGGCCGGAGGATCTTTATTCCGAAGGGCCGTTGGCCCATGAATTTCCCCGGACGGTGTCGCGGCTCAATGAGATGCAGTCGGGGGAGTACCTTGCGCTGGAGCATCGGACCGTTGATACCCGTCTGACCTGAGGTCGGGCAACGTTTCTGACGCCATACGGCTCACAGGTCTTCGATCTTGACAATCGCCAGGGAGATGTTGTCTCCGCCGCCCTTGCCACGGGAGCGGGCTTTCTCGATGAGGAATTCACTGGCTTCCCGCGGCGACAACGACGCCAGCACATAAGCCAGTTCTTCCGGCGTGAAGTAATGCCACAGGCCATCGCTGCAGGTCATCAATACATCGCCTGACTGGAGCTGCGGAATGTAGTCGACGCTGAACGTGGGATCATCCTCGGTTCCCAGGCAGCCCATGAGAATGTTGGATTGAGGATGACTCTGGGCTTCCTCCTCGGTAATCTCACCCCGGTCCACCAGCGCCTGCACATACGAATGGTCAAACGTGCGTTTCACCATGCGGCCCGAACTGAAATGGTAGATACGCGAATCTCCGGCATGCAGCCAGTGTGAGTCGGCGCCCGGGTTGATCAGGAAGAGCGCAATGGTGCTGTGTGGCTCCTGCTCTGCGGAGATGGCCGTCAGGCGGATGACGATATGGGCCTCCTGCGCAATCTGCTTGAGCATGGATGGTGCATCGTCCATCTCGGGTGAATAGCGCTCGAAAAGCTGCCTTGCGGTCATCATGACTTGGTCCGATGCCTTCCGCCCACCGCTGCGTCCGCCCATGCCGTCGGCCAGCACAGCCAATAGGCAGCCAGCGGCGCGGGGATGCGAAAAAATGCCCACCTGGTCCTGCTGGTAATCACGATCACCCTTGTGGATGCCGGTGGATGCGGTGAGTCGGTAACCTTTTGCCATGCTGAATCACATTGGTGCGCGAAAGCACTCGTTAAATCGTCATCAAACCCGTATTATTCAACGAACCTACATCAAGGCTGATCAGCCTTTACTTATTTCTTGACACTCAATCTTCACTCCCCTGAACGGCACCTGATAGAGCTCAAGATCGAACATGCTGATCTGGATGCATGGGTCGACCGTTTGAGCCAGGAAATCCCCATTGACGAGCTCATGCTGCGGCGCCTCAAAAAACGCCGCTTGGCCTTGCGTGACCAGATTTCGCGCCTGGAGTGGGCGCTGGACCCCAAAGAACCAGCCTGATGGATCTGCAACAACAGGTTCGTGCGGCTTTTGCGCCGGGTGGCGCCCTGTCGATGGCCGAGGAACAGTTTCAGGCGCGGGAAGGCCAGACGCAGATGGCGCTGGCGGTGGCAGAAACCATCGAGCAGGGTGGTGTTCTCGTGGTGGAAGCCGGCACCGGCGTGGGCAAGACGTTCTCCTATCTCGTGCCGTCCTTGCTGAGTGGCGAGCGGGTGTTGCTTTCCACCGCAACAAAGACCCTTCAGGATCAGCTTTATGGCAGGGACCTGCCCCGCCTCGTTCAGGCGTTGGGTATGCCTGTCCGCACGGCCTTGCTCAAGGGGCGGGGAAGTTACCTGTGCCTGCACCGTCTTGATCTGGCCCGTCGGGACCACAGGTTTCCAGACCGGGCTTCGGCTCTCACGCTTGCTCTGATCGAGCAGTGGGCAACGCGAACCTCCTCGGGGGATCTGGCGGAAATTCCGGATCTGGATGAGCGTTCAGCGCTCATCCCCCTGGTGACTTCCACGCGTGAAAATTGCCTTGGCGCCCAATGCCCGAAGTTCCGCGCCTGTCACGTCAACCTGGCCCGGCGCGAGGCACTCGCCGCCGATGTGGTGGTCATCAACCACCATCTCTTTTTTGCAGATCTCGCGGTGCGGGAATCCGGCATGGCCGAGCTATTGCCGACGGTGCGGGTGGTCGTTTTCGACGAAGCCCACCAACTCAACGAGACCGGCGTGCAATTTCTTGGCACTCAGCTTTCGACCGGCCAGTTGCTGGACTTCGGGCGCGACATGCTCGCCGCAGGTTTCCAGCTGGCACGGGGGCTTGCCGACTGGCAGGAACTGGCCAGTGTTGTCGAGAGCGCGGCGCGGGAGCTGCGTCTTGGCGTAGGCAAATCAGGGGCGGGAGGCCGGCTGCGCTGGACGGACGCTGCGCCCGAGGGCGTGAACGGGGAATTCTGGTGGCAGTCGCTTTCCACTGTTTCACAGGCCTGCATCCGGTGTGTGGAGGCGCTGGCCATGCTGAGCGAAATGGCACCGGATTTTGTGCGTTTGCACGAGCGGGCGCAGGAGCTGGCTCGGCGAGCAGGCCTGTTTGCCGGGCCCTGCGAAGCTGGCGCCGTGCGGTGGGTGGACGTTGGCAGCCAGCTGCGTCTGGTGCAGTCGCCACTTGATATTGCCGATGCGGTTCGATCGCGGCTGCTGAAGCATGACGGGGATGAGCCTGATCGCCGCGCCTGGATTTTCACATCGGCCACGCTCGGCGCGGACGAGGCGCTGCGCTGGTTCACGGAGCCTTGTGGCTTGACCGAAGCAAGGACCCTGAGGGTCGGGAGCCCGTTTGACTATGCCAGCCAGTCGTCAGTGTATGTCCCGCGCCAGATGCCGCGCCCCAATGACCCAGAACACAGTGCCCAGGTGGCGGCGTTCGCCGCGCGGGGCGCCCGAAGGCTGGGGGGGCGGACCCTGCTGTTGACGACGTCGCTGCGAGCATTGCGCGTCATCGGGGAGCAGCTTCAGAACGAGTTCCAGGGCAGCGACATTGAGGTGCTGGTCCAGGGTGAATTGCCCAAGCGGGTGTTGATGGATCGCTTCCGGCGGGCTGGTGAGCCGGGCCCCTCCGGGTGCATTCTCGTGGCTTCGGCTTCATTCTGGGAGGGGGTGGATGTGCCTGGCGATGCCCTGCAACTGGTCATCATCGACAAGCTGCCATTTCCCCCGCCGGGCGACCCCTTGGTCGAAGCCCGGTCGCGCCGGCTGGAGGGCGAAGGGCGAAGCGCCTTCAGCCATTATTCGCTGCCGGAGGCCGCCGTGGCCCTGAAGCAGGGTGCCGGGAGGTTGATCCGCCGGGAAACGGATCGGGGAATTCTGGTGGTGTGCGACACCCGCCTTGCGACCATGGGTTACGGTCGCCGCCTCATGGCTGCTTTGCCGCCAATGCGGCAGCTTCAGAGCGAAGATGAGTTTCAGGCGGCGCTCGAAGCGCTCACCAGAATTTCCACCACGGCTCCGCCTTCGACTTGAATCCCTGGGTCAGGTATTCGCTGCCGGGGTAGTTTTTTTCAAGCACCCGCCGCGCGTCGTCGCGCAGCTGCGCCATGCCCAGGGCATCGTAGGAGCGCATCAGGATGAAAATGGCCTCTTCAATGGCCGGCACGTCGCGGTACTCGGTCAACGCAAGCTGCGCCCGACCAATCGCAGCGACGTAGGCGCCCCGGGAATAGTAGAAGCGGGCCACGTGGACTTCATACTGCGCCAGCGAGTTGATGATGTACGTCATCCTCGAACGGGCATCAGGGGTGTATTTGGAGTCGGGAAATCGCGTGGTCAGCTCTTTGAAGGACTCGAATGACTCCTTGGCTGCTTTCTGATCCCGCTCCGACAGATCTTGCCGGGAAACAAACGACAGGATCCCCAGGTTGTCGTTGAAATTGACGATGCCCTTGAGGTACAGCGCATAGTCCAGCGCCGGACTCGCCGGGTGCAGCTTCATGAACCGGTCGAGCGTGGCAATGGCCTGGGCTTTCTCACCAACCTTGTAATGGGCATAGGCTTTTTCCACCTGGGCCTGCTGCGCAAGCGGCGTGCCAGCGGCGCGACCCTCCAGTTTTTCCAGCAGGGGGATTGCCTTGGCATACATGCCGGAATTGATTTCATCCCGTGCCTCGGCGTAGATCCGGTTCGGGCTCCAGCCGGCTGTGTTGTCAGTGGGCGTCGAGGAGCAACCGTACAGCATGGCCGCCAAACTGACCACCATCCAGGCCGGAACAACCGATAATTTGGCACGAAGCATCAGTGGCAACTTTCTTGAAACAGAGCAAATTCATTATATCGACCGACCCTGGGGATGTTCCCGCCGACGAGAGCGCTGAAGACCTGATGGAGGCTGGGCCGGAACAGGAGCTACGGCAGTTCGCGGTACCCGATTCGCAACACGCCCAGCGGCTGGACCGCGTTCTGGCCAGTCTGATCCCGGAATTTTCGCGGAGCTATCTGCAGCAAGGGGTCGAGTCGGGTCTGGTCACCCTGAACTCGGTGGTCGTCACCAAATGCGCACTCCGGCTTCGGGCCGGGGATCAGGTGACGGTCGAGTTGCGGCCGACGCCCCAGACGCAAGCCTTCAAACCGGAGCCCATGCCGCTGGAGGTCGTGTTTGAAGACCCCCATCTGCTGGTGATCAACAAGCCGGCCGGGCTGGTGGTCCATCCAGCGCCGGGGAACTGGAGCGGCACCCTGCTCAACGGCTTGCTGGCACGGGACCCAGGGGCGTGCCTGTTGCCGCGTGCCGGCATCGTGCACCGACTCGACAAGGACACGAGCGGCCTGATGGTGGTGGCCCGCAGCCGTCAGGCGATGGATGCGCTGGTGCAGCGGATCGCCGCGCGCGAGGTGAGTCGCCAGTATCTGGCGCTGGGTCATCGGCGCTGGACAGGGCCGGAGTTTCGCCAGGTCGAAGCGCCAGTGGGTCGCGACCCGCGCAACCGCCTGCGCATGGCGGTGGTGGATCTGAGCCGAAATGCCGGAAAGTCGGCGTCCACCGGCATCCGGCTGCTGCAAAACGGCGAGCACGGTTGTCTCGTCGAGTGCACGCTTCAAACCGGGCGGACGCACCAGATACGGGTTCACATGGCCAGTCTCGGACATCCACTTGTGGCGGATGTGCTTTATGGTGGCGCCCCTGCCGCAGGGCTGGCGCGGCAGGCCTTGCACGCGTTCCGCCTGGCGTTCAATCACCCGGTCACGGGGCAGTCGCTCGCATTTGCCGCGCCGTTGCCTCCGGATATCCGTGCCGCGTTGCAGGCATGGGGGCTCGGCTACAATGACAACTAATAGTCTGCAAGCCGGCGCTGTATGTCATGCCCCGGTTCCTCCCCAGACCTCGCGCGCGGCGCCATCTCCAGTTTCCGCCTCGCGCCACGAACTGAATCGCCCCTGATTTTTGCGCCTCCGGCGCCTTTTCCCGGAATCACGTCATCATGAATACGGCGGATGCCAAGCGTATCCTCGAAACCGCATTGATTTGCTCGCAGCAGCCGATGCCGGTGCGCGAGTTGCGTGTCCTGTTCAATGACGAACTGGGTGCCGACACCTTGAAAACCCTGCTGAGGGATCTTCAGGATGATTGGGCCCAGCGCGGGGTCGAACTGGTTTGCGTGGCCTCTGGCTGGCGCTTTCAAAGCCGGCCTGAAATGCGCGAGTACCTTGACCGGCTGCATCCAGAGAAGCCGCCCAAATACACCCGGGCCACGCTGGAAACCCTGGCGATCATTGCGTACCGTCAGCCGGTCACGCGAGGCGACATGGAGGATATCCGTGGCGTGACGATCAACTCGCTCATCATCAAGCAGTTGGAGGATCGGGGCTGGGTGGAAGTGATTGGCCACCGGGAGGCCGTGGGCCGCCCGGCGTTGTTTGCGACCACCCGCCAGTTTCTCGACGATCTCGGCATCGAGTCTCTCGACCAGCTTCCCGTGCTTGACAGCGCCGCCAGCGAGGCTCGCCTGGTCGAGGCGCTTCACCGCCAGACTGAAGGCTTGCAGCCCGCTCTGTCCGTTGGCGACGCGCAACCTGCGGTCGTTGAGATCGAGCTGGGTTTCACGGATGCACCGCCCCGTGACATGCCTGCGATGGCCGAGGCGGCCGCCGGCGATGACGAACCCTCCACCCCTGATGGGACCCCTATATGAACCAGCACGCCCCAGACAGCACGACAGCGACCCCGAACGACAATCTGGACGAAAACAGGTTGGAGGCCGCTGCCAGCGTGCCGGATGAAGTCAGCGACGCGACGGCCACCTCCGAGCCTGTGCAGGGCCGTGCGACCCGGCGTGCCCCGGTGGCTGAAGTTCCCGCGATCCGCTTTGCCGATGTGATTTCGGGTCAGTACGACGCGGACGAAGAACGTGCCGATGTCGTTCCGCCCAAGCGGGTGTTGGCGCCGCAGGCCGAGACACCCAAGCTGCACAAGGTGCTGGCACAGGCTGGGCTGGGTTCCCGTCTTGAAATGGAGCAACTCATCACGGAAGGCCGGATTTCGGTCAACAACGAACCTGCGCATATTGGCCAGCGCGTCCAGTTCGGGGACCAGGTCAAGGTCAATGGCAAGCCCATCAAGGTCAGGATCGACCCGCCGCCGGCACGCGTGATTGCGTACCACAAGCCTGTCGGTGAAGTGGTCACGACCGACGACCCCCAGAATCGTCCGACGGTGTTTCGCAAGCTGCCGCGGCTTTACCAGGGCAAGTGGCAATCCGTGGGCCGGCTGGACCTGAACACCGAGGGCCTGCTCCTGTTCACCAGTTCCGGCGAATTGGCCAACAAGCTCATGCACCCCCGATTCGGGCTGGAGCGTGAGTACGCGGTTCGCGTGCTGGGCGCGTTGAGCAATGAGGAAAAACAGCGCCTGCTCGATGGGGTCAAGCTTGACGATGGCATGGCGCAATTCGGATCAATCGAGGACGGTGGCGGCGAAGGCTCCAACTGCTGGTATCGGGTCACCATCTCGGAAGGGCGCAATCGTGAAGTCCGCCGCATGATGGAAGCCGTGGGCCACGCGGTCAGTCGCCTGATCCGCATCCGCTATGGCGCGATGGTGCTGCCGCGCGGCCTCAAGCGGGGCGCCTGGATGGAGCTTGACGAGCGGGACATCCGCGCCCTGGTTCAGGCGGCAGGCGGTGATCGGGCGCAGGAGTCCGGCGAGCGGGGCGCGCGCCCGGACGGTGAACCGGGCGCCGGCGGGGCGGGACGCAATGCCCGCAACCGCCGCCCCGGAGGGCGGGGCGATGGTCCGCGCGGTTCGATGGCGGGCGCTCGCAAGGCACCTCCTGGCGGTTCGAGCCCCAATCCCGGCGGTGATCCGCGGCGCAGGCCGCGCGGCGACCGCCAGGAAGGTGCCGGCGCGCAGCCTGATCCGTTGAAAACGTCGCTGGGCTACATCGGTGCCGACAGTTTTACGCGGCAGCGCCAAGGCCAGGGGCCCGGACAAGGCCAACGCCGGGGCGGCAATGCCCCGCGCGGTGGTGGCGGGCGGGGCGGTCGCAGCCGCTGATGGATGGCGGTCGGTCGGGGCTGCGCGACGCGTTCGGCAGTACCCCGATAGCGCGGAAAGGCCATTGGCACAGGTTAAAATCCCATCCTTTGCCTGTTGGGCAAAAAGAATCCAAAACATACACTCAGGAAAATTCAAAAATGGCTATCGAACGCACCCTCTCCATCATCAAGCCCGACGCAGTTGCCAAGAACGTGATTGGCCAGATTTACGCTCGCTTTGAAGCGGCCGGTCTGAAGGTTGTTGCCGCGAAGATGGCGCACCTGTCGCGTGGTGAAGCCGAGGCTTTCTACGCGGTGCACAAGGAGCGTCCTTTCTTCAAGGATCTGGTCGAGTTCATGATCTCCGGCCCCGTAATGATCCAGGCGCTGGAAGGCGAGAACGCCATCCTGAAAAACCGTGATCTGATGGGCGCCACCGACCCCAAGAAGGCGGCCCCGGCACCATTCGCGCCGATTTCGCCGACAGCATCGACGCCAACGCGGTGCACGGCTCCGACGCTGCCGAGACCGCTGCCGTGGAGATTGGTTTCTTCTTCGCCGGCATGAACGTCTATTCGCGTTAATAGCCCGGTTTTTATGCAATGACGGCCAACCTTCTTGACTTCGACCTGGAGGGCTTGGCCGCCTTTTGCGAAGGGCTCGGGGAGAAGCGCTTCCGGGCCACGCAGCTCTTTCGCTGGATACACCAGAGAGGCGCGTCTGATTTTGACCAGATGAGCGATCTGGCGAAGTCCCTGCGCGAAAAGCTCAAGAAACAAGCGTTGGTGCAGGGGCTCACCGTCATCAGCCAGCATGAATCTGCCGACGGCACGATCAAATGGCTTTTTGATGTGGGTGACGGCAACGCCGTCGAGTCGGTCTTCATTCCCGAGGACGACCGCGGTACGCTGTGCGTGTCATCCCAAGCCGGCTGCGCCGTAGGCTGCCGTTTTTGCTCAACGGGGCATCAAGGTTTCAGCCGGAACCTGACCACGGGCGAAATTGTGTCGCAGCTGTGGTTCGCTGAACATTTTCTACGCAAACGTCTGGGCGCTGACGGGCGTGTCATTTCGAACGTCGTGATGATGGGCATGGGCGAGCCGCTGCAGAACTACGCTGCGCTGGTGCCAGCCCTTCGGGTCATGCTCGACGACCATGGTTACGGTCTGTCCCGGCGGCGTGTGACGGTGTCCACTTCCGGTGTGGTGCCAATGATGGACCGGCTGGCACAGGATTGCCCGGTGGCCCTGGCGGTATCGCTGCACGCGCCCAATGACGCGTTGCGTGACAACTTGGTGCCGCTCAATCGCAAATACCCCCTGTCCGAGTTGCTTGACGCCTGCGATCGTTATCTCGCGCATGCGCCGCGCGACTTTGTCACCTTCGAGTACTGCATGCTCGATGGCGTGAACGACCAGGCCGAGCATGCGCTTCAACTGATCGACCTGGTGCGCAGTCACGCGAGTGGAAAAGGTGTGTGGTGCAAGTTCAACCTGATTCCGTTCAATCCATTCCCGGCTTCCGGCCTGTTGCGTTCGCCGCAGCCGGCCGTGCTGGCTTTTGCCAAAATCCTCAGTGATGCGGGTATCGTGACCACCATTCGAAAGACGCGCGGCGACGATATCGACGCTGCTTGCGGGCAACTGGCGGGTGACGTGAAGGACCGCACGCGTGTGGGCGAGCGGATTGCGCAGCAGCGCACCATCCTGTTGCAGCCCCTCAAGAATCTCACGACCGATTTAGCAGGGGGATCCCAGTGATGAACATGTTTTCGGGAAGAGGGACGCGTCTGGCGCGGGCGTTCGCGGCCTTGGCGTTCGTCTTGTGGCTGTCCGCGGGCTTGTCCGGCTGCGCCGCGGTTACGACGTCTGGCTCCGGAGCATCCGGCCAGGAAGTTGTGACCGCGTCCGACGAACCCGACGTGCGCCGGCGTGCGCGGCTGCGCCTGGAACTGGCAGTCGGGTATTTCGAACAGGGGCAGACCACTGTGGCTCTCGATGAGGTCAAGCAGGTGCTCGGCCTCGATCCGTCTTTTGCCGATGCCTACAACCTGCGCGGGCTGATCTACATGCGGTTGAATGACCCGAAATTGTCGGAAGAAAGTTTCCGCCGGGCCCTTGCACTGAATCCGCGAGACGGGGACGCCCTGCATAACTACGGCTGGTTTCTTTGCCAGAACGCGCGGTACCCGGAGGCGCTGCAATCGTTTTCCCAGGCCCTGACGAACCCGCTGTATGGGGGGCGCGCCAAAACGCTGCTGGCCCAAGGTCTCTGCGAGGCCCGTTCGGGGCAGCGCGAGCAGGCGGAACGCAGTCTCGCACGTTCGTATGAACTCGATGCCGGCAACCCTGTGACGGGCTACAACCTCGCGTCGCTGCTTTACTTGCGCGGGGACTTTACTCGGGCCCAGTTCTATATTCGCCGCATCAACAACAGCGAGCTGGCCAATGCCGAGACTTTCTGGTTGGGTGTCAAGGTGGAGCGCCGGATGAACAACGCCGAAGCGATGCTCCAGTTGGCGGATCAATTGAAGCGGCGCTTTCCTCAATCGCGGGAAACGGCTGCCTATGTGCGTGGAGCCTTTGATGAGTGAGCAGGTTGACCAGTCCGTCGGCATGGCAGAGATGGAGGCACAGTCCGGGCCCAGTGCCGGAACCCTGTTGCGTCAGGCCCGCGAGGCCGCGGGCTTGCATGTGGCCGCCCTGGCCGCATCGCTGAAAGTGCCCGTTCAGAAGCTGGAGGCGCTGGAGGCGGACCGGATGGATTTGTTGCCGGATGCGGTGTTTGCCCGCGCGCTGGCGGCCAGTGTGTGCCGGACGCTCAAGCTGGACCCCGCGCCGGTGCTGGACAAATTGCCTTCCGTGGTCCGCAGGGTGGCCGTCAATGTATCCGGCATCAATGCCCCATTTCGGGCGGCTCCTGGCCGGGGCACGGGTACTTCGGTCTTTCAGCGGTTGACGCGACCCCTTGCCTTGGCGGTGGGGGCCCTTCTCCTGGGTGCCCTGGTGCTGATTCTCTTGCCCGCGGTTCAGCCTTTGTCCGTGAAGTGGTCGTTGGGCACCTCGGACGTGGCCAAGGTTTCAGGTGCTGATGGCGCAGTGCCAAAAGCGCGGAACGGGATCGTGAACGAGCCCGTGGTGCAGGCCTTTCCGCCGGGCCCATCAGAGATCGCAAAGCCGGAAGTCGTGCCGGCGCCTGTTGAGCGGATTGAAGCTGCGGCATCTGCGGTACCGGCTTCAGGGTCCGCGCCATTGGCCCGGGCCAGCTCGGAGTCACCGCAGCCTTCCGCCAGCGGCATCGTGGCGTTCAAGACCACGGCGCCTTCGTGGGTGGAGGTGTCCGGTGCCGATGGCGTGAAGGTTCTGCGAAAGCTCATGGTCGCGGGCGAGTCCACCAGCATCTCGGGCACAGTGCCCCTGTCGGTGGTGGTCGGGAGTGCGGACGTCACCAGGGTCGAGGTGCGTGGCCAGCCGTTTGATCTCAAGGCCATTACGCGGGACAACGTTGCCCGGTTCGAGGTGAAATAACCATGCAGCCTTGCCAAGCGATCGAGGTCGCACAACCCCAGTCACGGCATTCCCGCCAGGCCCGCGTGGTCTGGGGCGATCGCGTTGTCACGGTGGGCGGTGATGCTCCCGTCAGGGTCCAATCCATGACCAACACGGATACCGTCGATGTCATCGGCACGGCCATCCAGGTCAAGGAACTGGCGCTGGCCGGCTCCGAGATGGTTCGCCTGACGGTCAACACGCCCGAGGCTGCGCAGGCCGTGCCGCACGTGCGTGAGCAACTGGACCGCATGGGCATTGACGTTCCGCTGATCGGCGACTTCCACTACAACGGCCATCGCCTGCTGACCGACTATCCCGCCTGTGCGCAGGCCCTGTCGAAATACCGAATCAACCCCGGCAATGTGGGTAAGGGGGACAAGCGGGACAAGCAGTTTGGCCAGATGATCGAAGCGGCCATGCGATGGGACAAGCCGGTACGGATCGGCGTCAACTGGGGCAGTCTTGATCAGGAACTTCTGGTCAGCCTGATGGACGAGAACAGTCGCCGTGCTACGCCCTGGGAAGCCCGGCAAGTGATGTACGAGGCCTTGATCAGTTCCGCGATTGAATCGGCACGCCGTGCGGAAGACATGGGCCTGGCCGGCAGCCAGATTCTCTTGTCCTGCAAGGTGAGTGGCGTTCAGGATCTGATTTCGGTTTACCGGGAGCTGGCGCGGCGCTGCAATTACGCGCTCCATCTGGGGTTGACCGAGGCGGGCATGGGAACCAAGGGCACGGTGGCTTCCACCACGGCCTTGTCCATTCTGTTGCAGGAGGGCATTGGCGACACGATTCGCGTGTCGCTCACGCCCCAGCCCGGCGAGTCGCGTACCCAGGAGGTGGTGATCGCCTCCGAGATCCTCCAGGCGCTGGGTTTGCGAATCTTCGTTCCCAGCGTGACGGCGTGCCCGGGTTGTGGACGAACGACCAGCAGCACCTTTCAGGAACTCGCCAAACAGATTGACGATTTCCTGCGGACGCAGATGCCGGTCTGGCGCCATCGTTATCCCGGCGTGGAGACGCTCAAGGTGGCTGTCATGGGGTGCATCGTCAACGGCCCGGGTGAGAGCAAGCACGCCGATATCGGCATCAGCCTTCCAGGCACGGGGGAGGCACCTGCAGCGCCCGTCTTCATCGATGGCGAAAAGCGCCTGACGCTGCGCGGCGAAGGCATCGCGCGGGAATTCCAGGCGATTGTGGAAACCTACATTGAAAAGCGCTTCGGATCGGCCGGGGCGCAAGCGGAAATTCATGGCTGAACAAGACAAAAAGACGGCGTACGACGCAGCGGACAACACCACAAGCAAGCCGCGCAGCAAGTCGGAGTTCAAATCAGCAAAGCTGTCGGCCGTCAAAGGCATGAACGATATCCTGCCGCCGGATTCGGCGAGCTGGGAGTGGCTCGAAGGCAAGGTGCGCTCCCTCATGGCGCGCTACGCCTTCCGCAATATCCGCACGCCTATCGTGGAGCCAACGGCCTTGTTCGTGCGCAGTCTGGGCGAGGTCACGGACATTGTCGAGAAGGAGATGTACTCCTTTGAGGACCGGCTCAACGGCGAAGCCTTGACGCTGCGCCCCGAGTGCACGGCGGGCGTGGTACGGGCCGTGGTCGAGCATTCCATGCTGTACGAAGGCGGCAAGCGTCTGTATTACATGGGCCCGATGTTTCGCCACGAGCGGCCGCAGCGAGGCCGTTACCGGCAGTTCCACCAAATCGGTGCCGAGGTGCTTGGTTTCCCTGGCGCCGAAGTGGATGCGGAACTCATTCTTCTGGCGAACGCCTTGTGGAAAGAGCTTGGGTTGACCGGCGTCCGGCTGGAACTCAACAGCCTTGGGCAACCGGCGGAACGCCTGGCGCACCGGGCCGCGCTGATTGCGCACCTTGAAAAGCACGCCGAGTTGCTCGACGAGGATGCGCGTCGCCGCCTGCACAGCAACCCGCTGCGGATTCTGGACACCAAGAACCCCGCCATGAAGGAGGTCGTCGAATCGGCCCCCAGGCTGCTGGATTTTCTGGGCGAAGCCTCGCTGGCGCACTTCAATACGCTGCGAGGCATTCTGGAGGCCAACGGCATTGCGTACACCATCAACCCACGATTGGTGCGGGGCATGGACTACTACAACCTCACGGTGTTCGAGTTCGTCACGGACAGCCTGGGCTCGCAAGGCACGATTTGCGGTGGCGGCCGGTTCGACTACCTGATTGAGCAAATCGGCGGCAAGCCCGCCCCGGCCGTGGGCTGGGCGCTGGGTGTGGAGCGGGTGCTTGAGTTGGTTCGGGAACACGGCCACGCGCCTGCCGCACTGGTTCCGGATGTCTATGCGGTCATCCCCGATGCGCAGGCGCTGCCCATTGCGATCAAGACCCTGCAGTCGCTCAGGGAAGCCGGTGTCAGTGCCCAGATGCATGCGGCATCGGGTGAGGGCATGGGCAGCATGAAGTCGCAGTTCAAGAAGGCTGACGCCAGCGGTGCCCGGTATGCCTTGGTGTTCGGCGCCGATGAACTCGCTCGGTCGGAGGTGACCATCAAGTCCTTGCGCGAGGGTGGCGGGGAGCAGACCGCGCAGCCTCTGGCGAATCTGTCGGCATGGGCGCAGACCCTACAATCGAACGCATAACAGCTGAGTTTCATGGCAACACATCTCGACCTCGAAGAACAAGAACAGCTTGATGAACTCAAGCATTTCTGGAAAACCTACGGCGACCTGATTACCTGGGTGCTGATTGCGGTATTCGGCACGCTGGCCGCATGGAACGGATACCAGTATTGGCAACGCCGCCAGGCGACCCAGGCTGCGGCCATGTATGACGAGGTGGAGCGGTCTGTGGCCGGGGGGGACTTGGCCCGCCTTGATCGGTCGCTTGCCGACATGAAGGACAAATTCGGCGGAACCACCTACGCCCAACAGGCAGCGTTGCTGGCGTCCAGGACCTTTTTTGAAAAAGACAAGGCAGACGCTGCCAAGGCCGCCTTGATTTGGGTCGTCGAAAAGTCTTCTGATGAGGGGTATCGCGCGGTGGCGAAACTTCGCCTGGCGGGCTTGTTGGTCAATGAGAAGGCCTACGACGAAGCGATGAAGCAACTGTCGGGCACCTTCCCCAAGGATTTCGATGCTTTGGTGGCGGACCGGAAAGGCGACGTCTTGTCATTGCAGGGCAAAAAGGCCGAGGCGATTGCCGAATATGAGCGGGCTTACAAGATGCTGGACGGGCAGGGGGAATACCGGCGTCTGGTGGAGGTCAAGCTCAATTCGCTGGGTGTTGATCCACTTGCTGGCAAGGCGGTTGCGCCCAATGCTGTTGCCGTCACGGCGTCGGAGGAGAAGAAATGAGGGCGCCTGTTGCTGGGAAACGCAGGATGATTCATGCCGGCTTGCTGGCTGGACTGGCAGGCCTGCTGGTCGCCTGTGCGAGCGGCTCGGACAAACCCAAGCCCGCTGAACTCACGCCCAACGCCGCCCTGATGGGCGCGCGCCTGGTCTGGAGCGCCAAGCTCGGCGAAGTGGCATTCCCGCTGGATGTCCGCGTCAATGGCAATCAGATCGCGACGGCCGGCTCCGATGGCACGGTTGCTGCCATCGATGCATCGACCGGGCGGGAGCTGTGGCGCGCCAGTGCCGGTGAGCCGCTGGCGGCCGGCGTGGGCAGTGATGGAAAAACGGCGGCGGTGGTGACCCGTTCCAATGCGCTGGTCGTCTTTGGCGATGGCCGCGAACTCTGGCGCCAGAAAATTCCCGCGCAGGTCTACACCTCGCCGCTGGTGGCTGGCGCGAGGGTTTTTGTGCTCGCGGCAGACCGGTCTGTTTCGGCATTCGATGGCATGACGGGTCGAAAGCTGTGGTCTCAGCAACGGCCCGGCGAGCCACTCATCCTTCGCCAGCCCGGTGTCATCCTGGCTGTCGGCGACACACTGCTGGTTGGCCTGTCGGGTCGAATGGTGGGGCTTAATCCACTCAATGGCAGTGTCCGCTGGGAGGTTCCGCTGGCGTCCCCCAGGGGCACCAACGACATTGAACGGCTGGTTGATCTGGTCGGGCGCGTGAGCCGCGACGGCAATACGGTCTGTGCCCGCGCCTTCCAGGCCAGTGTGGGCTGTGTGGACGCAACGCGGGGCTCCCTGCTCTGGAGCCAGCCGGCCAACGGCGCCGTGGGGGTGCATGGCGACGCACGATCCGTCGTTGGGGTCGAGGCCGACAGCAAGGTCGTTGCCTGGAGCCGCGCCAAAGGTGAGGTTCTCTGGTCTTCGGATCGTTTGAAATACCGAGGTCTGACGGCCCCTCTTGTCGTCGGGCGATCGGTCGTCGTGGGCGACAACACAGGGCTGGTGCATCTGTTGTCAACGGAAAACGGCAACCCGCTCAACCGTTTATCGACGGATGGTTCGGCCATTGTCACTGCGCCGGCGCTTGCCGGCGATACGCTGGTGGTCGTTACGCGCAATGGTGGCGTATTCGGTTTCCGGCCGGAATGATGGAACAGGCAAACTAAAGTGAAACCAGTTCTGGCCCTAGTGGGTCGGCCCAATGTAGGCAAATCGACACTGTTCAACCGGCTCACCAAGTCACGAGATGCGATCGTGGCTGATTTTGCCGGTCTGACCCGTGACCGGCACTACGGCAACGGCAAGCAGGGCAAGCACGAATACATTGTCATTGACACTGGCGGTTTCGAGCCGGATGCCGCCAGCGGCATCTACAAGGAGATGGCGAAGCAGACGCAGCAGGCCGTGGCCGAGGCGGACGTGGTCATTTTCGTGGTCGATGCGCGGGCCGGGGTTTCCGCGCAGGACCACGATATTGCCAGGTACTTGCGCAAACTCGGCAAGCCCTGTGTCCTGACGGCCAACAAAGCCGAAGGCATGCAGGAGGGCGTCCAGCTCTCCGAGTTCTTCGAGTTGGGGCTGGGAGAGGTCATCCCTGTGTCCGCAGCGCACGGGCAGGGCATTCGCAGCCTGGTCGAGCTGGCGCTGGCCCCGCTTCACCTGCCGGAACCTGATGACGAAGAGGCGCAGGCTGACCCTGGGGTCATCAAGCTGGCGGTTGCCGGGCGTCCCAACGTCGGCAAGTCCACCCTGATCAACACCTGGCTGGGTGAAGAGCGGCTGGTGGCGTTCGACCTTCCAGGCACCACCCGCGATGCCATCACGGTACCGTTCGAGCACAAGGGCCAGCGCTTCGAGTTGATCGATACTGCGGGCTTGCGGCGCAAGGGCAAAGTCTTTGAGGCCATTGAGAAATTCTCCGTCGTCAAGACGCTGCAGGCCATCGAGTCGGCGAATGTCGTGTTGCTGTTGCTGGATGCCACCCAGGGCGTGACGGACCAGGATGCCCATATTGCGGGGTATGCCCTCGAAAGCGGGCGTGCCGTCGTGCTCGCGGTCAACAAATGGGATGCCATCGATGAGTACCAGCGGGGACTGGTGCAGCGCTCGATCGAGACCCGTCTCACATTCCTGAAGTTTGCTTCGCTGCACTTCATTTCGGCGCGCAAGCGCCAGGGCTTGGGGCCATTGTGGGCATCCATCATCCAGGCCCACAAGGCGGCGACACGCAAGATGTCGACACCGGTGCTCACGCGCCTGCTGCTGGAAGCTGTGCAGTTTCAGTCGCCGCAGCGCGCTGGCATGTTCCGCCCCAAACTGCGTTATGCCCACCAAGGCGGCATGAACCCGCCCGTGATCGTGATCCACGGCAACTCGCTCGAGCATGTGACGGAAGCCTATAAACGCTTTCTTGAGGGGCGTTTCCGAAAGGAATTTGATCTGGTCGGAACGCCGCTGCGCATCGAGATGAGAACGTCGAAAAATCCCTACGCGGACAAGGACGAGGGCTGATCGCCCCAATTTCATCCTATTTTGTCAAGTGATTCAGGTTCGGGCCCGGGCGCGCCCTGGGTGCCCTGTGGTAAGGTGCAGGTCCATTCACAACTTTTGAACACGGAGAATATCGTGAGCAATAAAGGGCAACTTTTGCAAGACCCGTTCCTCAATGCCCTGCGTCGGGAGCACGTGCCGGTGTCGATTTATCTCGTCAACGGCATCAAGCTCCAGGGCCAGATCGAGTCATTCGACCAGTACGTCGTTTTGCTGCGCAATACCGTGACCCAGATGGTCTACAAACATGCGATCTCGACGATTGTTCCAGGTCGCGCGGTGAATTTTTCAACCGCAGAAGGTTCCGAGCCCGGAGTCGCCTGACATGAGCCTTGACCGCTGCGGTGGGATGGGTGCGGAGTTTGCCTTGGCCGATTCACAGTCTTGAACCCGTCAGAAAATTCCGACCAAGCCCCCGCACCAGTCATCCTTGTGGGGGTGGACTTCGGCTTGCCGCACTTTGATTCAGCCCTGGAAGAGTTGGGTCTGCTTGCACAAACCGCCGGGCTCCAGCCTGTCGCACGGATCACTTGCAAGCGAAAGGCGCCCGATGCGGCGCTTTTTGTGGGCAGCGGCAAGGCCGACGAAATCAAGTGGCTGGCCGAACAGCATGGCGCCCTGGAGGTTCTGTTCGATCAGTCCCTGAGTCCCGCCCAGCAACGCAACCTTGAGCGTCACATCGGCTTGGCAGTCAATGACAGGACGCTTCTGATTCTTGAGATTTTTGCGCAGCGCGCGCGCAGCCATGAAGGCAAGCTGCAAGTGGAGCTGGCCCGACTGCAATACCTCAGCACGCGGCTGGTACGCCGCTGGACTCACCTGGAGCGGCAACGCGGCGGTATTGGGGGGCGTGGCGGACCGGGTGAAACACAGATCGAGCTGGACCGGCGGATGATCGGCGATGCGATCAAGCGAACCCGCGAACGTCTGGAAAAGGTCAAGCGGCAACGCCAGACCCAGCGCCGCCAGCGGGCACGGCGAGACACGTTCACGATTTCGCTGGTGGGCTATACCAACGCCGGCAAATCCACGCTGTTCAATGCACTCGTCAAGGCCAGGGCTTATGCTGCCGACCAGTTGTTCGCCACGCTCGATACCACCACGCGGCAGCTTTATCTGGGTGAAGCGGGGCGATCAGTCTCCCTGTCAGACACCGTGGGTTTCATCCGTGATTTGCCGCACGGCCTGATTGATGCCTTCCAGGCCACATTGCAGGAAGCCGCGGACGCGGACTTGTTGCTGCATGTGGTGGATGCCTCCAATTCCGACTACCCGGAGCAGATGGCCGAGGTGCAACGCGTGCTGGGTGAGATCGGCGCCAGCGATGTGCCGCAACTCCTGGTGTTCAACAAAATCGATGCGATGGAAGCAGAGCGTCGGCCGCTTCATTTGACCGACATGTTCGACGTTGATGGTGTGCCGGTTCCCCGTGTTTTTGTCAGCGCCCGCAGTGGCGAGGGCCTGCCAGCGTTGCGTTCGCAGCTGGCTGGCATGGCCCAAGCTGCAATGCCCGGACAGGTCACCCCGGAATACCCAGCCGAATCCAACGAAGCCGCTCCCTGATTGGGCACAATCAGGGTCGCAGTCACAAGAAGAGACACAAGCGAATGAACCTCAAATTACGAGCCTTTCAGGGGGCCGGGCTGTCGCGGCGGATCCGGGGCATGTTTAATCTGAATGATCCCCGCTGGGGGCGGGGCGGCGACAAGCCTGCCGAGGGTGACAAACCCGAGGCGCCTCGGCCCGACAGCGAGCCGCCACTGCCGCCGTCCGGCAACGGACGCGGGCAGGGGCCCAACCAGGGGCCGCCTGATCTGGACGAACTGTGGCGCGATTTCAATCGCAAGCTGGGCGGCCTTTTTGGCGGCGCCAAGAACCTGGGGCGTGGCGGCAACGGCGATGGTGGCGGCAGTGGCTTCCAGCCTCCCGACATGAAGAGCGCCGGCGTGGGCGTCGGGTTGATCGCGGGTGTGGCTCTGCTGATCTGGCTGGGCACGGGATTTTTCATCGTGCAGGAAGGTCAGCAGGCGGTCATTACCCAGTTTGGCAGGTACAAGACCACGGTGGGGGCGGGCTTCAATTGGCGCTTGCCGTATCCGGTGCAGCGCCATGAACTGGTTTTTGTCACACAGATCCGCTCGGTGGACGTCGGTCGCGACAATGTCGTCAAGGCCACCGGCCTGCGTGAATCCGCCATGCTGACCGAGGACGAGAACATTGTTGAAATCAAGTTTGCCGTCCAGTACCGGCTCAACGACGCGCGGGCCTTTCTCTTCGAGAGCAAGAGTCCGACGGAAGCGGTGATCCAGGCTGCTGAAACCGCGGTCCGCGAGGTGGTGGGCAAAATGCGCATGGATTCCGCATTGGCCGATGAACGTGACCAGATCGCCGCGCGTGTGCGCAAGTTGATGCAGACCATTCTGGATCGTTACAAAGTCGGCATCGAAGTCGTCGGCATCAATTTGCAGCAGGGGGGCGTCCGACCGCCCGAGCAAGTCCAGGCCGCGTTTGACGATGTGCTCAAGGCGGGCCAGGAACGTGAACGCGCAAAGAACGAAGCGCAGGCCTACGCCAACGACGTCATCCCGCGCGCGGTGGGTACCGCTTCCCGGCTCAAGGAAGAATCCGAGGCCTACAAGTCGCGCATTGTCGCGCAGGCGCAAGGCGACGCGCAGCGTTTCCGCTCGGTTCTGGCCGAGTACCAGAAGGCGCCGCAGGTCACACGGGACCGCATGTACCTGGATGCCATGCAGCAGATCTACGGCAACGTGACCAAGGTGCTGGTGGACTCCCGCCAGGGGTCCAACCTCCTGTACCTGCCGCTTGACAAGATCATCCAGCAGTCCGTGCAAGCGGCCGATGCGCCGGCAGCGGCGGCTCCGGCGGCCACGCCGGCCCCGGGCCCGGCTGCGGGTGCCGATACCCGTACCCGTGATGCCTCACGGACCCGTGACCGCGAGACTCGCTGAAGAGGTCGAGACATGAACAGAGTTGGATTTATTGCATCTTCGCTGCTGGTCGCGCTGGCCCTGCTGAGTTCCATGATGTTTGTCGTGGACCAGCGCCAGTTCGGCGTGGTCTATGCGCTGGGCCAGATCAAGGAAGTCATTACCGAGCCCGGCCTGAATTTCAAGCTGCCGCCGCCGTTCCAGAACGTGTCGTACATCGACAAGCGCCTGCTGACCCTGGACAGCGCCGACGCGGAGCCGATGCTGACCGCCGAGAAGCAGCGCGTGGTCATCGACTGGTACGTGCGCTGGCGCATTACGGACCCGCAGGAGTACATCCGCAACGTGGGCCTGGACGAGAACTCTGGCGCCAACCAGCTCAACCGGGTGGTGCGCAACGCCTTTCAGGAAGAAATCAACAAGCGCACCGTGAAAGACCTGCTGTCGCTCAAGCGGGAGGCCTTGATGGCCGCCGTCAAGCGTGAAGTGCTTGAGGTGGTCAAGGGCGCCAAGCCCTGGGGCGTGGACGTGGTGGACGTGCGCATCACGCGCGCGGACTATGTGGACGCCATTACCGAGTCGGTCTACCGGCGCATGGAGGCCGAGCGCAAGCGCGTGGCCAATGAGCTGCGTTCGACTGGCGCGGCCGAAGGCGAGAAAATCCGTGCCGACGCCGACCGTCAGCGCGAAGTGACGATCGCCAACGCGTACCGTGAAGCCCAGAAGATCAAGGGCGAAGGGGATGCCGAGGCCGCGCGCATCTATGGCGAGGCCTTTGGCCGCGATCCGCAGTTCGCCCAGTTCTACCGCAGCCTGGATGCCTACAAGGCCAGCTTCAGCAAGAAGAGCGACGTGATGGTGATGGACCCTTCGTCGGAGTTCTTCAAGGTCATGCGCGGCGGTGGGAGCGCCCCTGCCGCCACGGCATCCAAGAAGTAGCCCTTGGACGGCGGCACGCTGCTGACCGCATTGGCCCTCGTTCTCCTGATCGAGGGCCTTTTGCCTTTCCTGTCCCCCGGAGGCTGGCGGCGCATGTTTGAGCAACTGCTGCAGCTGCACGACGGGCAGATCCGCTTCTTCGGCCTCTGCAGCATCCTGTTTGGCTTGCTGATCCTTTGGCTTGCCGCGTGAAACCGGTCGCAAGCCCGGTAAAATCACGGTTTTAACAGCCTCCCCCCATCACATGTCCGCCTGGGTCCTGCCGGATCACATCGCCGATGTTTTGCCTTCCGAGGCCCGGCACATCGAAGAACTCCGCCGCCGCCTTCTTGATACCGCCTGTAGCTACGGTTACGAGCTGGTCATGCCGCCGCTGCTGGAGCACCTGGAGTCCTTGCTCACCGGTACCGGTGAAGCCCTGGATCTGCAAACGTTCAAGCTCGTGGACCAGTTGTCGGGCCGCATGATGGGCCTGCGCGCCGACACCACGCCCCAGGTGGCGCGGATTGACGCGCATCTGCTCAACCGCGCGGGCGTCACCCGGCTGTGCTACTGCGGCCCGGTGCTGCACACACGGCCCGACCGACCCCACGCCACGCGCGAGCCGCTTCAACTCGGCGCCGAGATTTACGGCCATGCCGGTCTGGAAGCTGATCTTGAAATCCTGCTGCTGGCGCTGGACTGCCTCAAGGCGGCGCAGGTGTCCGATTTGAGCGTGGACCTCGCCGATGCGCGCATCGTGCGCTCGCTGCTGTCGGGCGTGACGCTGGATGCGCAGGCGCTGGCCCAGGTCCACGCGGCACTTGCCACCAAGGATTCCAGTGAACTGGCCTCTTTGACGCGGTCCTTCCCCAGCGCGACGCGCGAAGGCCTGTTGGCGCTGGTGCAGTTGTACGGCGATGAAAAAGTACTCGACGAGGCCAGCGCCGCGCTGAAGTCGTCGCCCGGCATTGACGCGGCGCTGTCGAGCCTGAGGTGGCTCGCGCACCAGATGGGCGACACCCAGGTCACGTTTGACCTGGCCGATCTGCGCGGCTATGCCTATTACAGCGGCGCCCGTTTTGCCGTCTATGCAAAAGGCGCGGGCGACGCCGTGGTGCGCGGCGGCCGCTACGACGGCGTTGGGGCCGTGTTTGGCCACAACCTCGACAGGGCGCGGCCGGCCGTGGGCTTCAGCCTCGACCTGAAAGCGCTGGTTGGCGCAGCCGCCCCGCGCCCGTTGAAGGCGGCCATTCGCGCGCCGTGGGGTGAGGGTGCCGGCTTGCGTGCGGCGATTGCCGCGCTGCGCGGCCGGGGTGAAACCGTGGTCTGCGTCCTGCCGGGCCACGAAAGTGAAGTTGATGAATTCCATTGCGACCGCGAACTGATTGAAGCGGCCGGGCAATGGATTGTGCGAGCCATTTGAGAACATCCAAGATGAATATGACAAAAGGACGAAATGTCGTTGTCGTCGGCACCCAGTGGGGTGACGAGGGCAAGGGCAAGCTGGTGGACTGGCTGACCGAAAGCGCCCAGGGCGTGGTGCGTTTCCAGGGGGGCCACAATGCCGGCCACACGCTGGTGATCAACGGCGTGAAAACCGCGCTGCACCTGATTCCCAGCGGCATCATGCGCCCGGGTGTGAAGTGCTACATCGGCAACGGCGTGGTCCTTTCCGCAGCCAAGCTGTTCGAGGAGATCGAAGGGCTGGAAAAGGCCGGTGTGGAGGTGCGCTCGCGCCTGCGCATCAGCGAGGCCTGCCCGCTGATCCTGCCGTTCCATGCCGCGCTGGACGTGGCGCGCGAAGCCGCGCGCGAGCAGGGCGGCACCGAAAAGATCGGCACCACCGGCCGCGGTATCGGCCCGGCGTACGAAGACAAGATCGCGCGCCGCGCGTTGCGCGTGCAGGATCTGAAGTACCCCGAGCGCTTTGCCGCCCGGCTGCGCGACCTGCTGGCACTGCACAACCACGTGCTGACCACGTTCCTGGGTTCTGCCAACTTCACTTTCGGTGACGCGCTCAAGCCCTACATCCAGAACGGCGAGGTCCAGTTCGATGCCGTGTATGCGGAGGCAATGCACCATGCGGAGCTGCTCAAGCCCATGATGGCGGACGTCTCGCGCGAACTCAACGAAGCGCACATCCATGGCGCCAACCTGCTGTTCGAAGGCGCACAAGGCACGCTGCTGGACGTTGACCATGGCACCTATCCCTACGTGACGTCGAGCAACTGCGTGGCCGGCAATGCCGCCGCCGGTTCCGGTGTCGGGCCCGGCCTGCTGCACTACATCCTGGGCATCACCAAAGCCTATTGCACGCGCGTGGGCGGCGGTCCTTTCCCGACCGAACTCGACTGGGAAAAGGAAGGTACGCCAGGCTGGCACATGAGCACCGTGGGCGCCGAAAAGGGCGTGACCACGGGGCGCAGCCGCCGCTGTGGCTGGTTTGATGCGGCGCTGCTCAAGCGCAGTGCCCAGGTCAACGGTCTGTCGGGCTTGTGCATCACCAAGCTGGACGTTCTGGACGGCCTGAAGGAACTCAAGCTGTGCACCGGCTATGAGCTCGATGGCGAGGTGATCGACATCCTGCCCATGGGCGCCGACGAGATCGCGCGCTGCACCCCCGTTTATGAAACGATCGACGGCTGGAGCGACAGCACCGTGGGCGTGACGCAATACGACAAACTGCCGGTCAATGCACGCCTCTATCTGCAGCGCATCGAGCAGGTCACCGGCGTGCCGATCCATATCGTCTCCACCAGCCCGGACCGTGACCACACGATCATGATGCGCCATCCCTACCTGGCGGACTGAGCGCCGAATTTCACAGGCAATGCGCCGGTCCGACCACCGGGCCGGCCATTCACAGCGAGTATTTTCAGGAGTTAATTCCCATGTTGACGGAAGACGGCAAGCACCTTTACGTGAGCTACGACGAGTACCACAACCTCATCGAGAAGCTCGCGATCAAGATTCACCAGTCCGGCTGGCAGTTCGACACCATCCTGTGCCTGGCCCGGGGCGGCATGCGTCCGGGCGACATCCTGTCACGCATCTTTGACAAGCCATTGGCCATCATGTCCACCAGTTCCTACCGTGCCGAGGCCGGCACCGTGCAGGGCAACCTGGACATCGCGCGCTACATCACCACGCCCAAGGGCGAGATTGCCGGCAAGGTGCTGCTGGTGGACGACCTGGCCGACTCCGGTCACACGCTCAAGGCGGTGGTGGACATGCTCAAGAGCAGCTACAAGCCCATCACCGAACTGCGCAGCGCTGTGATCTGGACCAAGGGCGTGTCCAGTTTCACGCCCGATTATTCGGTCGAGATCCTGCCGACCAACCCCTGGATTCACCAGCCGTTCGAAGGCTATGACAGCCTGACGCCCGAGAAGCTGCTGGCGAAGTGGAAGGTCTGAGCGGCTGAGCGCCGGGCTTGTTCAATGAAAACGGGAGCGCAGGCTCCCGTTTTTCGTTGTGTCCCGAGCCCGGCGGCCCGGGCGGCGGGACGCTAACATGCAGAGCATGAGCGAATCTCCCATGGACCCGATCACCCAACTCATCCACCACCCGTACACACCGCCGCCGGGTTTCGCCGCACCGCAGCCCGGTGTGTTCAAGGCGTCCACCGTCATCTTCGCCAATGTCGCGGCGATGCGCAGCCGTGACTGGAAAAGCAAGTCCGGCTACACCTACGGCCTGCACGGCACGCCGACCACGTTTCTGCTTGAGGAGCGTCTTTGCGCGCTTGAAGGCGGTTTGCAGTGCTTGCTGGCGCCCAGCGGACTCGCGGCGATCGCCAATGTGGCACTCGCCCTGCTGAAAACCGGCGATGAAGTGCTGATACCGGCCAACGCCTATGGCCCGAACAAGGCACTGGCCGAGGGCGAACTGGCAGCCTGGGGCATCGGCCACCAGTTCTATGACGCGATGAACCCCGCTGACCTGGCGGCAAAGATCAGCGCTCGCACACGCCTGGTCTGGCTGGAGGCGCCCGGCTCGGTCACGATGGAATTTCCCGACTTGCCTGAACTGGTGCGCCTGTGCCAGGCGCGTGGGGTGACGACGGCACTGGACAACACCTGGGGCGCGGGGCTGGCCTTCCGGCCGTTTGACCTGGATGGCGACGGGTCCGGGCGCCTGGCTGTGGATGTTTCCGTCCACGCCCTCACCAAGTACCCCAGCGGGGGCGGGGACGTGCTCATGGGCAGCGTGATCACCCGCAGCGAAACCCTGCACCGCCAGCTCAAGCTCTGCCACATGCGGCTGGGTTTGGGCGTGGGCGCCAACGATGTCGAGGCGGTGCTGCGTTCGCTGCCCGGTATCGCGCTGCGCTACCGTGCCCATGATGCCGCCGCGCGCGAGTTGGCCCGCTGGTGTGAGGAACAGCCGCAGATCAGCCAGGTGCTGCACCCCGCGCTCCCGGGATCGCCCGGACACACGGACTGGCGGCAGCTGTGCGCCAGCATGCCGCGGGGCGTTGCGGAGGGGGGCGCGGAGGGCGCGGCCGCCGGACTGTTCAGCATCATCGTGGCGCCGCGCTTCACGGCTGCGCAGGTCGATGCGTTCTGCGATGCGCTGCGCCTGTTCAAGCTCGGCTACAGCTGGGGCGGGCCGATGAGCCTGGCCGTGCCCTACGACCTCGCGAGCATGCGTCCGTCCTGGCCTTCGCAGGTCGCCCGTGGAACCCTGGTGCGTTTTTCGGTCGGACTTGAGGCAGTGGCCGACCTGCGCAATGACCTGGCCCAGGCGCTGCTGGCGGCGCTGCCGGCATGATGGATCCGGATCAGTGTTTTCCTCACTGGTCAGCGTTCATGCGTCCCGTTAGCCTCGGTACAAATGAATTCTTTCTGCCTCACACAAGCCCTCATGACCGAACCGACGCTTCCGCAACCTGATCCCTCCGCCGAGCCACCTCCCTACATTCCACCGCCCCCTACCGGTCCGCGCGCACTGATGGTGCCGCTGGGATGGGGGGCGCCGTTCCGCTGGCTGGCGCTGGGATGGCGGGATTTCCGTGCGCAACCGGGGATTGGCGTGTTTTACGGCGGCTGCTTCTGGCTCATGGCGTTGACCCTGGGCATGGTGTTTCGCGCCAGGCCGGAATATGCGATGTCGATTGCTTCGGGCTGCCTGCTGGTCGGCCCGTTTCTGGCCATGGGCCTGTACGAAGTCAGCCGCCGCCGGGAGCAGGGCCTGGTGCCGGACCTTGGCAGCTCCGTCACCTGCTGGGATTCGCACATCCGCAGCATGGGCATGCTGGTGCTGGTGCTGATCGTGCTGGAGCTGCTCTGGGGCCGCGCATCGCTGGTGGTGTTCGCAGTGTTCTTCAACACCGGCATGCCGTCCACCACCGGCGTGCTGAATGCCATTTTCAATCTGGAGAACTGGGAGTTCATCGTTGTGTACCTGGCCGTGGGCGGTGTGTTTGCCGCGCTGGTGTTCGCCACGGCGGTGGTGTCGATTCCGATGATCCTCGACCGCGACACCGATGCCATCTCGGCAGCCATCACCAGCATTCGCGTGGTTTTTGAAAATACCGGCGTGATGGTGCTGTGGGGCCTCCTCATCACGGTCCTGGTGGTGCTGGCACTGCTGCCCTGGGGCGTGGGGCTGGTCTTGATCGGTCCGATTCTCGGCCATGCCACCTGGCACGCCTACCGGGGTGCCGTCGCCTGGCAGGAAGATCCCAACCCCGATGCCGCCGCCGCTTGATGCGGACAATACCGGGGAGCGCTGACTTTCACGCCGCACAAGCTGTTAAAGTGCCTCCTACTCATCAGAAAGTGAAAGCAGACTTTGGCTACACCGAACTACGGATACGAAAAGCGGCAGAAAGAACTGGCCAAGAAGCGCAAGAAGGAAGAAAAGCTCAAGGCCAAGTCCGAACGCAAGACAGGCGTGCCAGAAGGGGACGAAGCCCCTGACGAGGCTTCCGATGGCGGGGACCAACCCGCCACACCCGACGCCCCTGCCCAGCCCTGAGCCGCACTCCTGGGCGGCCATGCCCCTAGGGAGGGGGCGCGGCCTGACCTGAAGGCGGGGCCGGCGGTCAGCCCGCCGTGTTGACAATCCCGCTGGCCAATTCCCGCATCGTGTCCATTGAGCGATCCCGCGCCGCCAAGACAGTGGCCGCGTCGAACTGCACGAAATTGCGCCGGGTCGAGCTTGCATAGCCGGGGTCGTAGTGCTTGAACAGCAGCTCGCGCACCACCGGCTCCACCTGCCCTCCGCGGACCAGCGTTTTCCATTCATCGATCACGGCCTTGCCGCGCAGCATCGTCAAGGCATCGAGCCGGGCGCAGAAAAACTCGGTATCCGCCGCAAAGAACGCGTAATCCTCCAGCAGCAGCGCCACACGTTCGTCGTCCGACAATTGCAGCAGCAGGCAGGGGCTGGCCCGCATCGCGGCGATCAGGCTCTCAGGCACTGACAGGTTGCCGACCTTCTTGCTTTCCGCCTCCACATACACCGGGCGCGCCGCGTCGAACTGGCGCAACGCATCCCAGACCAGGGTGTCAAAGCGCTTCTGTGTCGGCTGCGGCTGCCCGGGAATGATGCCCAGCACCGAACTGCGGTGACTCGCGAGCGCCTCCAGGTCCAGCACCTGCGCGCCGGCCTCGGCCAATGCCCGCAACAGCCGCGTCTTGCCTGACCCGGTGGGGCCGCAGATCACATGGAAGTTCAGCCGCGCCGCCTGTGCCGGCAGATCGGCCAGCAGCGCCGTGCGAAAGGCCTTGTAGCCGCCTTCGAGCAGATGCACCTTGAAGCCGATCTGCCCGAGGATCAGCGCCAGCGAATTGCTGCGCTTGCCACCGCGCCAGCAGTAGATCAGCGGCTGCCAGTTCTTGGGCTTGTCCATCACCTCGCGTTCGATGTGGGCGGCGATGTTGCGGGCCACCAGCGCCGCGCCGATCTTCTGCGCCTCGAAGGGGCTGACCTGCTTGTACAACGTGCCGACGCGGGTGCGCTCCTCGTTGTTCAATGACGGCCAGCTGATGGCGCCCGGCAGGTGATCCTCGGCGTGTTCGCCTTCGCTGCGCGCGTCGATGATGGCGTTGAAACTGGCAAGCCGGGCCATGGCCTCGGCGGCCGCGATGGGATGCACACTCACTTGAGCAACTTTCTGAATTCGGGCCAGACATTGCCCAGCATGATCGGGTGCGCTTCCTGCGTCGGGTGGATGCGGTCGGCCTGGAACAGGCGCGTGGAATCCGTGCCATCGGCCACGCCCTTGAGCAGGAACGGTACGACGGCGGCCTTGTGGGTCGTCGCAACCTGTTCGAAAACGCCGGCGAAGCGGCGACCATAGTCCGCGCCGTAATTGGGCGGCACCTGCATGCCGACCAGCAGCACCTTGGCGCCCGACTTTTGCACTGCCTGCGTCATCCAGCCCAGGTTGTCCGCAGTCAATTCCAGGGGCAGGCCGCGCAGCGCATCGTTGCCGCCCAGCTCGATGATGACCACGGCCGGCTGGTGCTGCGCCAGCAGGGCCGCCAGGCGCGAGCGTCCGCCCGAGGTGGTGTCTCCGCTGATGCTGGCATTCACCACGCGGGCCGCAAGCTTCTCGCGCGCCAGCCGCTGCGCCAGCAGTGCCACCCAGCCGGTTCCGCGCGGCAGGCCGTATTCAGCGCTCAGCGAATCGCCCAGAACCAAGACGACCTTGTCAGCGGGAAGCGGGGTCTTTTGCGGCGGCGTGACGGCCTTGTTCTGGGCAAGCGATGCCCCCATGTGCAAGGCGAACGCCGCAGTCGCGATAAAGTGTCGTCGATTCAAAACCCAAAGCCTTTCATGTCCCTACCTGCCAGCGATGCCATCATTTCCGTGGAGCATGTCTTCAAATCCGTCACCGACTCCACCGGCACACTGGACATTTTGCGCGATATTGATTTCGCACTGGCGCCGCGGGAAACCGCCGCCATCGTGGGCGCCTCGGGCTCGGGAAAAAGCACGCTGCTGTCCATCATCGCCGGGCTCGATACACCCACGCGCGGGACGGTGCGGTTGGCCGGGCAAAACCTGTTTGCGCTCAGCGAGGACGATCGCGCCGCGCTGCGGGCGCAGAAGGTGGGCTTCGTGTTCCAGAGCTTCCAGCTGCTGGGCAACCTGACCGCGCTGGAAAACGTCATGCTGCCGCTCGAACTGGCGGGCCGCAGGGATTCGCGCAAGGCGGCCACCGAGATGCTGGCCCGTGTGGGTCTGGCCGCGCGGCTCGGGCATTACCCCAAGGTGCTTTCCGGTGGCGAACAGCAGCGCGTTGCACTGGCGCGCGCCTTCGTGGTCCAGCCCGCCGTGCTGCTGGCTGACGAGCCTACCGGCAGCCTGGACTTCGCCACCGGCGAGACGGTCATGGAACTGATGTTCGACCTGAACCGGGAGCAGGGCACGACGCTGGTGCTGGTGACCCACGACCGCGGCATCGCGGCGCGCTGCGAACGGCGCATCACCGTCGAAGCCGGCCGGATCGTGGCCAACTGACAACCGGCTGGCTGCCATCGACCGGGGCGTCCCTGCCTGCACCGATAATGCAGGGCATGTCTTCCCCCAAAGTGCTTTTCGGCTTTCACGCCGTGGGCGTGCGCCTGAAAACCGCGCCCCAATCCATCATTGAAATCTATTACGAGACCACGCGGCGCGATGCGCGCATGCGCCAGTTCATTGAACGCGCCACCGAAGCCGGTGCCCGCCTGATCGAGGCCGACGGCCTGCGCCTGTCCAAACTCTGCGGCAGCCACGGCCACCAGGGCGTGGCCGCGCGGGTGGAGCCGGTGCCGCAGATCAAGTCGCTCGACGACCTGCTAGACACCATCACCGAGCCGCCGCTGCTGCTGGTGCTCGACGGCATCACCGACCCGCACAACCTGGGGGCCTGCCTGCGTGTGGCCGACGGGGCCGGCGCCCATGCCGTGATCGCGCCCAAGGACCACGCGGCGGGGATCAACGCCACGGTGGCCAAGGTCGCCAGCGGGGCGGCCGAGACCATGCCCTACTTCATGGTGACCAACCTGGCGCGCACACTGGGTGAATTGAAGGAGCGCAGCATCTGGATCACGGGCACCAGCGACGACGCCCCCAAAACGCTTTACCAGGTGGACCTGAAGGGTCCGACGGCCCTGGTGCTGGGCGCCGAAGGCGACGGCATGCGCCAACTCACGCGCAAGACCTGTGATCAGCTCGTCAGTATCCCGATGCGCGGTGCGGTCGAGAGCCTGAATGTGTCGGTGGCCAGCGGCGTGTGCCTCTATGAGGCACTGCGCCAGAGAAGCTGAATCGGCATCACCCAAACCGGACTATTTCAGAGGAGTTGGCTTTGAATCTGACCGCATTGGCGCGCCACGGAGCACTGGGACTGGCCCTGGTGCTGCTGTCGGCCTGCACGCAGGAGCAGCAGAACAAGCTGGGCCGCGAGATCCAGAACTGGACCGGCACCAACGGCGTCCTGGAGATCTACGCGGGCGACAAGCTTGTGCGCCGCTTCCTGAAAATCGACAAGATCAGCACCGCCTTGGGCACCGATGACGGCAAGCCGCGCGCGTACCGGTACGGCTACGGGGTGCTCGATGAAAACCTGAACATGCAGGTGGACCCGGGCGAGAAGAAGGTGTACTTCGAGTTCAGCGACTACGTCAACGCCGTGTTTTTCGAAAACCCGCACTGAAAAGGCGGAACCTCGTCACCCGAGGGGGTCAGACCAGCCCCACCGCGCCCAAAACGGCTCCCGCGCCGATCATCCACAGCAGGTGGAGCCGGGTGCGCCAGACCAGCAGCGTCGCGGCGGCGGTCAGCAGCCACAGGGGCCAGTCGCGCGCGGGCTCGTTTTTGGCTGCGGTCAGCAGCCAGCCGGTGGCGATCAGCAGCGCGATCACGATGGGGGCCATGCCGGTCTTGAAGGCGCGCACGGCACGCAGTTCGCGGTTCTTGTGCGCCCACCGCGTGGCGGTGTAGGTCAGGATGGACGAGGGCAGCATGATTCCCGTCATGGCCATCAGCACGCCCAGAAAGGCCAGGCCCCAGGCGTGAGGCCCGGCCGCCAGGCCGCCGCCGGCGTTCAGGCCCACATTCCAGCCCATGAGCGCGACGAACAGCACGTTGGGGCCCGGCGCGGCCTGCGCCAGCGCGATGCTGGAGGTGAATTGCGGGTCGCTCAGCCAGTGCTGTCCGGTCACCAGATAGCGGTGCATGTCGGGCGCGGTGGTGATGGCGCCCCCCACTCCAAGCAGCGAGAGCGCCGCAAAATGCGTGAACAGGCCGATCCAGTCTGCTTGCGTCATGACGATGCTCATGCCTGGCCTTTCGTGCCGGCCTGAACGCCGAGCTTCACCCATGCCCACACGCATGCGGCGCCGCCAATGCCGAGCAACACCCAGATCAGCGGCCAGCGCAGCAGGGCAATCGCTACAAAGGTGAGCGCGGCCAGCGCCATGCACGCCGGCAGGCCCATGGCGTTCTTGCCCAGCGCGCTGATCAGCTTGAGGCCGGTCGCCGTGATCAGGCCGGCTGCCACGGCGCCCATGCCGCGCAGCGCGCCTTGCGCCACCGCCGTGTCCGCCACGCCGCTGTAGAGGGCCGCCAGCAGCAGCACGATGACCATGGGCAGGGCCAGCATGCCCGAGAGCGCCGCCATCGCGCCGGCCAGGCCAAAGTAGCGCCCGCCGATCATCATGGACAGGTTGACCACGTTGGGTCCGGGCATGATCTGGGCCACCGCCCAGTCTTCCACGAACTGCTCGCGCGTCATCCAGCGCTTCTTTTCCACCATTTCCCGCTGCACCACCGCGAGCACGCCGCCGAAGCCTTGCAGCGCCAGCATGGTGAAAGAGATGAACAGATCGGCCTTGGAGCCTGGGCGTTGGAGCGCCGCTTCGGCGGGGTTTGATGCGTCGGTGGGCATCCGGCCATTATCCGTGGGGGACGGCCGCCCGCAGTGTGGCTAACCACAATGTGGCGCGGCATGGGACCGGTGGCTGAACCGAAGGGGGCCCTGTGCCTTACACCGACATGCCGCCCGAGACTTCGATCACCGTGCCGTTGATGTAGCTGGCCTCGTCGCTTGCCAGAAAGGCGTAGACGTTGGCGATTTCCTCGGGCTGGCCCAGGCGGCGCAGCGGGACGCGGTGCTCCATTTCGGTGATGACCTTGTCCGGAATCGTCGAGAGGATGGGCGTGGCGATGAAGCCGGGCGCCACGGCGTTGACGCGCACGCCCTTCGGGCCCAGTTCACGGCTCCAGGTCTTGGTGAAGCCGATCACGCCGAATTTGCTGGCGGCGTAGTTGGTCTGTCCGAAGTTGCCGTAGATGCCGACCACGGAACTGGCATTGAGGATGACGCCCGAGCCCTGC
>JAHFQI010000102.1 GCA_023259355.1 Comamonadaceae bacterium
CCAACTTCACCGCCGTGACGGCCCAGGCCGTGAACGCCGCTTCGACCGCTTCCAAGAAGCGTTAATTGCGGATTGCCTTGCGGCAATAACCAAGCGGCACCTTCGGGTGCCGTTTTTTTTTGCGTCGGCAGCGGACTGCCCCGGCGTCTTTTTGCTACCCGCTCGACAACAGCTGCCCAGCCAGCGCATTCAGCCGGTGCCCGGGTTCAACCAGCGCTTCCAGCACGCTGAAGTGGTTCCGCTCCGGCATGACCTCGCACACCGGCACGGCCTTGCGCCCCCAAGCGTCGCGGATGAGCTGGTTCTGGCGCAGAAATTCGGCACTCTCATCGCCGCCGGTGACCGTGAACAGCACGCCGCGCCCCCGCGCAAGCCTAGGAGGCGGCAGCAGCGCCGGGCTGGTTTTTCTGACCTGCGCAGGCGTGAGCCGGAGATCGTCCTTGAGAAACGGCGCCAGTCGCAGCGGTGTCAGGTTATAAAGGCCGCTGATGCTCAAGGCGTTCCTGACCAGGTTGGCAGGCAGGTCGGGCGCATAGGCCTTCCACACACAGGTGAGCAACATTGCGGCCAGGTGCCCACCCGCTGAATGCCCCACCACGGTAATGCGGTTCGGATCGCCGCCGTGTGCCGCAATGTGCCGGTAGATCCAGGCCAGCGCCTTGACCATCTGTAGCGTGATCTGCGGGACCGTGACCGCCGGGCACAGCGCGTAGTTGGGCAGCACCACGCAGGCCCCCGACTGGGTGAATGCCGGCGCGATGAACGCGTGCTCGGCCTTGTCCAGGCCACGCCAGTAGCCACCGTGAATGAACACCAGCACCGGCGCGTTGGCCGCGGCGCCGGGAAAAATGTCCAGCGTTTCACCAACGCCATTGCCATAGGCCACGTCGAGGCAGCCATGGCCCTTTTCGCGTGCGACCGCGGCGTCATTGCGCCAGCGTGCAAAATGCGCGGCGTAGCCGGGCACCAACGCACGGTTGTCGTACATGCGGTCAAGCCACTCAGGGCTGTACTGGGGCATGGAAAGTCTCCTGTCGTTTTGAAAGCCATCTTGGCACATCGGCAGACCGGCCTTTCTGTTGACCTCTTCCGGCCAGGACCGGTCGTTCTATTTTCTGGAGTCAGGAGTCATCATGAAAGTCTGCGTACTGGGAATTGGTTTCATGGGTTTCCCGATGGCGCGCCGCCTGTGCGAAGCCGGCTTTTCGGTGAGCGCCTGGAACCGCAGCCGCGATAAAGCCGAACGCCTCGCGCCGTTCGGCGCCACCGTTCAGGACCTGGCCAGTAACGCCGTGCGGGACGCCGACATCGTCATCAGCCTGCTGGAAAACGGCGCCGTGGTGGGCGACGTGCTGTTTGCACAGGGCGCGGCAGCGGCGATGAAGCCCGGCACCCTGGTCATCGACATGTCGTCCATCAAGCCGCGGGAGGCCCGCGACCACGCTGCGCGACTGGGCGAGCTGGGCATCGCCCATCTGGATGCGCCGGTCTCCGGTGGCACCGTGGGCGCCGAGGCCGGCACCCTGGCCATCATGGCCGGCGGCGAGGCCGCCGAGTTTGAGCGCGCCCTGCCGGTGCTGCAGGTCTTCGGGCGCGCCACCCATGTTGGCCCGCATGGCGCAGGGCAGCTCGCGAAGCTTGCTAACCAGATGATCGTGGGCATCACCATCGGTGCGGTGGCCGAAGCGCTGCTGCTGTGCGAGAAAGGCGGCGCCGACATGGGCAAAGTCAAGGAGGCCATCTCTGGCGGCTTTGCCGAAAGCCGTGTCCTGCAGGTGCACGGCCAGCGCATGGTGGAACGTGACTTTGCGCCGCGCGCGCGCATGTCGGTTCAGCTCAAGGACATGCGCAACGCGCTGGACACGGCCAGGGAAATTGGCTTCGAGGCGCCCATCACCACCCTGTTCGAGTCCCTCTACGCCGACGGCATCGACCATGGCCTGACCGACCTGGACCACGCGGGCCTGTTCGTCGAACTGGCCCGACGCAACAGAATGCGCTGAGAGATGAAAATCGGCCCAAATTCTTGATAGAATACGAGTCGCTGTAGGGGGGGTAGCTCAGCTGGGAGAGCGTCGCGTTCGCAATGCGAAGGTCGGGAGTTCGATCCTCCTCCTCTCCACCACACAGTACAGGTTTCAAAAGTGGGTTCTTAGCTCAGTTGGTAGAGCAGCGGACTCTTAATCCGTAGGTCGAGTGTTCGAGTCACTCAGGACCCACCACTTAAATCAAGGGCTTAGCCGCGTGGCTAGGCCCTTTGTTTTTGCGGACGTGACAAAAACGTGACGCTTTCGCCCACGTTTTCAGCACGAACACGCTGGATTCGCGTGGCAGCTACGGCCAGATGCTCTGTTCCATACTTTCCATAACCGTCCATCATCTCCCTGGATTTCCAGCCGCCGCCAGCGCGGTATGCCATGCAGTGTTGGAAATCTGCCAACGAATCGGCTTCCCCTCGTAGGTGAAGCAATGCGTCAGGTTCTTGCCAATCTGCTCTATCAACACCTCAATCGCACCTTCATTTAACGGCACTCCCCTGGGCGTTCCATTCTTCGTCTTGTTGAGCTAGGCGGTCTTTCGACCCAGGTCCACCCGGTTCCATGCAAGACCCATGATCGCCGATGCACGGCAGCCTGTCGCCAGGGCAAACCGCACCAAGGCCGCAAGATGGGGCGGACAGTTGCAGATCAAACGTTCCGCCTCTTCCCGCGTCAACCAACGGTCTCGCTCGACTTCTCCGGTCAGCAAGCGGATTTTCGGAAAGGTGTCGATCCACTGCTATTCATGACGCGCCATCCGTAGAAGACTGCGAATCGTGGCCAGGTAGCGGTTCACCGTGGCGGGTTTGTTGCCCTTCTTGAGCTCGCCCTGGACGATGGTCAACGGTTGACAGATCGCTGTTAAGCAGAATGCATTAAGTGACAAATTTCCGCATTTGGTAAAAATTTGTCACATTTTTCGCCGCCGAAGAGCAAAAAGTGTCAATGGGGGCGCCAAAACTACGGATTTCGGCTGGTTTAACGAAGATTTGAGACGGGCATGCAAACTGCTGAGTACCAAAGCCTTAACTTAATATTCAAGGAGTCCTCAATGAAGCGTTCCGTCCAAAAGGGTTTCACCCTGATCGAATTGATGATTGTGGTTGCGATCATCGGTATTCTGGCTGCCGTGGCCTTGCCCGCGTACCAGGACTACACCAAGCGAGCCAAGATGTCTGAAGTGGTTCTGGCGGCATCGGCCTGCCGCACGACCGTGACCGAGGTGTACCAGTCGGGCAACGCGTCCAACGCGCCGGGTGCCAATGGCTGGGGCTGCGAATCTTCCACGGCTACGTCGAAGTATGTCGCTATGGTCCAAACCACTGCCAATGGGCAGATTGGCGTGAAGGCTCAAGGTTTTGGCGACGCCGCTATTGACGGCAAGTGGGTTACGCTGGCTCCCCTGTTTGGAACGACCGCCACTCTTGGCGTGTGGGCCACCAACGTCGGGCAGGCCGTGGCAGCATGGCGTTGTGGCAGCACGCTTGACGGCACCGACATGCCTCCAAAGTTCCTGCCTGGATCTTGCCGCGGTTAATCCATTTCAGCTTCTCAGAAAAGAGAGCGGCATAGCCGCTCTTCTTTTTAGGTGGAACTGAATCTTATGGAGCGTCCCTAACTCCGGCGCTTTTCGCGAGTTGCAACCGGCAGGCAAAACATACGAGCGAAAGCGAGCCTAAGTGGTTGATAAATATGGGCTTTTAGCCCCTCTTAATCCGTAGGTCGAGTGTTCGAGTCACTCAGGACTCACCACTAATTCCCTTGCGGGGCATACAAAGCCTGCTACTTGATCAGTAGCAGGCTTTTTTGTTGCTGCTCTCCATTGAGATACGACCTCTCAGGCCATATGAGATTTTGGCTATCGCACGGGGCGGCAGGCGCGCGGTGGCGTGTTCATGTCCCAGGTCCCTGGTAGGCGGCACTGTCCCACACGCGCTGCTGCACGAACCGGCGGACGATGTCCATCGCGGGGGGCTCGGTGCGGCCGACCAGGCTGACCAGGCCGTAGCGCGCGTTGGCTGCCAGCGGCACGGTCATTGTCAATTCAACCAGTTCGCCCGCATCCAGCGCCTGGCGCGCCGAAGCCAGCGTGCCGAGGTAGACAGCGTCGGTCTGACAGGTCACTTCCACCAGGCTGGCGAGGTGTTCGCAACGCAGCGTCACCAGGCGATCCGGATGCCCGCCGGGGCCATAACGTTCGACCAGGATGCGGGCGACCTCGTCGCTCAGCGGCGACGATGCGATCGGGTATTGCGCCAACTGCGCCAGGCTGACGCTGTCGAGCTGGCGCAGCGGGTGGCCGGCGCGGCACAGGAAGCCGGCACGCAGGTCAGGCAGTTGCTCGATGCGCAAGTCGTCAGCGGGGAGCACGGCGCGGCTGTCCACGACCAGCGCGTCGAGCGCCTTGTCGCGCAACGCGGCCACCTGCATCGTGGTCGGTCCCTGCACGATGCTCAAATGCACAGCGGGGTGGGTACCGGCCATGAATTTGAGCAAGGGCACCATCAGCAGCGCCGTCGGCCCCGAGCCCAGGCCGATGCGCACGGCGCCCAGCGCACCTTCGCGCAGCAGCGTGGCCGAGCGTTTGAGTTCATCGGTTTCATGGACTACGCGCCGGGCGCGTGCCACCACGGCGAGGCCGAACTGGGTGAAGTCGTTGCGCTTGCCCACGCGGTCGATCAGCGGCAGGCCGAGTTCGGCTTCGAGTGCCTGGATGCTGCGGCTGAGCGCCGGCTGGGTCAGGTGCAACCGCTCGGCTGCCCGGCTGAACGAGCCCACCTCGTGCAAGGCGATCAGGTGGCGCAGCTGGCTGAGGTTCATGGTCCGGATTCCGGCGCAGAGCGCCGGAAGTCGGTCACGCCGGCACCAGAAACCGCTCGGCCAGCAGCGCCCAGTAGGCCGCGCCGACGGGCAGGCTGGCGTCGTTGAAGTCGTAGCCGGGGTTGTGCACCATGCAGGCGCCATGGCCGCCGCCCTTGCCGTCGCCGTTGCCGATCAGCAGGTAGCTGCCGGGCACCTGTTCGAGCATGAACGCAAAGTCTTCGCTTCCCGTGAGCGCATTGCCTTGCGGGGTCACGCGGTCAGCGCCCACGAGTTCCCCTGCCACCTGGCGCGCGAAGTCGGTTTCCGCGGGGGTGTTCACCAGCACGGGGTAGCCGCGCCGGTAGTCGATGTGGGCGCGCACGCCATAGCTCTGTGCCTGGGCATGGACCAGTTCGGTGATGCGGCGCTCCAGTGTCTCGCGCACCTCGCGGTCGAGTGCGCGGACGCTGAGCTTGAGCGTGGCGGTTTGCGGGATCACGTTGTTGGCAACGCCGGCATTGAAGGCGCCGACCGTGATCACGGCCATCTGGAGCGGATCGATATTGCGCGCCACGATGCTTTGCAGGCCCATCACGATGGCGGCGCCGGCCACCACCGGGTCGGCCGCGAGCTGCGGCACGGCGCCGTGACCGCCGGTGCCCTCGACGGTGATGGTCACGTTGTCGGACGATGCCATGGCCGCGCCGTCGCGCAACACCAGGTGGCCCGCCGGGTAGCCCGGCATGTTGTGCATGGCGAAGATGGCGTCGCACGGGTATTTCGTGAACAGCCCGTCTTCCATCATCTTCTTCGCGCCGCCCAGACCTTCCTCGGCGGGCTGGAAGATCAGGTTCAGCGTGCCGCTGAATTCGCCTTTCTCAGCCAGATGTCTGGCGGCCGCCAGCAGCATGGCGGTGTGGCCGTCATGGCCGCAGGCGTGCATCACACCGGCATGGCAGCTGGCATGGGCCAGGCCGGTGGCTTCCTGGATCGGCAGCGCGTCCATGTCAGCGCGAAGGCCTAACGACCGGGTGCCCGTGCCGCGCCGGAGTTGGCCCACCACGCCGGTGCCGCCCAGGCCGCGTTCCACCGTGTAGCCCCAGCGGGCCAGGCTTTCAGCGACCAGGTCGCTGGTGCGGAACTCCTTGTAACCCAGCTCGGGGTGGCGGTGAATGTCGCGGCGCAAGCCGACGAACTCTTCGCTGTGGGCTTGCAGAGCTCCAATTTTTTCGTGGACGCGGTCTTCAGGCATGGCAGGCATGGGCGGGCCTCGCTTATTGCGGCTGCAGGTTGATCGACTTGGCAATGGCACGGAACTGCGCCGTGCCGTCGGCATAGGTCTTGTTCAACTCGGCCAATGGCATCGGTTTGGCCACGAGCAGGCTGTTGGCTTCCAGGCCTGCATGTACACCGGGGTCGTTCAGCGTTTCGGTCAGGGCCTTGTGCAGGGTCTGCACCACGGGTTCGGGCGTGTCCTTCCTGACGAAGTAGCCGGTCCAGATGGTGAACGCGAAATTTTTCACCTGCTTGCTCTCGCTGATGGCCGGGAACTGCTTGATGCTTTCCAGCCGCTCGTTGTTGAGCATGGCCAGGACCTTCAGCTTGCCGTCCTTGGCCAGGTCGATGTACATCTTGCCAAAGGGAGCCAGGTAGATATCCACCTGGCCGCCGATCAAGTCCTGGTTGGCGGGCGCGGCGCCCTTGTAGGGCACGTGGGTCATGGGAATGCCGGTGACCTTGGACAAATGCTCCCCGAGCAGGTGGTAGAACGAACCGGGGCCGACAGAGGCGTAGGTGACGGGTTTGCCTTCCTTGGCCATCTTGCGGGCGTAATCGACAAATTCGTCAACGCTGTTGACAGGCAGATCCTTGCGCGCCAGAAAGGCGATCTGCGCGGCGCCGACAATCTGCACGAGGCGGAACTCCTCGCTCTTGAACTTCACGGCGGCGTTGGCCAGCGGCGACAGGATCAATTCGTTGGGCGAACCCTGGAACAGGTAGTAGCCGTCGCTGGGGGCCGACAGCACCTTCTGCGCGGCGATGGCGCCACTCGCGCCCCCCAGGTTTTCCACGATCACGGGTTGATTGAGCTGTTTGGCCAGCGGCGCGTTGACCAGACGGGCGATCACGTCCGACAGGCCGCCGGCCGGGTAGGGCACCATCAGGTTCACGGGTTTGGCCGGGAAGGCTTGGGCCATCGCGGCGCCGGCCAGGGCCAGACTGGCGAGCAGGCCGCCGGCGGCTTTGAGGATGGTGCGCTTGAGGTGTTGCATGGTGTCTCCGTCGGGTTTTTTGAGTGCGGTTCTGGATCGTAGGAAGCCTCTATTCATGTGTCAAATGCATTGTTATTTTGATTAACATGCAAATTACTCATTATTTGAGCCCAATACCCCCGATGAAGGGCCGACCGCAGCAGCACCGCCTGCGCTGCGGACAGGGCCCGCCGGCAACTTACATCAGCAGATGCTCGCCCGCGTTGTCCCCGCCGAGGATCACGTAATTCACCTTGCGGATGTCCATGAGTTTCTTGCCGCCGGCGTAGCTGATCGAGCTTTGCACGTCCTGCTCCATTTCAACGAGCGTGTCGGCGAGCCGGCCCTTGATGGGCTCGATGATGCGTTTGCCTTCGACGTGTTTGTATTCGCCCTTGTTGAAGTCGCTGGCCGAGCCGTAATACTCTTTGTAGAGCTTGCCGTCCACCTCCACGGTCTGGCCCGGGCTTTCCTCGTGGCCGGCCAGCAGGGAGCCGATCATGACCATGGTCGCGCCGAAGCGAATGCTCTTGGCGATGTCCCCGTGCTCGCGGATGCCGCCGTCGGCGATGATGGGCTTGGTCGCCACGCGCGCGCACCACTTGAGCGCGCTGAGCTGCCAGCCGCCCGTGCCGAAGCCGGTCTTGAGCTTGGTGATGCAGACCTTGCCGGGGCCGATGCCGACCTTGGTGGCGTCGGCGCCCCAGTTTTCCAGGTCGATCACGGCTTCGGGCGTGGCCACGTTGCCGGCGATGACGAAGGCCGAGGGCAGCTTTTCCTTCAGGTAGCGCACCATCTTCTGCACGCTGTCGGCGTGGCCGTGCGCGATGTCGATGGTGATGTACTCGGGCGCCAGGCCTTCGGCCACCATCTGGTCCACGGCGGCGTAGTCGGGGGCCTTGACGCCCAGCGAAATCGAGGCGAACACACCCTGGGCACGCATGTCGCGCACGAACTGGACGTTGTCCAGGTCAAAGCGGTGCATCACGTAGAAGTAGCCGTTTTGGGCCAGCCAGACGCAGATTTTCTCGTCCAGCACGGTTTTCATGTTGGCCGGCACGACGGGGATGCGGAATTTGCGCCCGCCAAGCTCCACACCGGCGTCGCACTCGGAACGGCTTTCCACGCGGCACTTGCGCGGCAGCAGAAGAATGTTGTCGTAGTCGAAAATTTCCATTTGATGACCAAGCTCCAGAGGGCTGTTTGTTGAACAGGTGAGCGCTTGGCCTTGGCCCGGTTTGGGCACGCGGCTGGCAGGCAACCGGGCACAAAAAACCGGGCGCAAGAATCTTGGGCCCGGTGATTGATTCTACCCGTGTCAAACCAGGGGACGCAGCGCGATCGCGCTATGGTCCTGATACGCCCCTGCGTATCGTCCACCCAGTTCCACCCAGCCGATCACGCGCTGTGGTCAGGGCATTCGTGGTGGGCTTTCCGATGGGAACCGGGGAAACGGCACCCGGGTTCCTACAATCGACCCATGTTTCCAGAAGTCGCCCAAGATTCCCCGCTCTTACAAAACCTCAATCCGGAGCAGCGCAGCGCCGTCACCTTGCCGGCCGAACACGCGCTGATCCTGGCGGGGGCGGGTTCCGGCAAGACCCGTGTGCTGACCACCCGCATTGCCTGGCTGCTGCAAACCGGGCAGGCCTCGCCCGGCGGCATCCTGGCCGTGACCTTCACCAACAAGGCCGCCAAGGAAATGATGACGCGGCTGACGGCGATGCTGCCGGTCAATGTACGCGGCATGTGGATCGGCACCTTTCACGGCCTGTGCAACCGCTTCCTGCGCGCGCACTACAAGCTGGCGAACCTGCCGCAGGCCTTCCAGATTCTGGACACGCAGGACCAGCTTTCGGCCATCAAGCGCCTGTGCAAGCAGTTCAATGTGGACGACGAGCGTTTTCCGGCCAAGCAGCTGCAGTACTTCATCGCCGGCTGCAAGGAAGACGGGCTGCGCCCCAGCATGGTCGAGGCGCGCGACGAGGAAGCGCGCAAGAAGATCGAGATCTACCAGCTCTACGAAGAGCAGTGCCAGCGCGAGGGCGTGGTCGATTTCGGCGAGCTGATGCTGCGCAGCTACGAGCTGCTGCGTGACAACGACCCGGTCCGCGAACACTATCAGCGGCGCTTCCGCCACATCCTGATCGACGAGTTCCAGGACACGAACAAGCTGCAGTACGCCTGGATCAAGATGATCGCCGGCCAGGGCGCGCCGGAGGCGCTGCATGGCCCGAGCGCCGTGCTGGCCGTTGGCGATGACGACCAGAGCATCTACGCGTTTCGCGGTGCACGCGTGGGCAACATGGCCGACTTTGTGCGCGAATTCAACGTTCAACACCAGATCAAGCTGGAGCAGAACTACCGCAGCTACAGCAACATCCTCGATTCGGCCAACGAACTCATCAGCCACAACAAGAAGCGCCTGGGCAAGAACCTGCGCACGGACCAGGGCCCGGGCGAGCCGGTGCGCGTGTACGAGGCCACCAGCGACTTCGCCGAGGCGCAGTGGATGGTCGAGGAGATGCGCCAGCTCGTGAAAGGCGACGGCTTCGAGCGCAAGGAAATCGCTGTGCTCTACCGCAGCAACGCGCAGAGCCGGGTGATCGAGACCGCGCTGTTCAATGCCGGCGTGCCCTACCGCGTGTATGGCGGCCTGCGCTTCTTCGAACGCGCCGAAATCAAGCACGCGCTGGCTTACCTGCGGCTGCTGGAGAACAAAAATGACGACACCAGCTTTCTGCGTGTCGTCAACTTTCCGCCGCGCGGCATCGGCGCGCGAACCATTGAGCAGCTGCAGGATGTGGCGCGCGCCACCGGCTGCTCGCTGCACGACGCGGTCAGCGCCGTCACCGGCAAGGCGGGCGCCAACCTCGGCGCCTTCGTCGCGAAGATCGACGTGCTGCGCGAGCAGACCACTGGCCTCACGCTGCGCGAGATCATCGATCTGGTGCTGGAGCACAGCGGGCTGATCGAACACTACAAGGCCGACCGCGAAGGCGCCGACCGCATCGAGAACCTCGAAGAGTTGGTCAACGCGGCGGAGAGTTTTGTGACGCAGGAAGGGTTCGGACGCGATGCCGTGGCGCTGCCGGTCGATGAACTGGGCGCGGGCCTGTCGCAGAGCCCGGTGAGCCAGGGGCTGGACCCGAACCAGGGTGCTGTTCCAGCGGCGGACTTTATCGCCCCCGACGCGGAAACCGGCGAAACCCTGAGCCCGCTGGCCGCCTTCCTGACCCATGCGGCGCTCGAATCGGGCGACAACCAGGCGCAGGCCGGGCAGGACGCGATCCAGCTCATGACCGTGCATTCCAGCAAGGGCCTGGAGTTCGACGGTGTCTTCATCACCGGCATGGAAGAGGGCCTGTTCCCCCATGAAAACGCGATGAGCGACTACGAGGGGCTGGAGGAAGAACGCCGGCTGCTGTATGTCGCCATCACGCGCGCACGCAAGCGCCTGTACCTGAGCCATTCGCAGACCCGCATGTTGCACGGCCAGACGCGCTACAACCTCAAAAGCCGCTTCTTCGACGAGCTGCCCGAGGCCGCGCTGAAGTGGATCACGCCGAAGAACCAGGGTTTTGGCGCGGGTGCCGGCTCAGGATTCGGGGGCGGTTACGGGGCCGGTGCGGGCGCCGGCGGTGCGCGACCCGCCTGGGGCCACAGCGGATTTGGCGCCAATTCCGACAGTTTCAAAAGCCCGCCGGTGCCGGTGCAGAAGGCTGCGCCCTCGCACGGGCTGAAAGCCGGCATGAAGGTGTTTCACACCAAGTTTGGCGAGGGCAAGGTGCTCGCGATTGAAGGCGTGGGCGACGATGCGCGCGCCCAGGTCGATTTCCCGCGTCATGGCGTGAAATGGCTGGCGCTGTCGGTGGCCAAGCTCACGCCGATCTGAGCCAACCTCGCCGCTTTCCCGAGGGCGCGAAGAGCGCCTTCGAGTGCCTCAGAACATGTCCGGTGCCATGCGGTTGACGGTGGTGCCGGCCAACCGGATGCTTTGCGCCAGGCCGGCGGCCTGCGGCAGCACGGACTCAGCGTAAAAACGCGACGTCACCAGCTTGGCGCCGTAAAACTGCGGGTCGGCATCCATCTTGTCCAGTGCCACCATCATGGCGCGGCCCATCTGCCAGCCGCAGAGCACCACGCCGGCCAGCTTGAGGTAGGTGACCGCGCCGGCGTAGACCGCCTTGGCATCGGTCTTTCCATGGGCCACGATGTAGTCGATGGCGTCTTCCAGCGCCTGCCGCCCTGCCTGCAGCGCCGTGTGCATGGCGGCGCAGTGTTCGTTGCCATGGGCGGCCAGGTCCTGCTCGGTGATGGCGATCTGCGCGCACAGCGCGCGGGCCACAGCGCCTTTGTCACGCACGGTCTTGCGGCCCACGATGTCGTTGGCCTGGATGGCCGTGGTGCCTTCGTAGATGGTCAGGATGCGGGCATCGCGGAAGTGCTGGGCCGCGCCGGTTTCCTCGATGAAGCCCATGCCGCCATGCACCTGCACGCCCAGGCTGGTCATCTCGACCGACATCTCGGTCGAGAAACCCTTGACGACCGGAACGAGGAAGTCATAGACCGCTTGGCTCTGCGCGCGAGCCGCGTCGTCCGACGCATGGTGGGCCGCGTCGCTGGCGGCGGCGGCCACGTAGGCCAGGGCGCGTGCGCCTTCGATGTGGGCGCGCATCGTCAGCAGCATGCGTTTGACGTCGGGGTGGTGGATGATGGCCACCGGGCCGTCCGAGCCCGCGAGGTCTCGGCTCTGCGTGCGGTCGTGGGCGTAGCCCACCGCCTTCTGATAGGCGCGGTCGGCAATCGAGATGCCCTGCATGCCCACGGCGAAGCGGGCCGCGTTCATCATGATGAACATGTATTCCAGACCGCGGTTTTCCTCGCCGACCAGGTAGCCCACGGCCCCGCCATGGTCGCCGAACTGCAGCACCGCCGTCGGGCTGGCCTTGATGCCGAGCTTGTGCTCGATGGAGACGCACCAGGCGTCATTGCGCTCGCCCAGCGAGCCGTCGTTGTTGACCATGAACTTTGGCACCACGAAGAGCGAAATGCCTTTCACGCCCTCGGGCGCGCCGGGCACGCGGGCCAGCACGAGATGCACGATGTTCTCGGCCATGTCGTGCTCACCGTAGGTGATGAAGATCTTGGTGCCGAAAACCTTGTAGGTGCCGTCGGGCTGCGGCTCGGCGCGGCTGCGCACCGCTGCAAGGTCCGAGCCGGCCTGCGGTTCGGTCAGGTTCATCGTGCCCGTCCACTCGCCGGAGATCAGCCTGTGGGCGAATTTCTGCTTGAGTTCCTCGCTGGCGGCGGTCAGCAGGGCCTCGATCGCGCCATCGGTCAGCATGGGGCACAGTGCGAACGACATGTTGGCGGCGTGCAGCATTTCCGCGCAGGCCGTGGCGATCAGTTTGGGGAATCCCTGGCCGCCGAACGCCACGGGGTGAATCACGCCTTGCCAGCCGCCTTCGGCAAATTGCCGGAACGCCTCCTTGAAGCCGGGCGTGGTGGTGACCTTGCCGTCCTGAAACGACGAAGGGTGCTGGTCGCCTTCACGGTTCAGCGGGGCCACGACGCCTTCGCAGAACTTCGCGGACTCATCCAGCACGGCCTGCGCGGTGTCGATGCCGTAGTCCTCGAAGCCCGGCAGTGCCGACACCTTGTGAAGGCCGGCGATGTCCTGCATGACAAACAACATGTCCTTGATGGGGGCCTGGTAGCTCATGGTTCACTCCGTAAGTGGTGGATGGAAGAGGGCGGTGCGGCGTCAGATCAAGGCGGCTTTGGCCAGCGTCGCCGCCCGGCGCACGGATGAGCCCACCTTGACCAGCGCTTCGCCATCGATGACCACGGCGCCGCGGACACTGCAGGTGGTTTCCAGCACCACGCGCCCCCGCTCGGGCGTGAGTTCGCGCACCCGGACCGTGGCGTGCACCGTGTCGCCGGGCCGCACCGGCGCCAGGAATTTCAGGCGCTGGTCCATGTAAATCGCGCCGGGGCCGGGAAGGCGGTTGGCCACGGCGGCGGAAATGACGCTGGCCGACAGAAAACCGTGGGCGATGCGGCCCTTGAACGGCGTGGTGGCCGCGTACTCCTCGTTCACGTGGATCGCGTTCGTGTCGCCGGACACGCCGGCGAAGAGCACGATGTCGGCTTCGGTGATCGTCTTGGAAAAAGTGGCGCTCATGCCCACCGCGAGGTCTTCGATGTCGTAGCCGTTGAGGTCGTTCATGGTGTTGGTTTCCTTGGCGTCGGCGGCGGTGAGACTGCCGGGTCCGGCGCCTGTTTCAGGGCGTGGCTGATCCGTCCGGAGCTGCCTGCATGGCCAGTCCGTGGGTGACAGGCACCGCGAAAACCGCGGGCCCGATGGATCAATCGATTTTTAGCGTGTGCCGGTGATGCGTTGGCGCAAGGCGGTGAATTCGCCCACGATGCCGCGGCGGAAAGCCAGCACGCAGATCACGAAGATGGCACCAATGATCACCGTGACCCAGGAGCCCACCTTGTCGGCCAGCTGGGTTTCCAGCGTCACGATGGTCATGGCGCCCACGGCCGGGCCGAGGATGGTGCCCAGGCCGCCCAGCAGCGTCATCAGCACCACTTCGCCGGACATGTGCCAGTGGGCGTCGGTGAGCGAGGCCAGCTGGAAAACCAGGGCTTTGGTCGCGCCCGCCATGCCGGCCAGCGCGGCGGAAATCACGAAGGCAAGCAGTTTGTACTTGTGCACGTCATAACCCAGCGAGATGGCGCGGGGCTCGTTCTCGCGGATGGCCTTGAGGATCTGGCCGAATGGCGAATGGATGGTGCGGTAAATCAGCAGGAAGCCCGCCATGAACACGCCGAACACGAAGAAATACATCGACAGGTTGTCGGACAGGTCGATCAGGCCCAGCAGTTTGCCGCGCGGGATGCCTTGCAGGCCGTCCTCGCCGCCGGTGAAGGGCAACTGCAGCGCCAGGAAGAACACCAGCTGGGCCAGGGCCAGCGTGATCATGGCGAAGTAGATGCCGGAGCGGCGGATGGCGATCGAGCCGAAGAGCCAGCCAAGCAGCGCCGCCGTGGCGGTGCCTGCCAGGATGCCCAGTTCGGGCGACCAGCCCTTTTCCTTGCACAGGTAGCCGCAAACGTAGGCAGCGCCACCGAAAAAGGCGGCATGGCCGAACGAGAGCAGGCCCGCAAAGCCCAGCAAGAGATTGAACGCACAGGCAAACAGCGCGAAGCACAGCACTTTCATGAGGAAGGTGGGGTACAGCGCAAACGGCGCGAGCACGCCAACCACGAGGAGCGCCGCGAACATCAGCACGGTGCGGCTTGTTTCGGCGGAGGAGGTGTTTTTCGATGTCATGAGGATTCCTTCAACCAGGGCTCAAGCCTGCTTGCCAAAAAGACCGGCCGGCCGGATCAGCAGCACGATGACCATGATCACGAAAATCACCACGGAAGAGGCTTCCGGGTAAATCACCTTGGTCAGGCCTTCCACAATGCCCAGCGTCAGGCCGGTGATGATGGAGCCCAGGATCGAGCCCATGCCGCCGATCACCACCACGGCAAACACCACGATGATCAGGTTGGAACCCATGAGCGGGTTGACCTGCACCACCGGTGCGGCCAGAACGCCCGCGAAGGCGGCCAGCGCCACGCCCACGCCATAGGTGGCCGTCACCATCACGGGCACGTTGATGCCCAGGGCCTGCACCAGTTGGGGCTTCTCCGTGGCGGCACGCAGCGTGGCGCCCAGGCTGGTCTTCTCGATCGTGTACCAGGTCAGCGCGCACACGCTCAGGGCCGCGACCACGGCCCAGCCACGGTACAGCGGCATGAACATGAAGCCCAGATTGACGCCACCCTGCAGCAGTTCGGGCACTTCATAGGTTTCCCCGGAGATGCCATAGAAGTTGCGGAAGACGCCTTCCGCGATCAAGGCCAGACCAAAGGTCAGCAGCAGGCTGTAGAGATGGTCCAGCTGGTAGAGGTGCCGCAGCAACAGCCGTTCGATGGCGACCCCCAGCGCGCCGACGATCAGCGGCGACAGCAGCAGCGACACCCAGTAGCTGACGCCGAACTGGGTCAGCCCGATCCAGGACACGAACGCGCCCATCATGTAGAGCGCGCCGTGCGAGAAATTGATGATGTTCAGGAGACCGAAGATGATGGCCAGCCCCAGACTCAGCACCGCGTAGAACGAGCCATTGATGAGGCCCAAAAATAGCTG
>JAHFQI010000103.1 GCA_023259355.1 Comamonadaceae bacterium
GTCACCATGAAGATGATCAGCAGCACCAGCATCACGTCGATGAAGGGCACCATGTTGATTTCGCTGATGGTGCGGCGGCCGCGGCCGCGCGAGACGACGGAGGGCATGGCGGACTCCTCGTGAAAGCGTTAGTGGCCCGAGGGCGAATGCGCGCCCAGGTTGCGCTGCAGGATGTTGGAGAACTCCTCGATAAAGGTCTCCAGCTTGTTGGCCACGCGGTCGATGTCGTGGGCAAAGCGGTTGTAGGCCACCACCGCGGGAATGGCCGCGAACAGGCCGATGGCCGTGGCCACCAGCGCCTCGGCGATGCCCGGGGCCACGGTGGCGAGCGTGACCTGCTGCAGGTTGGCCAGCCCGGTGAACGCGTGCATGATGCCCCACACGGTGCCGAACAGGCCCACGTAGGGCGACACCGAGCCGACCGAGGCGAGGAACGACAGGTTGGACTCGACCACGTCGAGCTCGCGCTGGTAGCTCGCGCGCATGGCGCGGCGCGCGCCGTCCAGCAGGGTGCCGGCGTCGGTGATGTGGCGCTCGCGCAGCTTCTGGTACTCGCGCATGCCGCTGGCAAAAATGCGTTCCATCGGGCCGGTGCTCCGGGCGTTTTTCGCCGCAGCCGCGTACAGGTCGTTCAGGCTGGTGCCGGACCAGAATTCGCGTTCGAAGGCGTCGTTGAGCGCCTTCACCCGTTTCAATGCGAACAGCTTGCGGAAGATCGCTGCCCAGCTGGCCACGGACACAGCCACCAGCAGCAGCATGACGAGCTGCACGACGAAACTGGCGTTGAGCACCAGGTGCAGGATCGACAGGTTTGCGTTCATTTCAAGACTTCCAGAATGTGGGACGGCATGCGCGCGGGCCGCAGCGTGGCGGCGTCCACCCACCCGATGCGGATGGTGCCTTCGCAGTGGACGAGCGCATTGCCCGGCGGCGTTCGTTCCGTTTTCGACAGCGCCTGCTGCACGAGGGTGATCGATGCGCGGCCGGCCTCCTGCAGGCGCGCGGTGACCACCAGTTGATCGTCGAGCCGGGCCGGCCGGTGGTACTTGATGGCGGTTTCGCTGACCACGAAGATGCCGCCGGTGCGCTCGCGCAGTGCCTGCTGGCCAATGCCCAGCGAGCGCAGCCATTCAGTGCGGGCCCGCTCGAAGAACTTCAGGTAGTTGGCATAAAAGACAATGCCACCAGCGTCGGTGTCTTCCCAGTAGATGCGGACGGGGAATTCGAAAGCCATGGTGGTGTTCAGGCCAGCAGCGTGCGCAGGCGCTGGGCGGCTGTGTCCAGCTGGGCCATCGAATTGGCGGTGGAAAAGCGGATGAAGCGCTGCGTGTCGGCCGTGCCGAAGTCGCGGCCCGGGGTCACGGCGACATGGGCGCGTTTCATGACCTCGTGGGCGAAGTCCCAGCTGCCGTTGACGCCGAGCTTTTCGCAGGCCTGCGCGCAATCCGCCCAGGCGTAAAAAGCCCCGTCGGGCATCACCGGCACGTTCAGGCCCATCGCGTTGAGCGCGGGGATGAAGAAGTCGCGCCGCGCCTTGAACTCGGCGCGCCGGCGCTCGTATTCGGCGATGCTGTCCGGCTCGAAGCAGGCCAGCGCCGCGTATTGCGACACCGTGCTGGGGCAGATGAACAGGTTTTGCGCCAGCCGCTCCACCACCGGCACCAGCGCGTCGGGCACGACCATCCAGCCCAGGCGCCAGCCGGTCATGTTGAAGTACTTGGAGAAGCTGTTGATGCTGATGACCTGGTCGTCGATGGCGAGCGCCGTCTGGCCGAATGCGCTGTCATGGCTCAGGCCCAGGTAGATTTCGTCGATCAGCGTGATGCCGCCGTGCTGGTTCACCACGTTGTGAATGCGGCGCAGCTCATCGGGGTGGATGGATGTGCCGGTGGGGTTGGAAGGCGAGGCCAGCAGCACCCCGCGCGTTTTGAGCCCCCACGCCGCAGCCACCTTGTCGGCGCTGAGCTGGAAGCGCTCCTGCGCCGTGGTCGGGATCAGCACCGCCGTGCCTTCGGCCGCGCTGACAAAGTGCCGGTTGCACGGGTAGCTCGGGTCGGGCATGAGGATTTCGTCACCCCCCTCGATCAGCGCCAGGCAGGCCAGCTGCAGCGCCGCCGAGGCGCCCGCCGTGACCACGATGCGCCGGGCCGGCACGTTCACGCCGAAGCGCTTGGCATACCAGCCGCTGATGCGTTCGCGCAGCGGCTCCAGCCCGGTGGCCTGGGTGTATTGCGTGGCGCCATCGTGAATGGCCTTGATCGCCGCTTCCTGCACGAGTGGCGGCGCAGTGAAATCGGGCTCGCCGATGTTCAGGAAAATCATGGGCGCATCGGTGTGCGCCACCTCGCGGGCCATGGCGGCGGCGGCCTTGGCCACCTCCATGACGTAAAACGGCTCGATGCGCTCGGCGCGCGCCGAAATTTTCATGGACGGGCTTTGCCGGCCACGCGGTCGGCTTCAACCTCGACGGCGCGCAGCTTGGGCGCGATGCCGTTGAGCACGGCATTGACGTACTTGTGGCCGTCGGTGCCGCCAAACTCCTTGGCCAGTTCGATGCATTCGTTGAGCACCACGCGCCAAGGCACGTCGGGGCAGTGCAGAAACTCATAGGCGCCGATCCACATGATGCCGTGCTCGATGGGCGAGATTTCCGCGAGCTTGCGGTCGAGCAGGGGCACGATGAGTGCGTCGAGATCGGCCGCCTGTTCGATGCAGCCGTGCAGCAGCGCGTCGTAGTGCGCCGAATCGGCCTTGTGGAAACCCGCCAGGTCGCGCGTGAAGCTGTCGATGTCGCCGGCCTCGTTACCGCCGACCAGATGCTGGTACAGGCCCTGCAACGCGAATTCCCGGGAACGGCTGCGCTCGGACTTGGAGCCGGCCTTGCGCACGCCGGTGCCCGTCGTGCCGGTGCGGGCCTGACGCGGCGGGCGCTTGCCCATGAAGGGATTGACTTCGCTCATGAGAGATCGTCCAGCAGGTTGGCCATTTCGACGGCGACGCGCGCGGCGTCGCGGCCCTTGTCGGTCTGGCGGGCCACGGCCTGCTCCAGGTTTTCCGTGGTGAGGATGGCGTTGGCCACCGGCAGCTGGTAATCCAGCGCGACGCGGCTGACGGCCGCACCGGACTCGTTGGCGACCAGTTCGAAGTGGTAGGTTTCGCCGCGGATGATGCAGCCCAGCGCGATCAGCGCGTCGTACTTGTCCTTCTCGGCCATCGCCTGCAGGGCCACGGCCACTTCCAGCGCGCCGGGCACCCGCACGTGGTCGATGTGCTTGGGGTTCACGCCCAGCGCCTCCAGTTCGGCCAGGCAGGCCTCGGCGAGGGCATTGGTGATGCTCTCATTGAAACGCGCCTGCACGACGCCGACGTACAGCCGCTTGCCGTCCAGCCGGTCGGCCGATCCTTTTTCTGCGCCAAACATGGTTTATTCCTTGGGGATGTAGCCGTTGATTTCGAGGCCGTAGCCGGTCATGCTGGGCATGCGCCGGGGGTTGCCCATGAGCTTCATCCTGTGCACGCCGCATTCGCGCAGAATCTGCGCGCCGATGCCGTAGGTGCGCAAATCCATGCGTCCGCGCTCGGGCGCCTGGCTGGCGCGGGCCTTGCCTTCGAACTGCTCCAGCAGCTGGTCCCCGCTTTCGCCGCAATTGAGCAACACGGCCACGCCTTTGCCTTGCTGGCTGAGGTAATTCAGGCTGGCGTCCAGGCTCCAGGAGTGCATGGAGCGATTGACCTCCAGCATGTCGAACACCGAGAGCGGCTCGTGCACGCGCACGGGCACCGTGTCGCCCGCGTCCCACGCGCCTTTCACCAGCGCCAGGTGGACGGACTGGCTGGGCTTGTCGCGGAAGGCATGGGCGGTGAATTCACCCGCGGCGGTCTGCAGCGTGCGCGAGCCGATCTTTTCCACCAGCGACTCGTTGCGGCTGCGGTGCTCGATGAGGTCGGCAATCGTACCGATCTTCAGGCCGTGTTCGGCGGCAAAGCGTTGCAGGTCCGGCAGGCGGGCCATGGTGCCGTCGTCGTTCATGATCTCGCAGATCACGGAGGCGGGCGAGCAGCCGGCCATGGCGGCCAGATCGCACCCGGCTTCGGTGTGGCCGGCGCGCATGAGCACGCCGCCATCCACCGCCTGCAGCGGGAAGATGTGGCCGGGCTGGACCAGGTCCGCGGGCTGGGCCTCTTTCGCCACGGCGACCTGCACCGTGCGGGCGCGGTCGGCGGCGGAGATGCCGGTGGTGACGCCCTCGGCGGCCTCGATCGACACGGTGAACGCCGTGCTGTAGAAGGTGCCGTTGCGCGTGGCCATGGGGGGCAGGCGCAGGTGTTCGCAGCGCTCGCGCGTGAGCGTCAGGCAGATCAGGCCGCGGCCGAAGCGGGCCATGAAGTTGATGGCCTCGGGCGTGACGTGGTCGGCTGCCAGCACCAGGTCGCCTTCGTTTTCGCGGTCTTCTTCATCGACCAGGATCACCATGCGGCCGGCGCGCATTTCGGCAACGATGTCTTCCACCGGGGAGATGGGAACGGGGGAGAGGGCGGTCATGCGGTTTCCTTGGATGATGGGGTGGGGACGGCGGCGCCGAGCATGCGCTCCACGTAACGGGCGATCAGGTCGATCTCCAGATTGACGGGCGCGTTTTCATGCAGCGCGCCGAGCGCGGTGTTCTGAACGGTATGGGGAATCAGGTTGATGCTGACCTCGCAGCCTTCCGGCTGGTCCTGGATGCGGTTCACCGTCAGGCTGGCGCCGTTGACCGTGATCGAGCCCTTGTAGGCCAGGTATTTGCCGAGTTCGCGCGGGGCGAGAATCCGCAATTCCCAGCTTTCCCCGACTTCGGCAAAGTGCGTCACGCGGCCGATGCCATCCACATGGCCCGACACGATATGCCCGCCCAGGCGGTCGTGCGCGCGCAAGGCCTTTTCCAGATTGATGGGGCCGGGCCGGTCCAGCCCCGCGGTTTTGTCGAGCGACTCGGCCGAGATGTCGATGGTGAACTGGCGGCTTTCGGGCGACAGCGTCGTGACCGTCATGCATGCGCCGTTGAGCGCAATACTGTCGCCGAGGCGTACGTCGTCGAGGTACCCGGCCGGCGCTTCGATGGTGAGGCGCTTGCCGTGGTCTAAAGAGCTTCCCAGGTCGTGGACGGCGGCGATGCGCCCCACGCCGGTGATGATTCCGGTGAACATTCAGCTATTTTCGCAGGGATTGGCGCCCACTTCCGGGCTGGTCCCAGAAATCCCGCCTAAAAGGCGTCCCGGCCCGGGATGCGGGCCACGATGCGCAGATCGGGGCCGACCATTTCGGTGGCGGTGAACGCCAGGGGGACGGCCTGGGCCAGCTCCGTCAGCGGGCCGAAATTCGCCATGTCGCGGCCCTGGCCGATGAGCTTGGGCGCCAGATAGACCAGGAATTCGTCCACCAGGCCTTCGCGAATCAGCGAGCCGTTGAGCTTGTGCCCGGCTTCCACGTGCAACTCGTTGATCTCGCGGTTCGCCAGATCCCGCAGCATGGCGGCCAGATCGACCTTGCCCTCGGTGTCGGGCTGCTGGCCGGGCATGAAAATGACGGTGGCGCCCCGTGCCTCCAGCGCGGCCTGGCGGGCTGCGTCCCTGACCGCCGCATAGATGAAGAGCTTGCGCCCCGGCATGAAGAGCCGGGCGTCCAGCGGCGTCTCCAGTCGGCTGTCCACCACCACCAGACGGGGCTGGCGCGTCGTTTCGACCAGACGCACATCGAGGCGCGGGTTGTCTTCCAGCACCGTGCCGATGCCGGTCAGCACCGCACCGGCGCGCGCACGCCAGGCATGCCCGTCCGTGCGCGCGGGCTCGGACGTGATCCACTGGCTGACGCCATTGTTCAGAGCCGTCTTGCCGTCCAGCGATGCCGCGATTTTCATCCGGACCCAGGGCGTCTTGCGCACCATGCGGCTGAAGAAGCCGATGTTGAGTTCCCGGGATTGTGCTGCGCCGGGGCCGACTTCGACCTCGACGCCGGCGGCGCGTAGCCGCGCGAACCCTTGTCCCGCCACCAGCGGGTTGGGGTCGGCGATCGACGCGACGACCTTGCCGATGCCCGCGTTGATGAGCGCATCGCAGCAGGGGCCGGTGCGCCCATGGTGGGAGCACGGCTCCAGCGTGACGAAGGCCGTTGCACCGGTCACGCGCTCGCCGCGCGCGGCGGCATCGCGCAGGGCCATGACCTCGGCGTGCGGCCCGCCGGCCTGCTGTGTGTGGCCTTCGCCCAGCACGCGACCGCGTTGGTCGGTGATCACGCAGCCGACGCGGGGGTTGGGTTCGCTCAAGCCAATGGCCTGGCCGGCGAGGGCGAGGGCCCTTTTGACCGGTTCGGGGAGGTGAGGGGCGGAATGTTGCGTCAAGGGGATTGCGTGAGCCGTTTGTCCGCGCGAGCCTGCCGATCGTCTGCAAGTGGCGTCGGCGGTGGCGGGAATGGCTAGTATCTTAACGAGGAAGCATCCCCATGAAAAAACGCAACCCCGAAGCCGGTTTCACGCTGATCGAGTTGATGATCGCATGTGCCATCGTGGCCATTCTGGCCAAACTGGCCTACCCGTCTTACGTCAACTATGTCGTCCGGGCCAACCGCTCGGCGGCGCAGGCACAGGTGCTGGACATCTCGAACCGCCAGCAGCAGTATCTTCTGGCCGGCCGCTCCTACGCCACCAAGACCCAGCTGGAGAGCAGCGGCTATGTGCTTCCGTCGGAAGTCGCGTCGCGGTATGACTATTCAATTTCCGTCGGAACTTCGACGGTGCCTGCTTTCACGATCACGTTCACGCCCAAAGGTGCGCAAGCCAGCGACGGGAATTTGACCCTTAACAGCGAAGGCGGAAAGACCGGGAAATGGTAAATCGGGTCAATCGAATCATGGCGTGCCGGTCACGTCGGCAGGGCGGCGTGACCATCATCGAGGTGCTGGTCACCTTGCTGATCGTTGCGCTGGGGTTGCTCGGGCTGGCGGGTCTGGAAGCGCGGCTGCAGAGCTCCGAGATGGAGTCCTACCAGCGGGCGCAAGCCCTGGTTCTGCTCGACGACATGGTGAACCGGTTGAACACCAACCGTTCCGATGCGGCGAACTATGTCGAAGCTGCACCGCTTACCGGGCCGGTCGGGGCCGGAATGACTTGCCCGACCAGCACGTCGACGCAGCAGGCTGTCGATATCAAGGAATGGTGCAATGCCTTGCAGGGCGCGGCCGAGTTGTCAGGCAGCAGCCGTATTGGCGCCATGATTGGCGGGCGTGGCTGCATTGAGGATTTGGGAGCAGGCGCCGCAGGCGACCAAGCCTACCAGGTGACCGTGGCATGGCAGGGCATGACGCCGTTGGCGGCACCCACGGAGGGTTGTGGGCAAGGGTCCTACAACGGGCCTGCAGGGTCGTTGTGCCAGAACGATCGGTGCCGGCGGGCTGTTTCCGTGGTGGTTCGCATTGGGAACCTCTCATGATGAAGACGCCGCGTTTGTCCAGGGGGCTGAATGGTCGGCCAGGTCGATCGATGGGTTTCACCCTCATCGAGTTCATGATTGCAATCACGCTCGGCTTGCTGGTCGTCTTTGCGCTCGTGCTGCTGTATGTCAACCTTTCCCGAACCAACACGGAGATGGCCAAGACCAACCGGTTGATCGAGAACGGGCGTTTTGCGATCCAGGTGCTGCAAAGCGATGTTGCGCACGCCGGCTTTTGGGCTGAACTGGTGGTGCCGACCCCGACCGCCATCCCCGATCCGTGTGCGGCGGTGCCCACCGATGCCGCGCTCAAGAAGACTTATTTCGACAACATGCTGGGTGTTCCGGTGCAGGGGTACGCGGATGGCAGCACGCTTTCGGGCTGCGGGGTAACGGGGGTGTTGGGCAGCAGCGATGTGCTGGTGGTCCGCCATGCGAACACCTGTTCGGGGGGCACGGATACCGGGCCCTATTTGCAGTTGTCCTCGTGTTCATCCGACCCCAAGCCGTATATCGTCGATTCGGGAACGACGACGTTCACCTTGCTCACCAAGGCTTGCACGAGCACAACGACGGCAGTTCTCGACGCCTGCTCCGGCGGCGCGACAACGACGACCGTTGCCCCGCTTCGAAAGTTTGTCTCCGACATCTATTACCTGGCCTCAAGTGGCGGCGTGCCGACCTTGATGCGCGTGTCGTATGTCAACGGTGCCTACACCACGCCGCAACCGCTGATTGATGGCATCGAGGCCTTTCACGCGGAGTGCGGCATCGACGTCAATGGGTCCAACGGGCTGCCGATCAGTTCAAGCAACCCGGGTGACGGCAACGCGGACACATTTGTGGCGTGCAACGCGATGACGCTGACCCAGATGGCCAATGTCATGGCCGTGAAGCTTTACGTGCTGGCGCGAAACACCGAAACCACGGGCGGCTACACCGACAGCAAGACCTATGCGCTGGGGTCGGTATCGATCGCCGGTTCCTCGCTGAGCGCGGGCTACAAGCGCCATGTGTTTTCCACGACCGTTCGCCTCGTCAACCCATCCTCGAACAGGGAGACGCCTTGAATACCCGCTCGTCACGCCGTGCCCAGCAAGGGGCGACGCTCGTTGTTGGTCTCATCATGCTGGTGCTGCTCACGATGATGGTGGTCAGTGCCTTGCTGCTGAGCAACACCAACTCCAAGGCGGTTGGCAACATGCAGTACCGGGCCGAAGCCACCGCAGCCGCGCAATCGGCCATCGAGACGGTGATCAGCAGCAGCGACAAGTTCACCACACCGGCACCCACGGTGATCGCTTCGGACGCCCGCGGCATCAGCGTGACCGTGGCGAAGCCGGAGTGCACCAAGGCGGTTCCCATTGGCGGTGATGACTCGGCCGATCCCAATGCGGGGACTTTGCAGCAAAGCGGGACCACAACCGTGGCGACGACGGTGGCCAGTGGTTACCTGTCCTACTGGGATGTGAAGGCGACGGCGGAAAACTTGGCCACGGGGGCGAAGGTGGAGGTTCACCAGGGCGTGAAGTTGATTTTGCCCGTCGGTGCTGGTGGAAATCCGTGCCCTTGAACGACCGATGAACCGTTAGCCTGTTGAAAAAATTCTGATGGGAAAAAGCAAATGAACTGGAAGATCCGACTTGCCTTGGCCGTGGTCGCCGCGGCCATGCTGGCACCATTGGCCACCCAGGCTGAAGACATCGACATTTTTTTGACGAGTGTCACGGCGACGAACACGAAACCGAACGTGTTGATCGTTCTGGATAATGCATCGTCCAACAATTCGACCATCACCCAACTCAACGGGACGAGTGGCGACAAGCTTGAAATGCTCCGGCAGGTCATGAACGTGCTGGTCGATCCGCTTAATTCCACGTATTTCCCTTCGTGTGTCGTGACGCCCGCCACGACGGTGAATGGGGTCGAGACGCCGGAGAAACGCGTCCCGGATGGCTGCAAGACCCGGCAGGAAATCTACGACTTGATCAAGAACGTCAATCTGGGCCTCATGATCCAGAACCCGTCCGGTGCGACCAAGGGTGCCTATGTGCGCTACCACGTGCGGGACATGGGTGATTCCGCCAACCGGACGTCTTTTTTGACCAAGGTCAATCCCTCGATCCCGCAGTCCAACAACGCGCCCTATGCCAAGAGCATGCACGAGGCCTACCAGTATTTTGGTGGCAAGCCGGCGTATGCGGGTTTTGACACCAAGAGTCCCTACGATACCGCTGCCAGGAGCGGCAGCAACTATGTCAGCCCCGCGACGGACAGCTGCCAGGGCAACTTCATCATCTTCGTCGGCAATGGCGGGCCGGACTCCGGGGAAGACTCCGATGCCAAGACGCTGCTCAACGGCATTGGCGGTGTCGTTACGGGTGACCCAATCAAGTTCACGCCCAGCAACTTCCAGAGCAACTGGTTCGACGAATACGCGCGCACGCTGAAGAAGCAGGACGTGGCGCCGATTGACGGCGTGCAAAACATCACGACCTACACCATCGCGGTCCAGAACCCGGCGGACAACAATTACAAGACCAGCCCAATGGTTAGCGCGCGCATGCTGCTGCAAGTCGGCGCAGTGCAGGGGGGGGGCGAATATTACCTGGCAAACGACGCACAGGCGACATTAAGAGCGTTCACGGACTCGTTGTCCAAGATGCAGCCGGTCAACTCGGTGTTCGCGGCTGTGACGCTACCCGTCAGTGTCAACGTGCGCGGCTCCTACCTGAATCAGGTGTACATGGGGCAATTCCGTCCAGATGCCAATGCCGCGCCGCGCTGGCCCGGCAACCTCAAGCTGTACCAGATCGGGCTCAATAGCATTGGCAATCCTGTGCTGGCGGACCGCAAGGGTATTGCAGCGGAGGACACCGTCAACGGCTTCCTGCGCTCAACCAGCACCAGTTTCTGGACGGTTGACTCAACGTATTGGACGTTTGATAAAAAGATGGCTGCCAGCGATGCCCCAGACGGCCGTATCGTCGAAAAGGGCGGCGCGGCGCAGCGCCTGCGGGCCACTTACACCAGCAGTCAGACAGATCGGAAGATCTACACCTGCAATGGCTCGTGCGGCAGCACCGGCACCTTGCTTTCGACAACGCTGTTTGACAACACGAACACCACAGGGATCACTGTGGCCAATCTCGGGGTCCTCGATGATGCGGAGCGGACGGCTCTGATCAATTGGGTCCGCGGAGAGGACAACAAGAACGACGAAAACTTGGACGGTGTAGCGACCGACATTCGCGCACGCCCGCATGGTGATTTGCTGCACTCCCGTCCTTCGGTGGTCAACTACAACCGCAGCGTGGGAGATCGAGACATCATGGTTTACTACGGTGCCAACGATGGCTTCGTGCACGCGGTCAAGGGGGGGGCAGATGACACCGACGGTATTGAAAAGTGGAGCTTGGTACTTCCGGAGTTTTTTGGAAAGTTCAAGCGTCTTCGAGACAACACCACTCCCATTTCGACCGTTAATCCCAAACCTTATTTCGCTGACGGTGCGGTCTCGGTCTACCAGAAGGATGCAAATTCCGATGGAAAACTGATTGCGTCGGACGGTGACAAGGTCTACATCTATATTGGCATGCGCCGCGGTGGGCGTTTCGCCTACGCGCTGGACGTGAGCGATCCGGATGCGCCTAAATTTCTATGGAAAATTGACAACGCGACGACCGGGTTCTCAGAGCTTGGTCAGACCTGGTCGCTGATGCGACCAGCGATCATCCGCGCGGTTGCCACTGACCCGGTGGTGATCTTCGGTGCTGGTTACGACCCGACGCATGAAGATGCGGAGCCCGCCACCACCAACACCATGGGGCGTGGAATTTTCATTGTGAATGGCCGTACGGGGGCGCTCGTGAAGCAGTTGCTCCCCACGGGCATGGGCGCCGTGCCGGCAGATTTGACAGTGATCGATCGGGATGGGGATGGGCTGTTTGACCGGATTTACGCTGTGGACACCAAGGGCAACGTCTGGCGGTTCGATATCGACGACGCCAATCCGGACAACTGGACGTCCTTCAAGATCGCGTCACTTGGCGGCACAGGGGCCAATGCCCGCAAGTTCCTCAACAAGCCTGATGTGGTGCCGGGAACTGATTTCGACGCGGTGCTGATCGGCTCCGGGGATCGAGAGCATCCGTTCGAAACCACGATCACAAACCGGTTTTACATGCTCAAGGACACGTTCACGGGCAAGAGCGGCGGCCTGTTCTGTGGGGGGGCCACGTGCGCGGAGTCGGACTTGACTGATGTCACGAGCAATCCCTACCAGACCGGGACGCTGCCGAGTGAAAGCAAAGGTTGGTACATCACGCTCGGCACGGGTGAAAAGGTCGTTGGAAACCCCATCACCGTGGGCGGTGCCGTATTTTTTGGCACGAACCTTCCAACACCGGTCGCACCGGGCGTATGTTCCGCCAATCTGGGCGAGGCCCGTCTCTATGTGGTGGGATTCAAGACCGGGAACGCGGCGATGGACCTCAATGCGGATGGGTCCGTTGGCACGAGCGACCGGTACGAGAAAATTGCCGGCGGGGGCTTTCTCCCCTCTCCCGTCTACGCCCGTGTCAGTATCGATGGGAAGGAGAAGTCCGTGATATGCGTTGGTGCGCATTGCCTGCCGCCGCCCAATTCGGGTGTCACGGGATCCCGTGGCCGAACTTATTGGTATACAAAACAATGACGCAGAAGGTGCTCCATCAGGAATGCGCTTTGCGGTCGTGCGACGGTAGTCTGGTTGCCGTGGCGAGAAGGCGGCGCCTGCAAGAATGCGGCGTCACGCTGATCGAGTTGATGGTCGTCATCGCCATTGCGGCGATTCTGGGTTCGCTCGCCGCGCCGGCGTTCAATGACTTGATCCTTAAAAACCGCCTTTCGTCAATGGGCAGCGATTTCGCCGTCAGCGCGCAATTGGCGCGTAGCGAAGCGATCAAGCGAAACACCACGGTCACGTTGTGTCGCTCCGCCAATGGCACCAGTTGCGCTGCTTCCGGCGGGTGGGAGCAGGGGTGGGTGCTTCTTGATGGCGCGACCGTGATCCAGAAACATGACGCACTGGCGGGAGGATTTCTTCTGTCCAGCACGGTCAGCTCGATTGATTTCCCGTCCTCCGGCATCCGGGCAACGGGTTCGGCCATCACCCTCACGCTCTGTCGCGCCACCCCGTCCGTGGGGAACAAGCGCCGTGTCATCACGATTCCCCTGAACGGGTATCCCAAGCAGGTTGAGGAATCCTCGTCTGTCTGTGCCTGACGTCAGGCCTCGTGGACGACGGTGATTTACCTGGGGTCTACCCTATCCCCGTAAGACTGCCGCTGATTTAGTATTTTTCCAAGACTTGGCCGGTTGCGCTTGTCGGCGCTTTCCACATCGGAAACGACCGTCTTGTCCAGGGAGAGAAAAATCATGAACGCAGAAAATGCGGCCGTGGGCGTGCGCGCGCGCGTATCACGGCGGACGAGGGGCTTTTCGCTGGCGGAATTGCTGGTCACGATGGCGGTTGCAGCGGTGTTGCTGGTCGTTGCGGTTCCCCACCTTGGAGGTATCTTGGAGGGGGGCCGCGTCGAGTTTTCCGGCAATTCGTTTCTGGGACCGCTGTATTTGGCGCGCAGCGAAGCCATTAAACGCAATACTCGCGTTGTGCTCTGCCGATCCAGTACCGGGAATTCCTGCGCTGCATCGGGCGGCTGGGAGCAGGGGTACATCGTGTTCATCGACAGCAACAACAACGTGCAGGTGGACGCTGGCGAAACCATCGTGCTGCGCAGGGAGGCCCTGCCAAGCAGTTTGCGGATTAAAGGGAACGCGGGCGTGGCAGGCTACGTGTCGTATGTCGGAACCGGCGCGACCCAACAGGCCAGCGGCGCCTTTCAGGCCGGAACTTTCACGCTGTGCAGCCTGCGTGCCACCACGGCGCGCCAGATCATCATCAGCAGCTCGGGCCGCCCGCGCATTCAGAAGATCATTGAGAAAAACTGCGCCTGACCGGCGTTGCAGGGCGCTACCGTCGCACCTCGTCCACCAGCGTCTTGAACTCGTCAATGTCCTCGAAGCTGCGATAGACGCTGGCAAAGCGGATGTAGGCCACCTTGTCCAGTTTTTTCAGTTCCCTCATCACCAGTTCGCCAATGCGGCTGGAAGGGACTTCGCGCACGCCGAGATTCAGAAGCTTTTCCTCGATGCGCTCAATGGCACTGTCGATCTGATCGGTGCTGACCGGGCGCTTGCGCAGCGCCAGGTTGAAAGAGGCGAGGAGTTTGACGCGCTCGTAATCGATGCGGCGGCCGTCCTTCTTGACGATGGACGGAAAGTTGACGTCCGGCCGTTCGTAGGTGGTGAAGCGTTTTTCGCACGCGCCGCACTGGCGGCGGCGGCGGATGAAGTCCCCGTCCTCGGACACGCGTGTCTCGACCACCTGGGTGTCGACGTGGCCGCAGAAGGGGCATTTCATGATTACTTGTACACGGGGAACCGCGCCGTCAGCGCGTTGACCTTGGCGCGCACCGCGTCGATGTTGGCCGCGTCGCGCGGGTTGTCCAGCACGTCGGCGATCAGGTTGGCGGTCAGGCGCGCTTCCTCGTCCTTGAAGCCGCGGGTGGTCATGGCCGGGGTGCCGATGCGCACGCCGCTGGTGACCATGGGTTTTTCCGGGTCGTTGGGGATGGCGTTCTTGTTGATGGTCATGTGGGCGCTGCCCAGCACGGCCTCGGCTTCCTTGCCGGTGATGCCCTTGGCACGCAGGTCCACCAGCATGACGTGGCTTTCGGTGCGGCCGCTCACAATACGCAGGCCGCGCTGGGTCAGCGTCTCGGCCACGATCTGGGCGTTCTTCACGACCTGCTGCTGGTAGGTCTTGAACGACGGGTCCAGCGCTTCCTTGAAGGCGACGGCCTTGGCGGCAATCACATGCATCAGCGGGCCACCCTGCAGGCCGGGGAAAATGGCGCTGTTGATGGCCTTCTCGTGCTGGGCCTTCATCAAAATGATGCCGCCGCGCGGGCCACGCAGGCTCTTGTGGGTGGTGGACGTCACCACGTCGGCATGCGGCACCGGGTTGGGGTAGACGCCCGCGGCGATCAGGCCAGCGTAATGCGCCATGTCCACCATGAAGATGGCACCGACGTCCTTGGCCACCTTGGCGAAGCGTTCGAAGTCGATGCGCAGGCTGTAGGCCGAGGCGCCGGCGATGATGAGCTTGGGCTTGGTTTCATGCGCCTTGCGTTCCATCGCCTCGTAGTCGATCTCTTCCTTCTCGTTCAGGCCGTAAGAGATGACGTTGAACCACTTGCCGCTCATGTTCAGCGCCATGCCGTGGGTCAGGTGACCGCCTTCGGCCAGGCTCATGCCCATGATGGTGTCGCCGGGCTTGAGGAAGGCGAGGAACACGGCCTCGTTGGCCGAGGCGCCGCAATGGGCCTGCACGTTGGCGGCGTCGGCGCCGAAGATCTGCTTGACGCGGTCGATCGCGAGCTGTTCGGCGATGTCCACGTATTCGCAGCCGCCGTAGTAGCGCTTGCCGGGGTAGCCCTCGGCGTATTTGTTGGTGAGCTGCGTGCCCTGCGCGGCCATGACGGCGGGCGAGGCGTAGTTTTCGCTGGCGATCAGCTCGATGTGGTGTTCCTGGCGGGCGTTTTCGGCCTGGATGGCGGCAAAAAGCTCGGGATCGGTTTGC
>JAHFQI010000104.1 GCA_023259355.1 Comamonadaceae bacterium
TAGACCTCGCCCAGACGGCCCGCCTCCAGCACGCGGCGGATGGCGCTGCAGTGATCTTTGACATAGAGCCAGTCGCGGACCTGCATGCCGTCCCCGTACACGGGCAAGGGCTTGCCCGCCAGGGCGTTGACGATCATCAGCGGGATGAGTTTTTCCGGGAACTGGTACGGCCCGTAGTTGTTCGAGCAGTTGGTGGTGAGCACCGGCAGGCCGTAGGTGTGGTGGTAGGCGCGCACCAGATGGTCGCTGGCGGCCTTGCTGGCACTGTAGGGGCTGTTGGGCTCGTAGCGGCGGGTTTCCGTGAAGGCGGCATCGCCGGGGCCCAGCGAGCCATAGACCTCGTCGGTGGAGACATGCAGGAAGCGGAAGGCCGACTTGGCGGGCTCAGGCAGCGCCCCCCAGTAGGCGCGCACCGCCTCCAGCAGGCGGAAAGTGCCGACGATATTGGTCTGGATAAAGTCTTCCGGGCCGTGAATCGAGCGGTCCACGTGGCTTTCGGCGGCAAAATTGACCACGGAACGCGGCTGGTGCGTCGCCAACAGTCGCGCGACCTGCTCGCCTTCGCCAATATCGCCCTGCACGAACACGTGCCGCGCGTCGTCCCGCACTGTGGCGAGGTTTTCGAGGTTGCCGGCGTACGTGAGTTTGTCGAGGTTGACCACGGCCTCGCCAGCGACGGCCAGCCAGTCAAGCACGAAATTGGCGCCGATAAAACCGGCGCCGCCTGTGACCAAAATCATGAGAATCTCTTTAGGGACGGTCGAAATCACGCTGCAAGGGCGAATCAGTAATTATCACACCGCCAAAAAGCAGGGCGCCTGACGGCGCCCTGTAACTTCCGTAGCCTGCCCGTTACAGGCCTTTTTCTAGAAGTGGATCCCGCGCATCATCTGCTGCATCGCGACAGCCTCGGGCGACAGCTGCGGCCTGGCGCCCTTGTCTCCTTTGGCGGCCAAGGAGTCCGGGAACATGCGGAAACTCGTGTTCATGACGATCTGGGCCACGCGCGGCACCAGTGCGTGCATCACCTGCCCGGTGATGCCCAGCCGCGTGGCAATACGCACCGGTTTGAAAATGCAGGCCTGGGCGATCAGGTCGGCCGCCTCCTCCGGCGCCAGCGTGGGCACGTTGTTGTAGATCTTCGTGGGCGCGATCATCGGCGTGCGCACCAGCGGCATGTTGATGGTGGTGAAGGTGATGCCCTGGTCGGCAAACTCGCTGGAGGCGCAGCGCGTCCAAGCGTCGAGGGCCGCCTTGCTGGCCACGTAAGCCGAGAATCGCGGCGCGTTGGTCAGCACGCCGATGGAGCTGATGTTCACGACATGGCCCTTGCGCTTGGCCACCATGCCCGGCAACAGGCCCATGGTCACGCGCAGGCAACCAAAGTAGTTGAGCTGCATGGTGCGCTCGTAGTCGTGGAAGCGGTCGTAGCTGGATTCGATGGCACGGCGGATGGAACGCCCCGCGTTGTTGATGAGGTAGTCCACGCCACCGTGCTTGTCCACCAGCGCCTGAATGAACCGGTCGCAGTCGGCCATGTCGGCAATGTCGACGGGGTAGGCAATGAATTGATAACCTTTGGCTTTGGCCTCCTTGCAGGCCTCGTCCAGCTTGTCCTGATCGCGCCCGCAGATCAGGGTGACGGCACCCGCTTCGGCAAACTTGTGCGCCGCCGCCAGGCCGATCCCCGAAGACCCCCCTGTGATCAGCACGACCTTGCCCGCCACCGTGCCCTTGAGGGTGCGGTCGATGTGCAGGTCGGGGTCGAGGTGACGCTCCCAGTAGTCCCAAAGCCGCCATGCGTAGTCGTTCAGGTTTGGACATTCGATGCCGCTGCCGGCCAGCGCCGCCTGCGTTTCGCGGCAGTCAAAACGCGTGGGGTAGTTCACGAAGGTGAGGATGTCGTCCGGCAGACGCAGGTCCTTCAGGACGGCCTGCTGGATGCGGCGCACTGGGCCCAGCGCCATCAGGCCCTTCTTGACGCTTTTCGGAATAAAGCCCAGCAGCGCCGCATTCACAAAGAGATTCATTTTGGGCGCATGCGCGGCCTTCGACAGGATGTTGAGCACGTCGCCAACGCGGTAGCCGATCGGATCAACCAGGTGGAAACACTTGCCACTGGCCTTTTGCTGGTGGCTGATGTGATCGAGCGAGGCGACCACAAAGTCCACCGGCACGATGTTGATGCGCCCGCCCTCCAGGCCGATGGAGGGCATCCAGGGCGGCAGCAATTGGCGCATGCGCTGGATCAGCTTGAAGAAGTAATAAGGGCCGTCGATCTTGTCCATCTCGCCGGTGCGCGAATCGCCGACCACCGCCGCCGGGCGGTACACCGACCACGGCACCTTGCACTCCTTGCGCACGATTTTTTCGCTCTCGTGCTTGGTCATGAAGTACGGGTGCTCGCAGTTCTCCGCTTCTTCAAACATGTCTTCACGGAAAACGCCTTCGTACAGGCCCGCGGCGGCAATCGACGACACATGATGGAAGTGCCCGGCATCGATCGCCTTGGCGAACTCGACCGTGTTGCGCGTGCCCTCGATGTTGACGGCGATCTGGCTTTCCTCGTCAGCTTCGAGGTCGTACACGGCGGCCAGATGGTAGAAGTGGTCAATCTGACCCTTAAGCTTCTTGACGTCGTCACCGCTGACGCCCAGCTTTTTCGCCGTGAGGTCGCCGAAGACCGGCACCAGCCGCGCCGCGCTGGCGCCCCAGTAAGCCCGAAGCGCCGCGACCTTGGATTCGCTTTCCTTGCGGATCAGGAAATGCACCACGGCGCCCTTGCGTTCAAGCAGCTTCTTGACAAGGCGCTTGCCGATAAAACCGGTCGCACCGGTAACGAAATAGTGCATGTAAAACCTCCAGTAGTACCGCGCATTCTTGCCCAAAGGGCCCCATGCGCCATTCAGCAATAACCCGCGCCAAACCTAGTGGCCGCCCTCTAGTGATTTAGGACATACCCCCTAATCCGCCATCGGTGGTGGGCGTACAGTCTCAACCGTGCACCAGGAAAGCAGCCCCGCTGGAAGGTGCGTCAAACTTCATCACCTCTGGAGGTTCCCATGGTCAAGAAAGTACAAAAAGCGAGTGCCGCGAAACAGCCCCCCGTTCAACTGACGGGCACGGTCAAGGATTCCGCGCAGCAAATCTGGCTGGCGGGTCTGGGCGCCTTCACCAAGGCGCAGTCGGAAGGCGGCAAGGTGTTTGAGGCGCTGGTCAAGGAGGGCCTGGCCATCCAGCGCAAGACGCAGGCGGCCGCCGAGGAAAAGATCACCGAAGCGACCAGCAAGATGGCCAACATGGCCACCGGCATCACGTCCAAAGCCACCGGCCAGTGGGACAAGCTGGAGAACATTTTCGAAGACCGCGTGGCCAAGGCGCTCAGCAAACTGGGCGTGCCCTCGGCCAAGGATGTGGACGCGCTGATCGCCCGCATCGACGAACTCAACAAGAGCGTGCAAAAACTTTCGGCGAAAGGCGCGACGCCGGCCAAGGCTGCGGCGCCGCGTGCGACGGCGCCCAAAGCCGCCAGCAAGACAACCAAAGCCGGCAACGGTGCTGCCAAACCGGCCGCCAAGCGGGCATCGGTCCGCAAGGCTGCCGCGAGCACCACGGAAGCTGTCGCTGCGGATTAAGGCCGCTGGCCCGGATGTATTTCGGGTCATTTGAAGTATCAAAAGGGGCGGCGGATCGCCCCTTTTGTTTTTTTGCTTGCCGCTGCGCAGCATTGAAATGGCCTTGAAGCCCCTACACTGACCCATCATGGACACAAAAAAAGCGCGTTCGCTTCGCCCTGTTCCGGCGTCCGCTGATCATGGCCCGGCGCGGGTTCCGGGCCGTTCGGGAAAGCGGGAACGGCGTGCGGGTCGCCCGCGCATCGCGCTGGCCCTCGCAGGCGGCGGGCCACTCGGGGCGATTTATGAAATCGGCGCATTGTGCGCGCTGGACGAATCCCTCGACGGGCTTGACCTGACGCAACTCGACCATTACGTGGGTGTGTCCGCCGGCGGCTTTGTCGCCGCCGCACTGGCCAATGGCATGAGCCCGCGCGAGCTGTGCGCCGGTTTCATCGAGAACAGCGATGAGTCCGCCGAAGTCTTCGACCCTTCCTGGCTGACAGTCCCGGCCTGGGGGGAATTTGCCCGCCGCGCCATCATGCTGCCGGGGCTGACCGCCTCCGCGCTGTGGCGGCTCTTGGTGGAACGCCGCTCGCTGATCAGCGCGCTGGAACGCCTGGGTCCGGGTCTGCCCACGGGGGCGTTCGCCAGCGACGAAGTCGATCGGCGACTGGCCCGTCTGTTCTCTCGCAAGGGACGAACCAACGATTTCCGCCAGCTCAAGACCCAGCTGACCCTGGTGGCCACCAATCTGGACAGCGGCGAGGCCGCGCCGTTTGGCCGCCCGGGCTGGGACCATGTGCCCATTTCCAAGGCGGTGCAGGCCAGTTCGGCCCTGCCCGGGCTGTTTCCGCCCGTGGAGATCGACGCGCATTACTTCGTCGATGGCGCACTCAAGAAAACCCTGCACGCCTCGGTCGCCCTCGATGAAGGCATGGACCTGATGCTGTGCCTGAACCCCCTCGTGCCCTTCGATGCCACGCTGCCCGAGGTCTCACGGGGGAAGCCGGCCGCGGGCGCCCGCATTCCGCGCATCGTGGACGGCGGCCTGCCATCGGTGCTGAGCCAGACCTTCCGCTCGATGATCCATTCGCGCATGGCGCTCGGCATGAAGGGCTACGAACGCGCCTACCCCGATACCGACATCGTGCTGTTCGAGCCCGATCCCCGCGACCCGGAGCTGTACCTGGCCAACACCTTCAGCTACAGCCAGCGGCGTCACCTGGCCGAGCATGCCTACCAACAGACGCGGCATCTGCTGCGGTCGCGCCGCGCCAGCTTCTCGGCCCGGTTCGCACGCCACGGCATCAGGCTGAATATGAACGCGCTCGAGGATCCGAAACGCCAGTTGGTCGCGCCCCACAAGCCCGCCACACGCATCGGCCAGGCGCTCGCCTCGCTGCAGGACGTGATGGAAAACCTGGGCGACCTCGTCGCCGCCCGGGCCCGCCCGCGCCGCGCGGCCTGAACCGACAGGAGCAGACATTCATGGCGAAAAAAGCGCCGCGCCGCACAGCCGAACGCATCCTGGAAGTCACGCTGGAACTGTTCAACCGTTTCGGCGAACCCAATGTCTCCACGACCCTGATTTCCGCCGAACTCAACATCAGCCCCGGCAATCTGTACTACCACTATCCCGCCAAGGACGAGCTGATCAACAGCCTCTTCGACCGCTACGAACGCTCGCTCAGCGAGTTGCTCAATGCCAGCGACGGCGTGCGCGACGTTGAAGACGCCTGGTTCTTCATGCACACCCTGTTCGAGCTGATCTGGCAATACCGTTTTCTCTACCGCGACCTCAACGACCTGCTGTCGAAGAACCGGCGGCTGGAAACGCATTTTCAGTGGGTTCTCAAGAACAAGACCCGTGCCGTCAAGGCCATGCTCGACAGCATGAGCCGCGCCGGCGCGGTCAGCATCGACGCCCGCGAGGTGGAGGCCACCGCGACCAGCATGGTGGTCGTGCTGACCTACTGGCTGAGCTACGAGTACGTGCGCGACCCGCGCCGCGCCCTGGAGCCAGAAAGCGCACAACTCGCCCTCATGCGCGGCGCGCACCATGTACTCAACCTGCTGGTCCCCTACCTGGAGCCCGGCCAGCGCCAGCACCTGCTGAAACTGGTGGGTGCCTACAGCCAGGACGGAAACTGAAGCCCCGCCGGCAGTCCGGCGAGGGAGGCGCCATCAGCGGCCATACCGCTGCTGCGCAATCACCAGCAGGCCGTCAAAGATCAGGCTCTCCACCAGTTCGAAATGAACCGACATGCTCGGCGCCATCTTCCAGCCCGCGCCGCCGGTCATGACACACATCGGCTCCGCACCGCAGTGCTGGCGAACGTGCTGGACCATGCACTCCACCGCGCCGGCGATGGCGTAGGTGCCGCCACTCGTGAGGGCATCGCTGGTGTTGGTCGGAAACTCGCGCACATCACCCGTGGGTACATGCAGCCCGGCCGTGCCGGATTCCAGCGCGCGCAGCATGATCCCGTGGCCCGGCAAGATCAGGCCGCCAAGGAACCGGCCCTGGGTGTCGATCGCCTCCACCGTCACCGCCGTGCCCACCATCACGACCACCATCGGCCGCGGCGCGCCACACGACAGCATGCGGTGGCGCGCGCCGATCATGGCCACCCACCGGTCGGGGCCCAGCCGGGAGGGATGGTCGTAGCCGTTGACGACCCCGGCCTCCTCGGCACTGGCAACCACCCAGTTCGGCGACACATCCCACAGCTCCATCTGCTCCTGCACCCGGCGCTTGACGGCCTCGCCGGCCACGATGCAGCCCAGCATGCAATCGGGCGGCGGCAGGCGGGACCAGTCGCCCTCGCCCAGCTTTTCGATGTTCTCGAGGAACTCCACGCCATGGGCCAGAACGTCGGCCCCAGGCGCGGGCGCGTCGTAGAGGGCCCACTTGAGTCGCGTGTTGCCAACGTCAATTGCCAAGAATGTCATGCGCCGCATTATTGCGGGTTTCAGGACGCGCTCCGATGAAGGTTTACCAGCACAGGTCGCGCAGGACGTGATTCAGAGGGCGCCGATCCAGCAGGCGCGTTGAATCGCGGCAAGCTTGCTGTCCACCTTGAGCTTGGCCATCGCGTTGGCCAGGTGGTAGTTCACCGTGCGCTCGCTGCAGGCCATGCGGTCGGCGCTCTGGCGTGCGGTCAGGCCGCCAAAAGCCAGGGCCAGGCATTCGCGCTCGCGCGGACTCAGGACACCCCGGGCCTCCACCAGCGTACGCCGCAGCAGCGGCCACAGGTTCAGCACGGACCACACCAGCGATGCCGCGTCCGTCCGGTCGTGAAACTCCCGCGGGCTGAACATGAAGCATTCGAACGCACGCCCCGCGGGCAACGGAAACTCCACCCGGACCACGCTTTGGAAGCCATGCCCCAGCCAGAGGCGACGCCAGCGGCTCTGTGTTTCACCGGCTGATTTGGCAACATGCTGCCAGGCCACCAGCGGCGCGTCCGAATCCCGCCAGGGTGCGCCAAATTCCGTGCTTTCAGCCAGCGCCCGCGCGGCCTCGATCAGCCGCGGCGGATGCAGGGCCAGCAACAGCCGCTGATCTGGCTCGGCAAACGGGTCCGGCCCCAGCACCACCACGGCTTCCACGGAAAACTCGCCCAGTGCACGAATCCAGTCGCAAAGCAACGCGTCGAGAATGACACTGTCAAAATTAACAGGGGGGTGCATCGGCATGCCGGGAGAAAGCCATGACAATACCATCGAACAGGAGGCTGGCGTATTCGATGCGGAGACCCCACTCGTTGCGGAGTAACACGTGAACAAGGCCCGGCCATTGGGATGGCTGCTGGACCATGCAACCGCCAGACAGATGCGGGAGGAGGTGCTGCACGCCCCGCTCGAATCCATCCTCCATCCTTCCCAGATGCGGCTCAAGATGTTGGGCGCATTCACCCTGATCGGCCACCCGCTGTTCTACTGGATCTGGCACGTCTGGTTGCCCCAACCTTACGAAAATCCCTGGGTTCGCGGCGGCATCGCCCTGCTCGGCGCGCTCCTGATGCTCGACAGCATCGCCGGCAAACCATCGAGCGCACGCACGCAACACCTTTTCAACGCGGTCTGCTTCATCCAGTTGCCCCTGTTTTTCAGCTGGATGTACATGATGAACGACCGCAACGCGGTCTGGCTGGCCAGCCTGGTCTCGGGCACCGTCATTTACTACCATCTCACCGACTGGCGAATCGCCGCCGCAGGCTCGCTGGCGGGCTTCGTCCTGGGAACGGCGCTGGCCGGCGGACCGGCCGGGCCCGCCACCTTCGCCGCCCAGCCGACAACCCACATGGTGGCCCTCGCCTTTGCCTGGATTTCCGGCTTGATGCTGGGCCTCTCCGGCGCGAACCTGCGGCGCGAGAGGCTGAGCCATTCCCTGGTCACCATTGGCATCATGGCGCACGAACTTCGCACGCCCCTTTCCACGGCGGCGCTGATAGCCGATGCGGTGCTGAGTGAAGCCCGGCGCCAGCCCAACGGGCCGCGAGCCAGTCAGCTGGAAAAACTGGGCCAGCGGCTGCTCGCGCTGACGCGGACCATGAACCACCACATCGACATGCAGATCTCCAATGCCCGGCTGCTGCAACTGCCGCGCTACAGCGACCGCGTCTCGGCCCGTGAACTGGTCACGGAGGTCGTCGGCGCCTTCCCTTACCGGTCCACCCGCGAGCGCGACTGCATCGAAGTCGTGATCCACGACGATTTCCACTTCCGGGGTTCCCGCACGCAGTTTGCGAGAGTTCTGGACAATCTGATCAAAAATGCCCTGCGCTCGCTGCAGGCCGCCAGCTCGATCCTGCACCCTGGCGACCTGCGCATTGAAGTCGGAAGTCGAGGGAGCGAAGGACGCATCGCCGTCGCCGATCGCGGCACCGGCATCGAGCCGGCCATGGCGCAGCGGATTTTCGAGCCGTTTTTCTCGACCGATCTCGGCACCGGACACGGCCTCGGGCTGGCGTTCTGCAAACAGGTGGTCCTCGCCGCCAAAGGCAGCATTCGCGTGAAATCGGAGCCGCCGGCGGGTGCGGTGTTCACGATCACACTGCCCGTCGATGAAACAGGCCTCATGTCTTCTTGAAGGGAACAATTCAAATGGTCTTTCCGCTTTACCGCCGGCCCGGAGGCGTCGCCTTTCTGGACGACGATCCCGCTTACCTCGAGATGCTGGCCGAGGTCATGCCCGAGTCCTGGCACGTCCGGCTGTTCGTGCGCCCGGCTGATTGCATCAACCGCCTGCAGCAGGAATCACCCCGTTGGGAAGCCGACGCATGGCGCCAGCGGGACATTCTGGACCGCTGGCGGGAGGGGCACGCACTCATCCCGCAGATCCTGCAATACTGGCGCGAGGACAAGACGGCCCGCTTCGAGTTCACCCAAGTCTGTGTCGTGGATTATTCGATGCCGGCCATGAACGGCCTGCAGGTGCTTGATGAACTGGTGAACTGGTCCGGCTCGCGCGTGCTCCTGACCGGCCAGGCGGACGAACAGCTCGCCGTGACCGCCTTCAACGCGGGCCTGCTGGAGCAGTTCATTCCCAAGCAGTCGTCGGACATCGCCCGCAAACTGACGGACGCCATCCAGCGCCTGCTGGACGAGCCCCATGGCGGCAGCGCCCGAGCCTGGCAAGCCACCTTGTCGAGAGAACAGCTGGTCATGGTCTCCGCGCCCGCGGTGGGTCGCCAACTGGCGGCGCTGGCGGCTGAGCATCAGTGGGTTGAACATGTGGTGATCGGCGACCCCTTCGGCATCCTCGCGCTGGACGCCGCCGGCCAGGCCTTCTGGCTCCAGCTGGAACCGGCGACCAGGCTCGCGGAACTTGCCGAACTGGCCGAATGCCATGGTGTGCCGGCGGCCGACATCCAGGACATCCGCACCGGGCGACGCCTTTTTGACGTGGAGCTGCGCCTGGCCCTCGGCTCCGACCGGGCCGGGCTGTATCCCGCAGTCCAGCTTTGCGACGGCCCGGCCGTTTACAGCGCCTTGCTCCCCATCCCTGCGGAACTCTGCCCAGGCCCATCGGGCAGCTACAGCGAATTCCTGAACACCTGCGGGCCGCGGGAACTACAGGCGTTCTGATTCAGCGTCGGCCATCAGGCGTGATCCTCATCCGACGCGCCACCGCCGCGTAAACGGCGCGCAATGGGCCACGCCCAGGGCTTGACCAGCGGGGCAATTTCGGCGGCGACGGCTTCGACATGGTCGAGTTCAGCCCCAGCCAGCCCCGCATGCAGCGTCAGCCGGACCATCGTGCGGTTGCGGCTGGTTGCCGGTGCGCAGAAAACCGCCCCGAAGACACCACGCTCCTCCAGGCGGTCGCGCAGCACCATGGTCGCGGGTTCGGTGCCGGCTTCCAGCGCGATGATCTGCTCCGTTCCCTGCTGGATCGGATAGCCGAGCTCGGACAGGCGCGCGCGCAACCGGCGGGTGTGGTTGATCAGGCTCGCTCTTGCGGCATCGCTGCGCTGGATCACCTCCAGCGTCGCGGCCAGCGCAGCGATCTCGTGCGGAAGCAGGCACGAGCTGAACATGTTCGGATAGCTGGTGCTCAGCACATAGCTCCGGATCTCCGCCGGCACGGTCATGAACCCGGCCCGCCCGGCGAACGCCTTGGCCAGGCTCGCGGTGATGAAGTGAACCCGGTCACTCAGCCCCAACGCCACACACAGGCCGGCGCCGGCCGGTCCATGGGTGCCGAGCGAGTGAGACTCGTCCACCAGAATCATGCAGCCGTGCCGTTCGGCCACGTCCACCAGCGCTTCAAGCGGACACACCGCGCCCGTGGTGCTGTAGACCGAGTCCACCACCACCACACCCCGGCCATGGCGCGCGATCAGCCGCTCCAGGTGCTGCGGGTCGTTGTGCCGGAACGGATGCGACGGTGCGCCGGCCCTTCGCGCGCCCTCCCACAGCGAGGTGTGCGCCAGGCTGTCCAGGTACACCGGGGTCTGGGGGTCCGCAATCGCCTGCAGCAGCCCGAGGTTCGCGCTGTAGCCGGACTGGCAGATCAGCCCGTCCTCCTTGCCGACCCAGTGCGCCAGGGATTTCTCCAGCGCCCGGGCCGGGTGGGTCTCGAGCAGAAACACACTGGACTGGATGACAAACTCGCCATCGCACTTGATGGCGCTGGTCTGGGCCCGCACGATGTCGGGGTGGCCCGTCAGGTTCAGGTAGTCATTGCCGTTGAGGCGGACGGCATCGGGCCCGGCGACGAGCCCGTGAAGCAGCGAGCGGCCACCCCAGAGGGTGTCCCAGCGGGTGGTGAACTCGCTTTGCACTCTTTGGGCCAGATGGGCACTGATCCTCGCGGTGCGGGCGGGGGTGCGAATGGATGAAGGGGTGCGATCAACGACTTGCATGGGTTACTCCGTGTTAGTGAAGTAACCGATTGAAGACGTCAGGACGTCTTTCCGGGATCGACCCCCTGTCAGATATGACAGGGGTTAGCTGCTATTTCGCCTCAAATAGTGCTGAGTTGGCCAAAGATTCAAGCCCAAAGCATGCCCATCACCCTTGTCGCCAAGGCAGTTTGTGAAAACGCCAGCCGCCCTTGCGGCCGCGTTGCGCGTGTTCATCGGGGTCGCCCTCGAAGCCCTCCAGGATGTTGTAGGCCTCCAGACCCAATTCGGTGGCCCGCTTGGCCGCGGCCACGGAGCGCACGCCGCTGCGACACAGCAGAACCACTTTCTTGCCCCCTGCAGCCGCCGACTTGAGTCCGTCGTCAAATCCCGCGTTCATGGCCATCCCCGGCCACTGCTTCCACGCCAGCGGCACGGCACCGGGCACGAAGCCGACCCACTCGCGCTCGGCATCGGTGCGCACATCCACGAGCACGGCCTCACCCGTCTGCACCCAATGCCAGGCCAGTTGCGGCGACACGTCGCCGGCATAACCCTGCGCCGGACGCGATTGCAGCAGCGCGCCACCGCCCGCGTCATGGCGCAGACCCGAGCTCAGATTGGCGGGTACGGCTTCGTCCATCCGGCGCGGCCGGGGCAAATGCAGTTCGTCCATGATCGCGACGAATTCAGCCAACGTCTTTCCCGCCACCCGTGCATTGCTGCGCTTCTCGGCGCCGATGGAGGAATGCGTGCGCCCCTGGTAATCGTGCGCGGGCCAGACGATGGTCTCATCGGGCAGGGCAAACAGCACCTGGGTCAGGCTGCGGTAGAGGGCCTCGGCGCTGCCGGACTGGAAATCGCTGCGGCCGCACCCGTTGATGAGCAGCGTATCGCCGGTAAAGACGTGCTTGCCACCATCCGGCGCATCCCACACATAGCTCATGCTGCCCGCGGTGTGGCCAGGGGTGTGCAGCGCCCGGATCCTCTGGCTGCCGAATTCCAGCACGTCGCCATCGCCTAGCTGCACGGCGGCCGTGGAAATGCCGCAGCCTGCGGGCGCGGCGGTGCGCGCCCCGGTGTGTTCGGCCAGCAGGCCGGCGCTGGTGATGTGGTCCGCATGGGCATGCGTCTCCACCGTCCAGAGCAATTTGAGGCCGTACTGGCGCAAGGTCGCGAGGTCGCGCTCGATCTGCTCATCAACGGGGTCGATGAGCAGCGCTTCGCGCGTGACTTCATCAAAGAGCACGTAGGTGTAGGTGCTGGAAGCGGGGTCAAACAGCTGGATCGGGTTCATTCCAATGGGTCCCCTGTCATGCAAACTTGGTCAACATCTCGGCCACGTGCTCGGCCGACTGGTCGCCCTGCTCGATCATGCAGCCCACCATCGAAAAGAAGGACTTGTCGAGCGCCTTGCGCGCGGCAGCCATCTGCTGGGCGATTTTTTCGCAATCGGCGTCACTGTCGATCAATTTCTGAAGGCCGCGCAGCTGGCCCTCGATACGGGCCAGGCGAGCGCACAGCGACTTCTTTTTCTCGGCGTCGACGATTCGGCTCATGGTGACTCCCGTGGTCATTGCGGTTGGTGGGTGCCCGCCATGATAACTTTTCACCCCCCTTTCGGGCAAAGCGCCGCCCTTCACACAGGCCGCCATGGGCGGGGTGTCCGGGTCTCGCCTGCCGGCGGGATATGGCGGGGTTGAGCCGGCTCCGCGCCGCGGCGCAGGCTGGCCGGATTTCAAGGCCTCAGTGGCCGCCCCCCAGATAGGCCGCTTTCACCGCCGGATCGTCCTTCAGGCGGCTGGCTTCGCCGTGCACCGATATCCGGCCGTTCTCCAGCACATAACCATAGTCGGCCACGTTCAGCGCGGCAGCGGCAAACTGCTCCACCAGCAACATGGTCACGCCCTGGGCCTTGAGGCGCTCGATGATGCGGAACACCTCCTCCACCAGAATCGGCGCCAGCCCCATGGAGGGTTCGTCCAGCAGCACCACCTCAGGGTTCAGCATCACGGCGCGGGCCATGGCCAGCATCTGCTGCTCGCCGCCAGAGAGTGTGCCGGCCAGCTGGTCGCGGCGCTCCTTGAGGCGGGGAAACAGGTCCATCGCGCGGTCGAGATCACCGGGGACATCGCCCTTGGGGCGGCTGCCCGTGAGCCGGGGAAAGGCCCCCAGCAGCAGGTTGTCGGTCACGGTCATGGTCGCGAACACGCGGCGGCCCTCGGGCGAGTGCGCCAGGCCCAGCTTGGCGATCGTGTAGGACTCCAGGCCGTCGATGCGTTTGCCATTCAGGGCAATCTCGCCGGCGGTGGGCGCGATCATGCCGGAGATGGCCCGCATGGTGGTGGTCTTGCCCGCGCCATTGGAACCGATCAGCGTGACGACCTTGCCCTTGGGCACATCGATGGAAATCCCGTGCAGCACATGCACCTTGCCGTAGCCGGCTTCGAGGTTCTTGATACTCAGCATCCAAGTTCTCCTGTGTGCGGTCAGGCTGGCGAGCCGCCGAGGTAGGCTTCGATCACCTTTTCATCCGCCTGCACTTGCGCCGGCTTGCCCTCGGCGATCTTCTGGCCGAAGTCGAGCACGGAAACGGTGTCGCAGATGCTCATGACCACGTCCATGTGGTGCTCGATCAGGATCACGGTGATGCCGTGGTCGCGGATCTTGCGGATGATGGACACAAGTTCCTTGATGTCCGGCGCCGTCAGGCCCGCGGCCGGCTCGTCCAGCAGCAGCAGTTGCGGGTCCAGCGCCAGGGCACGGGCGATTTCCAGCAGGCGCTGCTTGCCGTACGGCAGGTTGCGAGCCTGCTCGGTGGCCAGATCCGCCAGACCGACAAAACGCAGCAGGCCCAGGCCGCGTTCGGTGGCGGCATGTTCCTCGCGCAGGTACCGCGGCGTGTGCAGCGCGACATCCACGAAGTTGCTGTTGAAGGTGTGGTGCAGGCCGACCTGGACGTTTTGCAGGGCGGTCATTTCGCCAAACAGCTGCACGTTCTGGAAGGTGCGCGCGATGCCCGACAAGGCGATATCGGACGAGGTGCGCCCCACCACCGAGCGGCCATCGAACTCGATGCTGCCCGCCGTGGGCACGTAGATGCCCGTCAGCACGTTCATCATCGTGCTTTTGCCCGAGCCGTTGGGGCCGATCAGGCCGTGAATCGTGCCGCGCTGGATGCGCAGGTCCACCTGGTTGATGGCCTTGAGGCCGCCAAACTGCATGAGCACCTCCCGGGCAACGAGAAGGTCCGGGCCATTGCCGTGATTGGCGGCGCGCAACACCGCGTCACCGGCCGGATTTTCCTCGTCCAGGTGCGCCAGCGCGTGCGGCTGGGCACGACCCCAGAACAGGTTGCGCACGAAACCGACAATGCCATCCTGCAGGTAATAGACCACGAACAAAATCATCAAGCCGAAGATCGACAGGCGCCAGTCCGTGATGTTGTCCAGCCAGAACGAAAAGCCGGCCAACGCGGCCGTGCCCACCACCGGAACGGCCATGGTGCGCGGCGTGGTGATTTTCCTGGTCACGCCCACGCCGCCACCGATCAGCATCAGCACGGCCAGCCCACTGGCGACGATGCGGAAGGTTTCCAGATCGTCCAGCAGCTTGGGCAGCATCACGATGATCGCGGCGCCCAGCAAGGCCCCCGTGCGGGTCTTGCGGCCCCCCATGATGATGGCCAGCAGGAACATCACCGTGAGCTCGAAGTTGTAGGTGTTCGGCGAGATGTACTGCTCGGAGTAGGCGTACAGGCTGCCGGCCAGGCCGGCGAAGCCGGCGCTGATCACGAACGCATAGACCTTGTAGCGGTAGACCGAGACGCCCATGCA
>JAHFQI010000105.1 GCA_023259355.1 Comamonadaceae bacterium
CCGCCTGCACCGCCAGCGCGTCATCCACCGCGACGTGAAACCCGCCAACCTGCACCAGGGCGAAGACGGTGTGCTTCGCCTGCTGGATCTGGGGGTTGCCTTGACCGGACGGGAGCCCGAATCCGCCCGCTTGTTGCACGCGGGCACCCCGAGCTACATCAACCCCGAGCAATGGGGTTTCGCCATCAAGGCGGGTGGTGTGGACACCGAAGCGCCGGCCGAACCGTCCGATGCGGGCAGCGACCTGTTCGCGCTGGGCGTCACGCTGTACCAGCTGCTCACCGGTGGCAAGCTGCCCTACGGCGAAGTGCTGCCCTACCAGAACGGGCGCTACTACCGCGACCCGACCCCGCCCAGCCGGCACAACCCCGAAGTGCCGATCTGGCTGGATCACGTGGTGCTCAAAGCCATCGCGCGCGACAAGCGCCTGCGCTTCGAAACCGGCGAGGAACTGTTGCTGGCACTGGAGCGGGGCGCCTCCCGTCCGCTCACCGCCCCGGCCACCACGCCGCTGATCCAGCGCGACCCCACGATGCTGTGGAAGCTGCTGCTCGGCTTCAGCGGATTGTTCAATCTGCTACTGATTTACTGGCTGCTGTTCTTGCCGAAGTAGCGTTCGGGTCGGAACGGCGGTCAACCCCACTTTCATCATTCACCTTCTGCCTGGATGGCGCGGTGTTGTCGCGAAACGGCTTGTCTCGAACGCTCGCGCCGCCAGACAGTTAAAGGTGGGTGATCCGGCGAGGGCAGGAATCACGCCGTGCGTGCGCGGTCGCCCTTTTAGTTCCGGCACGCTGCGCTTAACTTTTCTCCGAAAAGTGAGCCTCCACTGAAAGGGAGGCCCGGTGCTGCGCACCGGATCGGCTGCGCCGCTCTCACGCAGTGCGTGCGCGGCCGCCCTTTTCGGCCCAGGTGCGCGTCCAGCGCAGCTGCATCTTGCGCATCACGGCGAGCATCAGCAGCGAGAAGACGGCCAGCACGACGAAGCCGGTGAGGAAGCTGTCGGTGCGCTGCTTGGCCTGGCCCATAAGCATGGGCACGAGGCCGCCGCCGAGCGCGCCGATCTCGCCGATCATGGAGCCGGCCACGGCGGTGGAGGTCGGCCAGCGCAGCGGCACCAGCTGGAACAGCGCGCCGTTGCCCGCGCCCAAAGCGGCGAAGCAGACGATCAGCAGCAGTGTGGTGAGCACGATGGAGTGCGACGACAGGCCCACGCCGACCAGCGCCACCGCCACGACCACCAACACCACGGTGAGTGTGTTGACGCCGCCCCAGTGGTCGGAGATCCAGCCGCCGAAGACGCGCACCGCGGCGCCCATGAACGCGGCGAGCATGGTGAGCTGGCCCGCCTGCACCTTGCTCACGCCGAACTGGTCGTAGTAGTAGGTCGGCAGGAAGGTGGTGATGCCGATGAAGCCGCCAAAGGTGACGATGTAGATCAGGCTGAAGACCCAGCCGTCTTTTTCCAGCAGGCAGGCCAGATGGTCTTTCATGTTGGCGTGTTCGTCGCGGTCCGGCGGTTCCTTGGCCATGAAGGCCACCACCAGCATGGGCACGAACGAGGCGAGGGCGGCGAAGCCGTACACGGTCTGCCAGCCGTATTTCTGCGCCAGTGGCGGGGCGATCAGGGCCGCGACGGCGGTGCCCACGTTGCCCGCGCCCACCAGGCCCATGGCCAGGCCCTTGTACTTGGGCGGGTACCAGCCCGCGCCCAGCGACATGGCCACGCCAAAGCTGGCGCCGGCCACGCCCAGCAGCAGGGCCATCTTCAGCATGTCGTCGTAGCTGTGCACGAAGAAGTAGCCGAAGGCCATGGTGAAGGAGATCAGGCTCAGCTCGACCAGGGTGGCGGTCTTGCGGCCGACGTACTGCGCCAGCAGCCCGAGCGGGAAGCGCATGATCGCGCCGGCCACGATGGGGATGGACAGCAGCAGGCCCTTCTGCGCGGGCGTGAGATGGAACTCCTCACTGATGAAGGGGGCCATCGCGCCGTTCATCACCCAGATGACGAACGAGAACATCAGGTAGAAAAACGCGGCGAACAGCGTGGGCGTGTGGCCTGACTTGAGAAAGGTGCGGAAGCCCGCCATGGTGCAAATCCTCTTTGAATGGTTGTCAACTCACAAACACAGTGCGAAAAACGTGCCAGCTTGGGGCGGGCGATGCCCACCCGCCAGACGCCCGGATGGGGCGGGGGGCCTGAAAGTGGCTGATTTTGGTGCGTTGCACAAAAATGCACGCACCATCGTGCGGCCCGGTCAGTGGCTGCGCTCCAGATCGATGCACACCAGCGCGGGCTGGTGGTTCCAGCGCAGGGTGATCACATAGGGGTGCTTGCGCACCCGCGCCCGCACACCCGCGCTGCCCTGCAGCTTGATGGGCACCGAGATCTGCAGGCCCGCGCCCAGGGATTTGCGGGCATTGCCGCCCAGCGTGTTGGCAATCTCGCCGACGGCGTCCAGCAGGTTGCCGTCGCTCAGGTCGGTTTCATGCTGCATCAGCAGCAACTCGCGCAGCAGCCGCTGGGGCATGGAGACCAGCACATGGCCGTTGTAGCTGCCCGAAAAGGTGACCAGCCCGTTGAAGTCGTGGCCCTCGATGTCGCCGGTGGCGAGGAAGGCCGAGGTGATCTGGGGTTCGTGGTGGGTGGTGACCTGGAAATAGCGCCGCACCGAGTCCACAAACAGCTTGAGTTCTTCTTCATTGAGGGTTTGCATGGCTTCCTTTCCGGTGCTTACCGGGTCTCCATCACGTCAAGCAGGGCCAGTTTGAGTTCCGTGTCGCTGAAGGGCTTGGACAGAAAGCCCTTGGCTCCGAGCCGGAGCGCGGCGATCGCGGTGGATTTGTCGCTCAGCGCGCTGATGACCAGGATGTTGGTGTGCGGCGCGATGCGCAGCAGTTCGGTGATGCATTCGATGCCGTCCATCTCGGGCATGGTCAGGTCCATCGTGACCACCTCGGGCTGGGCGGTGCGGGCCACGCGGATGGCCTCGGCGCCGTTGCGGGCCAGGCCGACCAGGACCACGCCCTTGAGTCCGCCGTCTTGCACGACCCGCGCGATGCGCGAGCGGATCATGTTGGAGTCGTCGACAACCATGAGTCGCATGATGGGCTCCAGCGCCGTCAGGCGGCAAAACGGATGTTGAATTCGGTGAACTGCCCCGGCGTGGAACGCAGCACCAGCCTGGCGCCCAGTTGTTGCACGTGGGCCTGCACCAGGTCCAGGCCGATGCCGCGGCCGGCGTGTTCGTTCAGTTGCCCGGCCGTGGAGAAGCCGGGCTTGAAGATGTGCGCCACGATCTGGCGGTCGTCAAAGCTCTCCAGCTGCGGCGGGGTGTACCAGCCGAGTTTCAGCAGCTTCTGGCGCACGGCGTCGGCGTCCAGGCCGGCGCCGTCGTCGCGCACGGTCAGGGTCCAGTCGTCGCCGTCGCGCAGCAGTTCGGCGTCGATGCGGCCTTCGGGCAGCTTGCCGGCGCGGCTGCGCTGCTCGGGGGCTTCGATGCCGTGCACCACGGCGTTGCGGATGAGCTGCACCGTCACATCGCGCAGCAGGCCGCGGGTGGGCTCGTCCAGGCCCGCCAGGTTGCCCAGGCGCAGGGCGGGGGCGACCAGGCAGCCCTCGTCGCTGGCGATCTGGTGGGCCAGCCGGGTCAGGGCTTCGTTCAGGCTGATGGCGGCGCCGTCGGGCACGTCGGGCGCGCCCTGGCGTTGCAGCCCGGTCAGGCTCTTGAGCGACGACACCTTGTGCAGCAACTCTTCCAGCGGCAGCGGCAGGGCCAGCAGCGCGTCGCCCTGGCTGGCGCCGGTGCCCGACTGGCGGATGCGCTGCAACTCGGATTCAAACTGGTGCGCCTGGATGGCCAGCGTGTCCAGCCCCAGCGTGGCGGCGTCGCCCTTGAGGGCATGCACGAGCCGGCCGGCCGCGTCCAGCGTGGCCAGCACCTTGGCTTCGCCCTGGGCGCTGGAGGTGCTGCGCAGCAGGTCGTTGATCTGCAGCAGGCTGCTCTCGGCGCGCTGCACGAACTGGCGCAGCAGGGCGGGATCGGCCTCGAAGGCCTTGAGCAGCATGCCGAATTCCTTCTGCGAGCGCTGGCGCTCGTCGTGCAGGCGCTGCTCCAGTTCGACGCGGGGGGTGACGTCCTGCACCGTCACCAGCAGGTGGCGCACCACCTTGTCTTCCTGCACGCGGTTGAAGTGGAAGGACAAATAGCGGTGGTCGTCCTGGCCGAGGCGGTTCTTGACCGCAATCCGGACTTCGGACAGCGGGTTGATGTTCTGCACCAGTGCTTCCTTGACGTGGGGCGCGAACAGCAGATCGACATAGTCGCGCCCGTCCTGCAGGGCTTTTTCCGACACCAGGGGCTGCAGCAGTTCGAAGAAATGGTCGCCGGGCGAGAGCTTGCGGCCAAACAGCTGGTGGGACGAGCGCGACACCTGCGAGCCCAGCCGGAAGTCGGGCGTCAGCAGGAACAGGCCTTCGCGCACGCTGACCAGGATTTCGCGGTTTTCCTCGTTGGCCGCGTCGATGGCGGCGTCCGAGGTGCGCAGGCGGCGCAGGAACTTGAACAGGATGAAGGCAAAGTTCAGCAGCGCCAGCACGATGCCGCCGGTCTGCACCAGGCGCAGGGTGTTGGCGCGTTGCGAGGCCACGGCTTCGAGCGCGGTGGTCAGCTCGTTCATCAGGCCCAGCAATTTGAGGTTGTTGGCGCGTGCGTAGTCCACGGCCGCCTGCAGTTCCAGATCGCTGGCCGCCGCGGCCAGCACCGGCGCCAGTTTTTGCTGGTAGGGCGTCCAGATACCCTGGGCCTGGCTCAGGATGTCGGCGGCCTTGGCGCCTTCGGCCGCGTGCAGGAAGACCGGCTTGCCGTCGCCACCGGGTACCGTGGCGCCGTTCTGGAAGCCCTTGAGCGACACGTCGAACAGCCGCACCGCGTTCTTCAGCTCCTCCAGCTCCTTCTCCGCGGGCACACCTTTGAGGCGCGCCGCTTCCACGGCCAGCATGGCCTTGGCGGTGCGCTGCGAGAGCATGCGCTGGCGTCCCGACAGGTTGATGCCCACGGCGTCCTGCGCGATCTGGAACGAGGTGTAGAAGTTCAGCACCAGCACACCCAGGTCAAACAGCAGGAAGAAGCCCACGGCCACGATGATTTCGCGGTATTTGCCGAAGGAGAACGGCCGCTTCGGCGTGCCGGCCCGGCTGCGGGCTGCGGCACGGGCGGCGGGGGAGAAATCACCCGGGATGGCGGTGTTTTGGGACAACGTGGCGGTCATGTGGCTTCTCCTGAAGATGGGGGTGGACAGGTCAACGCCGGGGCCGGGTGGGGCGGGGCGTCAGGCGGCTTTTTCCACGTGCGCCTGGCGCGTGTAGAGGAAGTCGATCACGGCCTTGCGGTAGCCGAGGTAGCGCGGGTCGTCGGCCAGCTCCACGCGGCTGCGCGGGCGCGGCAGGTCCACATGCAGCACTTCGCCGATCGTGGCGGCCGGGCCGTTGGTCATCATCACGATCTTGTCCGACAGCAACACGGCCTCGTCCACGTCGTGCGTGACCATGACCACGGTGCTGTGGGTCTTGGCGACGATGGCCAGCAGCTCGTCCTGCAGCTTGGCGCGGGTGAGCGCATCGAGGGCACCGAAGGGCTCGTCCATCAACAGGACCTTGGGCTCCATCGACAGCGCCCGGGCAATGCCCACGCGCTGCTTCATGCCGCCGGAGATTTCGCCGGGGCGCTTCTGCGCGGCAGCGGTCAGCCCGACCAGGGCCAGCGCGGCGTCGGTGCGCGCCTTGAGCTGGGCCCGGTTTTCGGACGGCGCGCCGGTGGTCTTGCCGGCGGCGCCGAACACCCGTTCCACCGCCAGGTAGACGTTTTCAAAGCAGGTCAGCCAGGGCAGCAGCGAGTGGTTCTGGAACACCACCGCGCGCTCCGGGCCCGGGCCGGCGATCTCGCGGTTGGCGCACAGCAGCGAGCCCTGGGTGGGCGTGGTCAGTCCCGCGATCAGGTTGAGCAGCGTGGACTTGCCGCAGCCCGAGTGGCCGATCAGCGCGACGAACTCGCCCTTGGCCACGTTGAGGTTGATGTCTCGCAGCGCGGGGAACAGGCCCTTGCGGGTCTTGAACGTCTGCTCGACGTTGTGGATCTCGATGAACTTGGTGGTCAGGGAAGCGCTCATGATTTCACCTCTTCAAAAGTAAATGCCGTGGCCAGCTTGATGAGGGCGTATTCGAGAATCAGCCCGACGATGCCGATCACGAAGATCGCAATGATGATGTTCTTGACGTTGAGGTTGTTCCACTCGTCCCACACCCAGAAGCCGATGCCCACGCCGCCGGTCAGCATCTCGGCGGCGACGATCACCAGCCAGGCCGTACCGACCGCCAGGCGCACGCCGGTCAGCATGTAGGGCAGCACCGAGGGGAACAGGATCTTGGTGACGATCTTCCATTCGGAAAGATTCAGCACGCGGGCCACGTTCATGTAGTCGGCGGGCACGCGCTGCACGCCGACCGCGGTGTTGATGATCATGGGCCAGATCGAGCAGATGAAGATGGTCCAGATGGCGGCCGGATTGGCGCCCTTGAACACCAGCAGGCCGATCGGCAGCCAGGCCAGCGGCGAGACCGGGCGCAGCAGGCTGATCAGCGGGTTGAACATGCGGCTCAGGAAGTTGAAGCGGCCGATGGCAAACCCCGCGGGAATGCCCACCAGCGCGGCCAGGCCGAAGCCCACGGCGACGCGCTCCAGCGACATCAGGATGTTCCAGCCCACACCCTGGTCGTTCGGGCCCTTGCGGTAGAACGGGTCGGCGAAGACGTCGAGCGCCTGCTTCCAGGTGTCGAGCGGGCTGGGGATGCTGCTCTTGGTGGAGATCGAGACCAGCGCCCAGATGCCGATCAAGAGGCCCAGGCCCATCAGCGGCGGCAGCACCGCCATCCAGAAATCGCGGGATTTGCCGCGCCAGTCGATGCCGGCGGGAGGGGCGGTTGTCGCCGTGCTGGTTTTTGCAGTTGTTTGCATGGTGCTCGACGTTGGCGGTGGGTTCCTGGCGATGGGCTTGGGCGCGGCTGCGGCCGGCAAGCCTTTCGATGCAGGGGTGCTGGTGGCCTCGAAAGGCCCGTGGAAGACGGCACTGACCATGGTGGTTCTCCTGAGGTGAAGGGTTTAGGCCTTGATCTTGAAACCGTCGGCGTACTTCTTCGGGTCTTTCCCGTCCCAGACCACGCCGTCGATCATCTTGCTGGTGCGCATTTCGCTCTTGGGCACCGGGGCCTTGGCGGCCGTGGCGGCCTGGGTGTAGACGTCGATGCGATTGACCTGCTTGGCCACGCTCAGGTAGTCGGGGTGGTCCTTCAGCAGGCCCCAGCGCTTGTGCTGGGTCAGGAACCACATGCCGTCGCTGAGGTAGGGGAAGTTCACCGCGCCGTCGTTGAAGAACTTCATATGGTTGGGGTCGTCCCAGGTCTTGCCCATGCCGTTCTGGTAGCGGCCCAGGATGCGCTGGTTGATCGCGTCCACGCCGGTGTTCACATAGCTCTTGTCGGCAATGGTTTCGGCCATCTTGTTCTTGTTGGCCAGGCTGGCGTCGATCCACTTGCCGGCCTCGATGATGGCGGCCGTCACGGCGCGCGCGGTGTTGGGGTACTTCTTGACGAAATCGGACGTCGTGCCCAGCACCTTTTCGGGGTGGTCCTTCCAGATGTCCTGGGTGGTGGCGGCGGTCACGCCGATGCCGTCGATGATGGCGCGGTGGTTCCAGGGCTCGCCCACGCAGTAGCCGTCCATGTTGCCCACGCGCATGTTCGCCACCATCTGGGGCGGCGGCACGGTGATGACCTTGGCGCCCTTGATCGGGTCGATGCCGTGCGCGGCCATCCAGTAATAGAGCCACATGGCGTGCGTGCCGGTGGGGAAGGTCTGCGCGAAGGTGTATTCGCGCTTCTCGGCGGCCATCAGCTTGGCCAGGCCGGCGCCGTCCACGGCACCCTTGTCGGCCAGCTTCTTGGACAGCGTGATGGCCTGGCCGTTCTGGTTCAGGTTCATCAGGATGGCCATGTCCTTCTTGGGGCCCGCCAGCCCCAGGTGCACGCCATAGACCAGGCCGTAGAGCACGTGGGCGAAGTCCAGTTCGCCGTTGACCAGCTTGTCGCGCACGCCGGCCCAGCTGGCTTCCTTGGTGGGGATGATCGTGACGCCGTACTTCTTGTCAAAGCCCAGCACCGAGGCCATGACCACGCTGGCGCAGTCGGTCAAGGGAATGAAGCCGATCTTCACTTCCTTCTTCTCGGGGGCGTCCGAGCCCTGGGCATAAACGGCGGCGCGCAGCGCGGGGTTGATGCCGATGGCACCTACCGCAGCGGTCTGCAGCACGGCGCGGCGGCTGAGGCTGGTTTTCAGAAAGTCGGTCATGGCAAATCTCCTGGATGGCAAAACAGAAAACAAAAAAGGCGTCCTCACGGTGCGCGGGGCTCTCTCGAAGCCGCGTGCAGGTGGGGACGCCTTTGTCCGGGTTCGACGGATTCAACCCGCCGTTGGGTTGGCTCCGTCAAGTGACCATCGTTGGTCTTGCAAGGAGTAATGCAAGCCTCATGCCAGCTTCTTCAAGTGCTGGTGTGAATCAAAATTCATAGCAGAGAGTGACCAAGGGGCCAAGGACTGCCGCGAGTTTGATTTACGGGCTCTGTTTGGGCACTCTATTTGTGCGTCGCACCAAACTGGCGACATGGGCTCAGGGCAAGGCCGGCGATGCACCGCCGCCGAGGGCCTTGTACAGCGCGACCTGGTTTTGCGAATACGCCAGGCGGGTCTGCACCAGCGCCTGCTGGGCGGCAAACAGCGAACGCTGGGCATCGAGCACGTCGAGGTAGCTGGCCACCCCGTTGCGGTAGCGCAAGTCGGCCAGGCGGAAGCGGTCGGCCTCGGCGTCGGCCTGCGCCTGCTGGGCGCGCACCTGCTCACCCAGCGTGGCGCGTCCGGCCAGCGCGTCGGCCACTTCGCGGAAGGCGGTCTGGATGGCCTTCTCATACTGCGCCACGGCGATTTCTCGGCCGGCGCGGGCCGAATCCAGGCTGGCCTGGTTGCGGCCGGCATCAAAGACGGTCAGCAGCGCTTGCGGTGCCAGCGTGAAGCCCCAGGCGCCGCCCTTGAACAGGCCCGAGAGTTCGTTGCTGGCCGTTCCGGCGCTGGCGGTGAGCGAGATGCGCGGGAAGAACGCCGCGCGCGCCGCGCCGATGTTGGCATTGGCCGCGATCAGCTGCTGCTCGGCCTGACGGATGTCCGGGCGGCGCGTGAGCAGGTCCGAGGGCAGGCCGGCCGGCACTTCCGGAAACAGCGGAGTTGTGCCGCCGGCGGGCAACGCCGCATCGGGCAAGGGCTGACCCACGAGCAGCGTGAGCGCGTTCACGTCGAGCGCGCGCAGGCGCTGCTGCTGGGCCAGGGTGGCGCGGGCCGACGCCGTCAAGGACTCGGCCTGCCGGAAGTCCAGCGCCGATGCCGCGCCGTGGTCGAAACGCAGCCGGGTCAGGCGCAGCGAGTCCTCGCGCGTGGCCAGTGTGCGCTGCGTCAGGGCCAGCAACTCGTCATTGCTGCGCAGGCTCAGCCAGGTGGTGGTGACGGCGGCGATCAGGCTGGTCTGCGTGGCGCGGCGCGCTTCCTCGGTTGCCAGGTACTGCGCGAGCGCCGCCTCCTTGAGGCTGGCGATGCGGCCGAAGAAGTCGATCTCCCACGAGGCCATCGCCAGGCCGGCGGAGTAAAGACTGGTGAGGTCGCCGCTGCCGTCGGACTTGGGCTGGCGGCTGCCGGCGGCAGCCAGGTTCACCGTGGGGAACTGGTCGGCCCGGCGGATCTGCCAGGCCGCGCGCACCTGTTCGATATTGAGCACCGCCACGCGCAGGTCGCGGTTGTTCGCCAGCGCCAGGGTGATCACCTCTCGCAAGGCCGCGTCGCCAACGAAGGTCTGCCACGGCAGCTCGGCCGCCGACGGGGTGGACGTGGCCACCGCCGGCGGGGAACCGGGCCATTGCGCGGCGACCGGGGCGGCAGGGCGTTCGTAGGTCGGGATCATCGAGCATCCCGCCAGCGCGCCGGCCGAGGCCAGCACGGACAGGGCGGCGCGAAGGCGGGGCATGTTCATGACGTGTCCTGAAGGCAAGGTCTTACTCTTCATGGGAATGCACCCCGCTGTGCTCGGCCTGGGCCGCATGCAGGGCCCGCTGGCGGGCGCTGCCCTCGAACAGGCCGCGCACCACGACAAAGAAAATGGGCACGAACACCACGGCCAGGACCGTGCCCGTGAGCATGCCGCCGAGCACGCCGGTACCGATGGCGCGCTGGCTGGCCGAACCCGCGCCCGAGGCGATGGCCAGCGGGAGCACGCCCAGCCCGAACGCCAGCGAGGTCATGACGATGGGCCGGAAGCGCAGGTGGGCCGCTTCCAGCGCGGCGGCGATCACGCTCTTGCCCTGCGCCTGCAGGCTCTTGGCGAACTCGATGATCAGGATGGCGTTCTTCGCCGACAGGCCGATGATGGTGATCAGGCCCACCTGGAAATAGATGTCGTTCGCATAGCCGCGCAGCAGCGTGGCCAGCAGCACGCCGAGCACCCCCAGCGGCACGACCAGGATCACCGCCATTGGAATGCTCCAGCTCTCGTACAGCGCCGCCAGGCACAGGAACACCGACAGGACGGCAAAGCCGTACAGGACCAGGGCCTGCGTGCCGGCAAGCTTTTCCTCGCGCGACAGGCCGGTCCACTCGAAGCCCATGCCCTGCGGCAGTTGCGCGGCCAGCCGTTCCATTTCCGCCATGGCGGCGCCGGTGCTGTAGCCCGGCGCGGCGCTGCCGCTGATGCGCATCGAGGGGTAGCCGTTGTAGCGCACGGTCTGCATCGCGCCGGTGACCCAGCGCGTGCTGGCGAAAGCCGACAGCGGCACGGCCTGGCCCTTGGTGTTGATCGTGCTCAGGCGCAGCAGGTCTTCCGGCTGCATGCGGGTGGGCGCATCGGCCTGCACGATCACGCGCTGCAGGCGGCCGGCGCTGGGGAAATCGTTCACGTAGCTGGAGCCCAGGGCGGTGGAGATCGCGCTGTTGATGGCGTCATAACTCACGCCCAGCGCGCTGGCCTTGTCGCGGTCGATGTCGAGCTGCAGCTGGGGCGCGTCTTCCAGCCCGTCCGGGCGCACCTGGGTGATGACCTTGCTCTGCGTCGCCATGCCCAGCAACTGGTTGCGCGCGGCCAACAGCGCCTCGCGGCCCAGACCGGCGCGGTCCTGCAGGCGGAAACTGAAGCCGGACGAGGTGCCCAGTTCGGGGATCGACGGCGGGCTCAGGGGGAAGATGAACGCATCGCGCACGCCCATGAGTGCGCCGAAGGCGCGGCCCGCCACATCCTGCGCGGCGCTGCCGGGGGCGGTGCGCTCGGACCAGTCCTTGAGGGTGATGAAGGCAAGCGCCGCGTTCTGGCCCTGGCCCGAGAAACTGAAGCCCAGCACGCCGACGATGCTCTGCACCTCCGGCTGCTTGAGCATGAAGCCCTCGACCTGCTGCATCACCGCGCGCGTGCGCTCGACGGTGGCGCCGGGCGGCAATTGCACGTTGACCAGCATCGTGCCCTGGTCTTCATTGGGCAGGAACGAGGTCGGCAGGCGCAGGTACACCACGGCGGCGGCGGCCACGATGGCCGCGTAGATCAGCAGCGTGCGGCCGGCGCGGGGCAGCAGCCTTGCCACGCGGCTTTCATACCCCTTGGCGGTGCGCGAAAACCCCCGGTTGAACCAGCCGAAAAAGCCGGTTTTCTCGTGGTGGTGGCCGGCTTCCACGGGTTTGAGCAGCGTGGCGCACAGCGCCGGGGTGAGCGACAGCGCGAGAAACGCCGAGAACGCGATGGACACGCCCATCACCGCCGCGAACTGGCGGTAGATGTTGCCCACCGAGCCGCTGAAAAACGCCAGCGGCACGAACACCGAGATCAGCACCACGGTCACGCCGATGATGGCGCCCGAGATCTGGCCCATGGCCTTGCGCGTGGCCTCCAGCGGCGGCAGGCCTTCCTCGCTCATGATGCGCTCGACGTTCTCCACCACCACGATGGCGTCGTCCACCACGATGCCGATCACCAGCACCATGCCGAACATGGTCAGCACGTTGATCGAGAAACCCATCGCCAGCAGCGTGGCGAAGGTGCCGAGCAGCGCCACCGGCACCACGATGGTGGGAATGACCGTGTAGCGCCAGTCCTGCAGGAACAGAAACATCACCAGGAAGACCAGTGCCACGGCCTCGACCAGGGTTTCAGCCACCTGCCGGATGGAGATGTCCACGAAGCGCGAGCTGTCGTAGGGGATGGCCCATTTCATGCCACGGGGGAAGAAACGCTCCAGTTCCTGCATCTTGGTGCGCACGGCCTTCGCCGTGGCCAGGGCATTGCCGCTGGGGGACAGCTGCACGCCGATGCCGGTGGAGGGTTTGCCGTTCAGGCGTGCCGAAGTGGCATAGGCCTGCGCACCCAGCTCGATGCGCGCCACGTCCTTCAGCCGCACCGTGGAGCCATCGGCGTTGGCGCGCAGCACCACGTTGCCGAACTGCTCGATGCTGGAGAGCTGGCCGTTGACCACCACGGTGGCGGCGATGCTTTGTCCGGCCACATTGGGCAGGCTGCCGATCTCGCCCGCCGAGACCTGGGCGTTCTGGGCGCGGATGGCGGCGGTCACGTCCGCGGCCGAGAGGTTGACGCCCAGCAGCTTGGCCGGGTCGATCCAGATGCGCATGGCGCGTTCGGTGCCGAACAACTGGGCCTGGCCCACGCCGGGCAGGCGCTGGATTTCAGGCAGGACGCTGCGCGAGGCGTAGTCGCCCAGGGCGATCGGGTCCCAGGCCGGGTCGTCCGACGACAGGATGGCGAAGAGCAGGAAGTTGCTGCGCGACTTTTCGACGCGCACACCCTGCTGCGTCACGGCCGAGGGCAGGCGCGGCGCGGCGCGGGACAGGCGGTTTTGCACGTCCACCTGCGCCAGATCCGGGCTGGTGCCAGGCTGGAAGCTCAGCGTGAGCTGGCCCGTGCCATTGGCCTGCGCGACCGCCTCCATGTAGATCAGGCCGGGCGAGCCGTTCATTTCCTGCTCGATCACCGACAGCACGCTGTCTTCCAGCGTCTGGGCCGAGGCGCCGGGGTAGGCGGCCGAGATCACGATGGACGGTGGCGCCACGGGCGGGTACTGGGCAATCGGCAGCTGCGTGATGGACACCGCGCCCATCACCATGATGAACAACGCAATCACCCACGCGAAGATGGGCCGGTCGATGAAAAATTGGGCCATGGTGCCGGCTCCTCAGCGCGCGGCGCTGGAGGCGGCGCTGGCCGGGGCCGAAGCAGCCGATGCGGACGCGGACGCCGGACGCGTTGCCGACGCCGGAGGCGAAGCAGCGCCTGGCTGCGCGGCGGGCTGGCTGCCCGGCGCCTGCCAGGGCACGGCCTTGACCGGCGCCTCGCCGTGCAGCTTCTGGAAGCCGTCCACCATCACCTGCTCGCCGGCCTTCAGGCCGTCCAGAATGACCCACTGGCCGCCCTGCTGGCCACCGATCTTCACCGGCCGCGGCTGCACCTTGCCGTCGGTGCCGACCACCATGACCGAATCGCCCTGGGGCGAGCGCGTCACGGCCTGCTGCGGCAAGGTCAGGGCGTTGCCGGCCTGCGCCTGCTCCAGCCGCACGCGCACGTACAGCCCGGGCAGCAGCGCGGCGCCGGGGTTGGGCACCTCGGCGCGCAGCGTGATCTGGCCCGTGGCGGCGTCCACCGTCAGGTCCGAGAACAGCAGCTTGCCGGCACGCGCGTATTCGCTGCCGTCTTCCAGTACCACGCGCACGCTGGCCGCCTCGCCGCCGCCGGCGCGCTTGAGCTGGCCGCTTTCGAGGGCGCGGCGCAGCCGCATGACTTCGCCGGCCGACTGCGTGAAGTTCACATACATCGGGTCGATCTGCTGGACCACCGCGAGCGGGGTGGCCTCGCCCTGGCCCACCAGGGCGCCCTCGGTCACCAGCGCCCGGCCGATGCGACCCGAAATCGGCGCGGTGACGCTCGCGTAGGCGAGGTTGATGTGTGCGGTCTGCACCGCGGCCTTGCCGGCGGCCACGTCGGCCATGGCCTGCTTCTGCGCCGCCTGGGCGTTGACGTACTCCTGCTGGCTGATGGCATTGGCTTCAACCAGCGGCTTGAACCGCTCGGCCTGCGCGCTGGCCTGCATCAGGTTGGCCTCGGCCTTGGCCAGGCTGGCCTGGGCGCTGTCGTAGGCGGCCTTGTAGGGGCTGGCGTCGATCTCGAACAAGGCCTGGCCAGCCTTCACGTCGCTGCCTTCGCGAAACAGCCGCTTTTGCAAAATGCCGGCGGCCCGCGCCCGCACCTGCGCCACACGCGAGGCCTCGAGCCGGCCCGGCAGTTCGGTGACGAGACCGACGTTGCCCGGCTTGACCGTGACCACGCCCACCTCGGCCGGCGGCATGCCGCCCGGAGGACCTGCCGGGGCCGCGTTTTTGCTGTCGCAGCCCGCCAGCAGGGCCGCCAGGCCCACGACGGTCAATGCCAGGCCGCAGCGCCATGGTGACCGGCTTGGGATGGGGGGGGGGATGGAGGGCCGGGTGCACGTTACTGGCATGGTTTTTTTCGCGGAAAGTGAGCAGAGAAATGGACGCTACCGCATGGTATTGAAGACGAATTTTTGGAGTATATATACAATCTTGAATGTATATTAAGACCCCATCGTCACTGTGATTTTTCTGAAAGCCGCCCGC
>JAHFQI010000233.1 GCA_023259355.1 Comamonadaceae bacterium
GGGCGAAATCGGCGGGCGCGTGGCCCGCGTCGGCAAGGCGCTGGGCATGGACGTCGTGACCTGGAGCCCGCGCATGACGGCCGAGCGCGCCGCGGCCCAAGGCGTCGGGTTGGTGCCGCTGGAGGAGTTGCTGGCGAGCTCGCAGGTGGTCAGCCTGCACCTGGTCGTGACAGCCGCCACCCGGCACCTGATGAACGCCGAACGGCTGGCGCTGATGCGGCCGGACAGCCTGCTGGTCAACACCTCCCGCGCAGAACTGATCGACACCGATGCGCTGGTCCACGCCCTGCAACGGGGCCGGCCGGGCTTCGCGGCGCTTGATGTGTTCGACACGGAACCGCTGCCGCTGAACGACCCGCTGCGCCAACTGCCCAATGTGCTGCTGACGCCGCACCTGGGTTTCGTCACGGAGCCGGTGTTTCAGCGCTTTGCCACAGGCGTGACCGAATGCCTTCAGGCCTGGCTGGCCGGGCAGCCGCTCGTGAGGGTGGTGGCCAACTAACGGCCGCGCCTGAAGCCGCTTCGTGAGCCCCGGAAGCCCCCGTCATGAAACCGGTGACCGCCACGTGCGGAAACGCCGAGGTTGAAGAACACCGGCGGACCGATGAACAAAGGGTCGTAGTAGTAAGGGCTGTACGCATAGGGGGATGCATAGACAGGCGCCACCGGGTAAACGGCTTCACCATATGCGCCCGTCGCGTACGGGTAAGGCGCAGGGCCCACCGGCCCGTACACAGCGCATCCGCCCAAGGCGGACACGACAACCAGCGAAAAGATCAGGCGTTTCGCCGCGCCTTTCATGAAGTTGTTCATGGCTTTTAGAGGCACGGTGATTCCCACAGTTCAGCGGATATTTTCTTGTTACATCCATCACTGGATGGACACGCGGATCTCGCTGCTTGGCTGGATCGGCATTCAGGCTGTGGATTCCCGCGCCTGCACCAGCGCCCCCAGCGCCCGCACCCCCACGGGCGGCTCGGGCAGCCAGGGCAGCACGAAGGTGCGGCGGGCCAGGCCCTGGGCGATGCGCTCGGTCTGGCGGTGCTCGCCGGCCAGCCGGGCCTGCAGCAGGGGGTCGGTGGTGCCGGTAGCGGCGACGCTCTTGTTGATGACCCAGGCCCAAGGCTCGATCTTCGCGCGGCGCAGATCGTCCTGCAGGGCGGCGGCCTGGCTGACGGGGGTGACTTCGGGCAGGGTGACGATGATCACACGCGTCAGCTCGGCGTCCTGCAAGCGCATGAGCGGGGTGATGATGTGCCTGGCATTCGCGCTGCCTTCGTACTGGCGCGTCATCTGCCGGTGGTAGGCGCCGGTGGCGTCCATCAACAGCAGCGAGTGGCCGGTGGGCGCGGTGTCCAGCACCACGAAGGCGGTGCGCGCCTCGTTCACCACGCGGCTGAAGGCGTGGAACACCGCGACTTCTTCGGTGCAGGGCGATTGCAGGTCTTCCAGCAGCAGCGCCCTGCCGGGCTCGTCCATCTCCTTGCCACGCGTGGCCATGATCTTGGCGATGTAGGCCGCCGTCTCTGCCTTGGGGTCGATGCGGCCGACCTTCAGGTTCGGCAGGTTGCCGTTCAGGGCGTCAGCCACATGGGCGGCCGGGTCGGTGGTGGTGAGGTGCACGCTGTGGCCGCGCTGCACCAGCCCCACGGCCAGCGCGGCGGCAATCGTCGTCTTGCCCACGCCGCCCTTGCCCATCACCATGATGAGGCCGTGGCCGACGGCGGCCAGTTCGTCGGTCAGGCGCGACAGGGGCTCGGCGGGAAGGTCCGGTGGCGTGGCTTGGGCGTCCGGGGCGGGTGTCGGCAGCGGTGTGCCGCCCAGCAACGCGCGCAGCGCCGGCAGGCCCACGGTGTCGAACGGGCGCAGCGGCACCTCGTCGCGCGGCAGGCGCGCCAGTGCGTCGGGCATGTCCTGCAAGGCCTGGCGGCCCAGTGCCTCGATGGCGTCGGCCGTGGCGTCGCCAAGCTGGCTGGCGTGGAACACGCCGTTGAGGACCAGGCGCTGGTTGCCAAGGCCGAGCGCGCGCAACTCCTCGGACGTGCGTGCGGCTTCCTGCACGGGGCGCGGGTCGGGGCGCGTGACCAGCACCACGGTGGTGAGCGCCGGGTCGCTCAAGGCGCGCAGCGCGGCGTTGAAGCGCGCTTCCTGCATCTTCAGGCCCGAGTGCGGGCCCAGGCACGAGGCGCCGCGGTCGTTGCCGGCCAGAAAACCCGTCCAGGCCTTGGGCAGGCTCAACAGGCGCAGGGTGTGGCCGGTGGGGGCCGTGTCGAAGATGACGTGGTCCCAGCCGTGGACGGCCTCATTGCCCTCCTGGGCCAGCAGCGAGGCGAACTCGTCGAACGCCGCGATCTCGGTGGTGCAGGCGCCCGAGAGCTGCTCGCGCACCGTGGCGCGCTCGTCGTCGCTGGCGCTGGTTTCGAGCTGCGCCAGCACGCGCTGGCGGTAGGCCTCGGCGGCGGCGTCAGGGTCGATGTTGAGCACGCTCATGCCCGCCACGCCGGGCACGGCCACGGGCTGGTTGGACAACGGCACACCCAGCATTTCATCGAGGTTGGACGCGGCATCGGTGCTGACCAGCAGCACACGCTCGCCGGCGTCCGCCAGAGCGATGGCCGTGGCCGTGGAGAGGGACGTCTTGCCCACGCCACCCTTGCCGGTGAAAAACAGAAAACGCGTGGGGTCGGCCAGAAAGCCGGGCAAGATGCTGATGGAACTCATGCTTACAGCATGGCACAGGGGATGGCGCGGCGACATGACTCACATCAATTCCGGTTCGCTTCAGCGCCCAGCCTCGCGCACGCTTTCCAGATAGGTACCCACATGCTCGGCCAGCAGATCGGCGACGATGCGGCCGATGCGCGGCAGCGAGCGGCCGGCGCTGATGGCCACACCCACCGTCTGGGGTTGGGCGTTTTTGTCGCCCAGGGGAATGAAGCGGACGCTGCCGTCGAGGATCTCCGGCCCGACGTCGAGTTCGGAGGTGAGCGCCACATGGCTGCCGCTTCGCACCAGGCTTTTGACAAGCTGCAATGAGTTGGTCACCAGCGGCGGCCGGGCTTCCTGGAGCAGCCAGCCGTGGCGCCGCTCCAGGTAGCGGCGGATCGCCAGCACGCGGCTTTGCGCTGCCAGCGGCCACGCGACCACGTCTTTGAGCGTCACCTTGGCCTGGCTCGCCAGCGGATGCCCGGCGGCCACCACGCAGCCCAGCGGCAAATCGGCGCTCCAGACCAGGTGCAGGTCGCGCTGCGGCTTCAGGTTGAAGGCCACGGCGAGGTCCACGCCGCCGTCGTTGAGGCGGCGTACCGCCTCGTCGGTGCTGACGATGTCCACCTCCAGGACGACGCCGGGGTGCTCCTGCGACACGCGGTGGATGAAGCCCGGCAGAAAGCCGTTCACGTGGCTGTCCATGGCGGCAAGCCGGAGCTGGCCGTGGCTCACACCCTGCAGTTGCTTGACGTCGGACAACGTGCGGTTGAGGTCGGTCTTCCAGCGCTGGGACAGTGCCAGCAGCAACTCGCCGGCCGCGGTGAGCCGCATGCCGCGCGGCTGGCGCTCGAACAGCGGCACGCCCAGGTCTTCCTCCAGCAGGAGGATCTGGCGATCGATGGCGGACGCCGAGATCGAGACCTCGCGGGCCGCCGCCTGCACCGAGCCGAGCTGCGCCACGGCGGCCAGATAACGCAAGGCCTTGGGATGCAATGGTGAATTCAGGGTCTGCATGTATTGCGTTTTTCAGCATGGAACATGCTTAATTATGCGATGGACAGCAACGCAGACAGCCTGCACACTGGCATG